>JBFKOW010000063.1:0-17706 GCA_041628615.1 Paracoccaceae bacterium | reverse complement strand
TGCCGGACCGTTCTGGGTGACGATCGACGTGTTCTGCGGCGACGGCGAGACGTTTGCTGCGGTCTGTGCGGCGCTGGACACCGATGCCGTCGCTGACCGTTTCGGCGTGGCCGCGGACGCGATCCGGCGGTTCGAGATCGCGGATCTCGCCGTGCTCAAGCTGTCCCTGCCACGGCCCGCGATCCAGGGAACGCCGGAGGACCGGGACATGCACGGGGCGGGCTGGGGGGCGCTGCTCGCCGAAATGCCGATCCGGCTGATGACCGGGTCGCGGCGCGAGAGTCCGGGCGGCTGACTGGAACCGCGATACGGCTGAAGCGGACCTCTCCGCGAGGCGGCGCATCGGGCACGCGCTTGGACCTTCCCCTGGCATTGCGATGGATCCACGGTCGGCGAGTCGGCGATGCCCGTCCGGATCACTCTGTCCGTTTCGCCCTGTGCCGGCAGCGGCGTCATGGCAGGGCCGGCCAGGCGCCACGACCGCCCCGGACCGTTCCGGACCGGCGACAAAGCACCCCGCCACGCTGACCGGCGTCTTGCCAGGCCCGGCCCGGGCACCGTCGCCGCCTGCCCGGCGGCGAGCCGAAGGCGTCATCGCCTTGGGGGTCCGCGGACCAGCAATTGCAGCGCCGATGGCGGCGGCGCGTCGCGAGGTCCGGTCATGCGCAGGGCGGACCGGTTTCGCATAACCGCGCTGCGGACGCCGGTTGGGGCTGCGGCATCCGGGCCCGGCGCCTCAGGCGCTGGCCCGTCGGCTTTCGGGTGCCGGCGCGGCTCGGTCGGCGCCTGCCGGGGCGCCGCGGGGCGTGGCCGCCGGCCGGGGCAATCGCGCGGCGCCGTCGGCCCGTATGGTGAACTGGCCGATCAGGTCGACGAGCGCCGACACGTCCTGCCGGAGCAGTTGCGAGGCGGCGTTGAACTCTTCCACCATCGCCGCGTTCTGCTGGGTGACGCCACCCAGTTGCTTGATCCGGCCATTGATCGCCGAGATGCTGGCGGCCTGTTCCTCCGAACCGGCGGTGATCTTGGAGACCAGGTCGGTGATGTGGTCCACTTCCTCGGCGATACTGACAAGCGCGGTCCCGGTCTCGCCGACGAGGGACTCGCCGGTCTGCACCTCGGTGTCGCTGGCCCTGATCAGGTCGCTGATCTCGCGCGAGGCTTCGGCCGACCGGAGCGCCAGCGCGCGCACCTCGGCGGCGACAACGGCGAAACCGCGGCCCAGTTCGCCCGCGCTCGCCGCCTCGATCCCGGCATTGATGGCCAGCAGGTTGGTCTGGAAGGCGATGTCGTCCATGACATCGACGATGGACCGCATCCGGTCCGAGGAATTCCGGATGTTGTCCATCGCGCCGATGGCGGCCCGGACCACGTCGCGGCTGTTGTCGGCGTGGCTGCGGGCCTCGCGGATGACCACCATCGCTTCCCGCGCGCTTGCGGCGCCGCTCGCAACCGAGTCCGTCATCTGGTTGAGCTCGAGCGAGGAATCCTCGAGCGTCGCGGCCTGTTCCTCGGTCCGGCGGGCGAGGTCGTCGGACGAGGTGCTGAATTCGGCCGCGCTGCCGTCGATGCTCGAGGCGGTCACGAGAACCTGCCCCAGGGCGCCGTTGAGGGCATCGACGGCCCGGTTGAAGTCGGACTTCAGGGCCTCGAACTCGGCGGGGACCTCGGCGGTGATGGGCCGGCTGAGATCGCCGCTGGCAAGATGGGTCAGCGCGGATCTCATCGTGTCGATCGCCACGCCCTGCGCCTCCAGCATCGCTGCGCGGTCCTCCTCGGAGCGGCGGGCGACGGCAAGCTTCTCCTTGGTCTCGCTCAGCACGCGGGCCATCTCCCCGACCTCGTCGCGCCGCATGGTCTCCGGCACGTCGACGGCATAGTCGCCCTCGGACACGGCGACCATCGCCGCGGAAACCCGCTGGATCGGGCGCACGATCGAACGGGCGACCATCCAGCCCAGCCCGGTCACGATCGCCGCGGCGGCGCCGTTCAGCAGAAGCGTCAGGAACCGCAGTTCGCGCGCGCTCGCAAGGATCTCGTTCATGTCGGTTTCGGCCACGATCGCCCAGGTCCGGTCAAAGACGCGGGTGCTGCCGGTGATCGCCATCACCGCGTTGCCGGACTGGCCAGGCTCGCCGATCATCACCGTTTCCTGCCCCGCCAGAGCGGCGCGGACCTGCGGACGCGGCTGGATCTCGGCGTAAAGGCCGAACTGTCCCTCGATGCGGGAACTGTTCCGGCTGCGCCCGTCCGGGCCGATCAGGATCAGCTGTCCGGTCGACCCGAGGCCCGCCGGGTCGTTGACGATGGCGAGAAGCCGGCTCACCGGCATCTGCAGCGCCACGACCCCCACCAGCACGCCGAAGTCGTTGTGGAGCGGCGCCGCGACGAACGCGGCCGGCGCACCGGCGGCCGGGGCATAGGGACTGAAGTCCTCGAACACCACGCTGCCGGGGGCCCCGTCCCGCGCCCGCGTCATGGCCCGTCCCAGACCGCTGTCGACGAAGGCGCCGGTCTCGAAACTCGTCGCGTATTCGGACCCCTTCCCCACCGAATAGATCAGGTCGCCCTCCGGCGAGAAGATGTACAGGTCGTCGTAGCCGTTCTGCTGCTGGAACTCGACGAAGAACGGGTGGTACTTCGCATGCGCGAAATCGTAGCGCCGGAACAGGTTGACGACCGGTTCGCCGAGCAGGAAGCGCTGATCGGCCGGGTGCGGGTTCTGCCGGATGTAGGTGTCCTGGAAGGTCGCATAGGGATCCCCGTCGAAATCCCGCCAGCCATAGGTCAGGTCGACCGCCGCCTCGATCGTGCCGGGGTTCTTGACGAGAATGTTGACATCCTTGGCGATCGACCCGGTCCATTGCTCGATCGCCTTCTCGCGCTCGCGCGAGATTACCTCGAACAGCGTCCGCGCATCGTCGATCAGCACCGAGCGGAAGTTCAGGTAACCGATGGTCAGAACGACCATCGAGACGCCGAGACTGAAACAGACGAACAGAAGCGGAAGCTTGCGCGACAGTCTGACATATCCAAGCGTTGGCATGAACGCTCCCCGGCCGTCCTTTCCAGTCGGGGCGGAAACCCCTCTTCCGGCCCGTCATGACACGAAGGGCTTAACCGCGCCCTAACGGCGCTGCATGGGGGCATCCCGGGATGGGGAGGGAGGTGGTACCGCCTCCCTGGCTTGAACAGGGGACCTCTGGATCCACAATCCAGCGCTCTAACCAACTGAGCTAAGGCGGCACTGGCCGGGGAATTAGCCCCGCACAAACGCATTTGCAAGGGTTCTCGACCGGATCCCGCGGACCGGCGCTGCGTCGGGGCCCGTCGGGTTCCGCTTGCCAAGCGAGCGGGCCCGCCCTATCTGCGCGGTCGATCGAAAGGCGGACGACATGGGCATCAACAGCGAACGCGACATCGAGGCCAATCTCCAGATCGGGCCGACCAGCGCCGGCATGGTCCGGCTGTTCGTCGAGTCGGGCCGCACCGAGATCCCGATGGATTTCGAGCCGGATGAGGCTGACGAGATCGCCGAGGAAATACGCGCCGCGGCCCGCGCCGCGCGGGAGATCGCCGGACGGCGCTAGACCTCAGGGAAGCGACAACGCGCCCGGATCCCGGGCCGCGTGCCACCGCATCGCAGCGTGGCGCGCGAACTTCCGCGTGACGACCTTGCGCCGCGCGGCCGCCAGCGGTCGGTCCGGACCCATGCGGACGATCTCGGCGTCGAACCCGTCCGCGACGATCAGCCCGGTGTCTTCGGGCAGCAGGTCGACGGGAAAATCGGCATCGACGGCCCAGAAGAACCGGTCGCACCAGTCCAGATACCCCTGCCACTTGCGGTCCGACGCGAAATCGGCGCGCGAGGACTTGCACTCGATGACCCAGATCTCGCCACGCGGACCCAGCGCCATGACATCGACCCGGAGACCCGGCGCGGGAACCAGTTCCTCGACGCTGACGAAGTCGTGGCCGACCAGATGGCGGCAAACGCCGCGGGCAAGGATCTGGCCCGGCCGGGGCGCAGGGTCCGGGCCCTCGGCGGGGCGGAGTGCCAACAGGTCTGACATGGCGGAAGCATGAACAAAACGTAAACAGATGTCAAAGCGCCCGATCCATCGGAACCCCCCCGGGCGGAATTCCACGCTCCCCCTTGCAGAGCCGCCTGCCGCGCCCTAGGTCTGCGCGTGGCGGGCTTCTGCTCTTCTCGTGACATGGGCGTATTCCGGTGGCCTTACGCAACTCCGAGGGAGCTGGCTCTGGCCGGACCGTGGTCCGGTTACCTGGCGCCCACCTGTATTAACAGGTCCTCGGGAATGCTTCACCCCCACGGTCGCTGCGGGGCCCGCCTCTTTCCCTCCCGGCCGGCACGGTCATGAAACCCGATCCTCGCGGGGCAGGCCCGATCCCGGGGGGGCCGACGGTTCAGCGCCGCCCTGCGGCTCCGCTCCGCACGGGGATCGCGACCGGAAGCCGGGCCGGCTCCGGCTCGCCCGAACCGGGACCGTGTCCATCGTCGGCGGGCTCAGCCATCGACATGATCGCATAGGCGAACTGGACGCCGGCAAAGACGATGCCGTGGAACACCCAGAGCAGCAGGACGGCGACGAACGCCATGTCCGATTGCGAAACCAGCGTGCCGAGGCCGACCACGTCGATCCAGATCAGCAGCGCCACGAACCCGGCGGCGGCGGCAAATCCGATGACGCAGCTTCGGATGTAGAGACGGATCAGCGCGGGCATTTTCGAATCGGTCATATCGGTTTCCCCGGAGTTCACCGGAAAGGTAGCGGACGACGCGCGGCTGTCCAATCCGGACCCCGCCGCAGACCCGCGGATGCCGGCGTCAGAACGCCTCGGGACGGGCCTCGCGGGCGATGTGGTCGAGCACCGCGTTGACGAATTTCGGCTCGTCGCCGCCGTCGAAGAACGCCTTGGCGACGTCGACGAATTCGGTGATGACCACTTTCGGCGGCGCGGCGCCCTCGATCAGTTCGGCGCCCGCGGCCCGGAACAGCGCCCGCAGGGTCGGGTCGATGCGCGAGATCGGCCAGCGGGCGACCAGCGCGCGGTCGGTCATCTGGTCGATCCTTGCCTGCCAGTTGACGGCCTGTCCGACCAGCAGGCGGAACAGGTCGACATCGCCTTCGGCCATCTCGACGCCTTCGTAGACCGCGCCGAAGCGATGGTCCTCGAACTCCCTGACCACCTTCTCGGCGGACTGGCCGGAGGCTTCCATCTGGAACAGGGCCTGGACGGCGTAGAGCCGGGCGGCCGAGCGCATCTTGCGCTTCTGGTTGTTGGACAGGGTCATGCGGTGCTCTTGGGTCCGCCGGCCAGCAGGATGTCGGAGGTGAAGCCGACGCCGCGTTCGCGGCGGCCCCACTTGCGGGCCAGCGCGACAAGGTGCAGGGCCGCGGCCGCCGCGCCGCCGCCCTTGTCCTGCCCGCCGGGATCGGCGCGGACGGCGGCCTGTTCGTGGGTCTCGACCGTCAGGATGCCGTTGCCGACGCAAAGCCCCTGCAGCCCGAGCAGCATCAGGCCGCGGGAACTGTCGTTGCAGACCGTGTCGTAATGGGTGGTCTCACCGCGGATGACGCAGCCGAGCGCCACGTAGCCGTCGAAATTGGCCAGCCGGCCGGCGATGCCGATGGCGCCCGGTATCTCCAGCGCGCCGGGCACTTCCACCGTCTCGTGGGTGGCGCCGGCGGCCTCGATCGCCGCGCGGGCCCCGGCCAGCAGGCCGTCGGCGATGTCGCGGTAGTAGGGCGCGACGACGATCAGGATCTTCGGCGCCTCGGCGGCTTCGAAGCGGGGCAGGTCGAGCTGGTGATGCGACGCGCCGGCCATCAGCCCAGCTCCGAGATCTTGCGGGTGCCGACGATCTCGAGCCCGTAGGCATCGAGCCCGACCACCTTCGGCTTCGGCGAATTCGTTAGCAGCGTGATCTTCGACAGCCCGAGCGAGGACAGGATCTGCGCCCCGAGGCCGTACTGGCGAAGGGTCTGGGGCGACTTCTCGTCGGCCACGGTGAGCTTCATCGAGGTGTCCCGCAACAGCACCACGACCCCCCGGCCCTCCTCCGCGACCCGGCGCATCGCGTCGCCGAATTCGTGCGCGCGGCCCGCCGGGCCGGTGCCGATGATGTCGAGCATCGGGTCCATCGCGTGCATCCGGACCAGCACCGGTTCGGGGCCGGACAGGTCGCCCCTGGTCAGCACGATGTGTTCGTCGCCGTGGGCCTCGTCGGTGTATATCTTCATCTGCCAGCGGCCGCCGAACTCCGAGACGATCTCCTGCTCGGTGCGGACCCGGACGAGATTGTCGTGCCGCCGGCGATAGGCGATCAGGTCCGAGATCGTGCCGATCTTCAGCCCGTGACGCTGGGCGAAGGCCACCAGTTCCGGCAGCCGGGCCATGCTGCCGTCCTCGTTCATGATCTCGCAGATCACGCCGGAGGCGTTGAGCCCGGCCAGCCGGGCGATGTCCACCGCCGCCTCGGTATGGCCGGCGCGGACGAGGACGCCGCCGTCGCGGGCGCGCAGCGGGAACACGTGGCCCGGAGTGGCGATGTCCTGTGCGCCCTTCGCCGCATCGATGGCGACCGAGATCGTGCGCGCCCGGTCCGCCGCCGAGATGCCGGTGGTCACCCCCTCGCGGGCCTCGATCGAGATGGTGAAGGCGGTCTCGTGGCGCGACGAGTTGTTGGTCGACATCAGTTGCAGGCCAAGCTGGTCGACCCGGTCCGAGGTCAGGGACAGGCAGATCAGGCCGCGGCCGTGGGTGGCCATGAAGTTGATCGCGTCCGGGGTCGCCATCTGGGCCGGGATCACGAGGTCGCCCTCGTTCTCGCGGTCCTCGTGGTCGACGAGGATGAACATCCGTCCGTTGCGGGCATCCTCGATGATCTCCTCGACCGTCGAGATGGCGCCGCTCCAGTCGCGTTCGACCGCGCCGGGGGTTTCGAAATCGATGTTCATCGGGCGCTCCTTGCTACCCGGGCGCAGATATCGCGGGCGGCGCGGGAAGGGAAGCCGCCTGCGGCGCGCCGCCGCGTCGGGCCGGGTCCCGGCGGCGGTCCGCGCCTCAGCCCCATTCCCGAAGCCGCGCCACGTAGCGGGCCATGGTGTCCACCTCGAGGTTCACCGCGTCGCCGACCGCCGCGGCGCCCCAGGTGGTGACCTCCTTGGTGTGCGGGATCAGGTTGACGCCGAAGCGGGCGCCCGCGACCTCGTTCACCGTCAGCGAGGTGCCGTTCAGCGCCACCGACCCCTTGGGCGCGATGAACCGGGCAAGCGGCTCGGGCGCGGCGAAGGTGATCCGGGTGCTGTCGCCCTCGGCGGCCATCGCGACGATCTCGGCGACGCCGTCGACATGGCCCGACACGATGTGGCCACCCAGCTCGTCGCCGACCTTCAGCGCGCGTTCGAGGTTGATCCGGTGACCCGGCGCCCAGCCGGCGCGGCCGATGGCGGTCATCGACACGGTCTCGGCCGAGATGTCGACATCGAACCACGTCCGGCCCTCCTCCGTCCGGCCGGTGCCCACCACGGTGAGGCAGACCCCGTCGCAGGCGATCGAGGCGCCCAGCGCGATCCCCTCCACCGGGTAGCCGCAGCCGATCCGCGCCCGAAGGTCGCCGCGCCGCTCCACCGCGAGCACGGTGCCGATGTCGGTGATGATGCCGGTGAACATCCGCTGCCCTCCTGCCGCTTTCGGTTCAGCCGCCCCGGCCCTAGCCGAGCCCTCCGGTCTTGGCAACAGCGCCCCAATTCTGCCAGAGAACCCTGGTAACGACCCGTTAGCCCCACTGACGCTAGACCCGCCCCCGTGAGAGACGCGACCCGCACCCGGTTCCTGTTCCTGCAAGGCCCGCACGGGCCTTTCTTCCATCGGCTGGGACGGATGCTGCGGGCGGCCGGGGCCGGGGTCTGGCGGGTCGGCTTCAATGCCGGCGACCGGGCATTCTGGTTCGGGGCACCCGGCTACATCGGCTTTGACGGCGCGCCGGGGGACTGGCCGGAGACCCTGGCCGGGCTTCTCGACCGGCACGGCATCACCGACATCGTCCTCTACGGCGACACGCGGCCGGTCCATGCCGTGGCGGTGCGGATCGCGCGGGACCGCGGCCTGACGGTGCATGTCTTCGAGGAAGGCTACATGCGGCCCTACTGGGTGACCTACGAACGGGACGGCAGCAACGGCCATTCCCGGCTGATGGGGCTCACCCTGCCCGAGATGGCCCGCGCGCTCGAGGTGTCGGACCTCGAGGTGCCGGAACCGCCGGCCCGCTGGGGCGACATGAAAGGCCATGTCTTCTACGGCGCGCTCTACCACTGGTTCGTGCTGTTCCGGAACGGCGACTACCGGAACTTCCAGCGGCACCGGGCGCTGCCGCTGTGGACCGAGACGCTGCTCTACACCCGGCGGCTGCTCCTGATGCCGGCGATCGCGCTGGACCGGATCCTGGCCACCGCGCGGATCCGGTTCGGGGGCTATCCCTACCACCTCGCGCTGCTGCAACTCGAACACGACGCCAGCTTTCGCGAGCATTCGCCCTTCGGGTTGATGGAGGAGTTCCTCGACGTGGTGATCGAGGGATTCGCCCGGGGCGCGCCGCGCCATCATCACCTCGTCATCAAGGCGCACCCGCTGGAAAACGGGCAGACCCCGCTGCGCCGGATCATCCGCCGGCTGGGCAACCGGCACGGCGTGGCCGGCCGGCTGCATTTCGTCCGGGGCGGCAAGCTGGCCCGGTTGCTCGACGACGCCCGCACCGCCGTGACCGTCAATTCCACCGCCGGGCAGCAGGTTCTGTGGCGGGGCATCCCGCTCAAGGTCTTCGGCGATGCGATCTACAACAAGCCGGAATTCGTCTCCGATCAGCCGCTGGCCGAATTCTTCGCGCATCCGGACCGGCCCGACAGCCGGGCCTACCGCGATTTCCGGCGCTACCTGCTCGAAACCAGCCAGGTGCCGGGGAGCTTCTACTCCGCCCGCGGCCGTCGGCAACTGATGCGGCAGGTCGTCGACATGCTGCTTTCGCCCGTCGATCCCTACGATGCGCTGGCGCTCGGCAAGGCCGGGCCCCGCCAGCACTTGCGGGTCGTGACCTGAAGACCCCCAATGGGTTGTAGACCGTGAGGCGGCGCGGGTCGGTCGTGCAACACCTCCCCTTTCCGCGCCCCGACAGGCCGCGCCGCGGTGGATTTTCCCGGGGCGTGCAGGTAGTTTGACGCCGAAAAAGAATGCAAAAAGACCCGATTGGTCGAGGAGATCGAGCAGTGCAGTCCCTCACCCGTAGACTTGCCCGGGGCGCGTCCCTCGCGGCGACCCTTGCCCTGCTTGGCGCCTGCGCGCTGCCCTCGTCGGGGCCCAACAAGGCCGAAATCTTCGCGGGGTCGGTGCTGGAAGGCGGCGACGCCTTCATCTTCACCGTCACGGACCGCGTCAACCGCATTGCCGGAGTGCAACCCGCGCTCGGGTTCTCGGCCGGCTTCGCCAATGCCGGCGAACTGGGCTCCGACGTCATCGCGCCGGGCGATACGCTGGGCCTGACGATCTGGGAGAACGTCGATGACGGTCTGCTGGTGCCGCTCGGGCAGAACGCCACCGCGCTCGAAGAAGTGCAGGTCGACGGCGCGGGCTTCATCTTCGTGCCCTACGCCGGGCGGATCCGCGCCGCGGGCAACACCCCCGAGGCGATTCGCCGGATCATCACCGAGAAGCTGAACGAGCAGACCCCCGAACCGCAGGTGCAGGTGCGCCGGCTGGCCGGGGACGGATCCACCGTTTCCATCGTCGGCGCGGTCGGCGCGCAGGGCGTCTACCCGATCGAACGGCCGACCCGGACCCTGTCGGCGATGCTCGCGGCCGCCGGCGGCGTCCAGATCGAGCCCGAGATCGCGCAGGTGACCCTCGTGCGGGGCAACCACAGCGGGTCGATCTGGTTCGACGACCTCTACGATCACC
Organism: Paracoccaceae bacterium; assembly: GCA_041628615.1. GTDB lineage: Bacteria > Pseudomonadota > Alphaproteobacteria > Rhodobacterales > Rhodobacteraceae > JAMWZF01. The sequence continues at coordinate 7,731 of JBFKOW010000063.1, read as the reverse complement.
CGGGGCACGACATCGCCCTGCGCGGCGGCGACAGGATCATCGTCAAGCAGGATACCCGCAGTTTCACCGCGCTCGGCGCGACCGGCGCGCAGAACCGGGTTCCGTTCCAGACCCAGAGCCTGTCGGCGATCGAGGCCCTGGCCCAGGTCGGCGGCCTGTCGACCACGGCGGCGGACCCCACCGGCGTGTTCGTGTTCCGCAACGAACCGGAAGAGATCGCCGAAGCCCTTCTCGGCGGCACGGAGGACCTGACCGGGGTGCAGCGCGTGGTCTACGTTCTCGACCTGACGAAGCCGAACGGCCTGTTCATGGCCCGGGATTTCGCGATCCGCGACGGCGATACCGTCTATGTGACCGAGGCCCCCTTCGTGCAGTTCAACAAGGTGATCGCGGCCGCGACCGGGACCCTTTCCGCAGCCAACGTGGCCAGCTCGATCGCGACGGAATAGGCGGCGCGGTGCCTTCCGCGCCGGGGCAATCGCCCGACGCCGCCGGATCCCGGCGGCGTCTTTTCGTCTATAACGGCGGCTTCCTGACACAGGGCCGGGTCCGCCGGATCCTCGACCTCGCCGGCTACGGCATCCGGCTTGGCGCGCCGTCCGGGGTGTCCGACCTGGTCGGGGTCTGGGGCCAGAGCCCGACCAGCCCGCGGGGCGAAGCCGTCGCCGCGCGCCGGGATGCGCCGGTGCTGCGGGTCGAAGACGCCTTCCTCCGCTCGGTCCGGGCCGGCCGCGACGGCGGCGGGCCGCCGATCGGGCTGCTGCTCGACACCGAGGGCGTGCATTTCGACCCGGCCCGGCCCTCCGGCCTCGAACGGCTGCTGGCCTCCGCGCCGTTCGACGACACCGCCCTGCTGGACCGGGCCCGGGCCGGGATCGAGCCTGCAACGGGCTCACCTGACCAAATACGCCGCCGTCGAACCGGAGGCGCCGGTCCCCGCCCCGGGCTTCGTGCTCGTCGTCGACCAGACCGCCGACGATGCCTCGGTCACCGCCAGCCGCGGCAACCGCAACAGTTTCCTGGAGATGCTGCACTACGCCCGGGAAGAGCATCCCGGCGCGCGGATCGTCATCAAGAGCCATCCGGAAACCGCCGCCGGCCAGCGGCCGGGGCACTTCCGGGACGAGGACGCCGGGCCGGAGGTCACGCTGCTGTCCGACGCGGTGTCGCCCTGGCGGCTGTTCGAGGGCGCGGTGGCGGTCTACGTCTTTTCAAGCCAGCTCGGGTTCGAGGCGATCCTCGCCGGGCACCGGCCCGTGGTCTTCGGCCAGCCGTTCTATGCCGGTTGGGGCCTGACCGACGACCGCACCCCGCTGGACCGCAGGCAACGGCGGCTGACCCGCGCGCAGCTGTTCGCCGGGGCGATGATCCAGTTTCCGACATGGTACGACCCCTATCGCGACAGGCTCTGCGACTTCGAGACGGCCGCCGAGGCGCTGGCCGCGCAGGCCCGGGCCTGGCGGGAGGACCGGTCCGGCTGGGTGGCATCGGGGATGCGGCTGTGGAAGCGGGCCCCGCTGCAGCGGGTCTTCGGCAGCGAGCGGCGGGTGCTGTTCGACGACCGGCCCGGCGCCGCCGCGCGGGCCGCGCGCGACGGCCGGCGGCACATGGCCTGGGCGTCGCGGTCCGAGGCCCATCCCGGCGCCGTGCGGGTCGAGGACGGGTTCCTGCGGTCGCGCGGCCTGGGGGCCGATCTGGTCCCGCCGCTGTCGCTCGTGCTGGACGATCTCGGCATCTACTACGACCCGTCGGCCGAGAGCCGGCTGGACCGGCTGATCGGCGCCTCCGTGGACCTGCCCGAGGCGGCGGTGGCGCGGGCACAGCGGCTGATCCGGCGCCTGACCGCCGCCCGGCTGGGCAAGTACAACCTCGGCGGCGCGGCCCTGCCCGCGGACCTGCCGGCCGGCCGCCGCATCCTGGTGCCGGGCCAGGTCGAGGACGATGCCTCGGTCCGGCTGGGCGGGGACACCGTCCGCGGCAACCGGGCCCTGCTGAAGGCGGCGCGGGACGCCAATCCGGCGGCGGTAATCCTCTACAAGCCGCATCCCGACGTTGAGGCCGGACTGCGCGACGGGACCGTGCCCGACGCCGCCGCGATCGCCGACGCGGTGCTGGACCGCACCGATCCGGTCGCCGCGCTCGACGGGGTGGACGAGATCTGGACGATGACGTCGCTGCTCGGCTTCGAGGCGCTGCTCCGGGGCAAGCGCGTGACCTGCCTCGGCACGCCGTTCTACGCCGGATGGGGGCTGACCGACGACAGGGCGCCGCCGGTGCCGCACCGGGCGGCGCGGCCGACGCTCGCACAACTGGTCCACGCCGCGCTGATCGACTATCCGCGCTACTTCGACCCGGTGACCGGGCTGGCCTGCCCGGTGGAGGTCGTGGCGGACCGGCTGGCCACGGGCACGATCCCGCGCCCGTCACGGTCCAACCGTCTGCTCGCCAAGGTGCAGGGGCTGCTCGCGGGACGGGCCTGGATCTGGCGCTAGGCGGCCCCGGCGGGCCCGGCCCGGGTCCAGCGGTGCATCAGGTCGGGCCCCGTGACGCGGCTTTCGACCAGCCGGAACCGGGGCGCGAGGGCCAGCCGGTCCACTCCCATCGCGCCGATCCCCGGAACACCTTCCGCCCCCAGCGCCAGCCCGGCGGTGAAGCCCACCAGTTCGTCGACCAGATCCGACGCCAGCAGCGAGGCGGCGAGACTGCCGCCGCCCTCGCAGAACACCCGGGTCAGCCCGCGCGCCGCGAGGATGCGCAGCATCGCCAAGGGGTCGATCTGGCGGTCCTCGGCCGGGCAGAGAAGGGTCTCGGCGCCGCGCGCCTGCCACGCCGACAGCACCTCTGCAGCGGCCTCCTGCCCGTGGCACAGCCACAGCGGGGCGGCTCCGATATCCGCCAGCAGCCGGCCCGCCGGGATGTCGAGCCGCCGCGAGGCGACGACCCGCACCGGCTGATGACCGGTGCCGAGGCCGCGGACCGTCAGCGCCGGATCGTCCGCGCGCACCGTTCCGGCGCCAACGAGGACCGCATCGTGACGGGCGCGCTGCGCGTGGACCTCGCGCCGCGCCGCCGGGCCGGTGATCCACCGGCTCTCGCCCGTTGCGGTGGCGATCCGGCCGTCGAAGGAGGTGGCGAGCTTGAGGGTCACGAAGGGCAGGCCCGTGGCCTGCACCTTGAGAAAGCCGGAATGGGCGGCGCGGGCCTCGGGCTCGCGCAGGCCGGTCTCCACCGCGACCCCCGCCCCGCGCAGCCGGTCGAGACCGCGCCCCGCCACGAGCGGATTGGGATCGCCGGTGGCGGCGACCACGCGGGCGATCCCGGCCGCGATCAGGGCGTCGGCGCAGGGCGGCGTGCTGCCGTGGTGGGCGCAGGGTTCGAGCGTGACATAGGCGGTCGCGCCGCGCGCCGCCTCGCCGGCCTGGTCGAGGGCCATCCGCTCGGCGTGGCGGCGGCCGGCCCTGTCCGACCATCCGCGACCGACGATCCGGCCGTCGCGCACCAGAACGCAGCCCACCGCCGGCCAGGGCCAGACCCGGCCCAGCCCGCGCCGGCCCAGCGCCAGCGCGAGGTCCATGAACCGCGCGTCGGCGGCGCGGGTCACGTCTCGGGCGGGGTCTCGGGGCGCAGTTCGCTGACGAACTTGTCGAAATCGTCTGCCGCCTGGAAGTTCTTGTAGACGCTGGCGAACCGGACATAGGCCACGGTGTCGATGCGCGACAGGCTCTCCATCACGATCTCGCCGATCACCTTGGACGCGATGTCGGTTTCGCCCATGCTTTCGAGACGCCGCACGATGCCGCTGATCATCTGGTCGATGCGCTCGGGATCGACGGGGCGCTTCTGCATCGAGATGCGGATCGACCGTTCCAGCTTGTCGCGGTCGAATTCCTCGCGGCGGCCGTTCGACTTGATGACCACGAGATCGCGAAGCTGGACCCGTTCGTAGGTGGTGAAGCGTCCGCCGCAGGCCGGGCAGAACCGCCGCCGCCGGATCGCGACATGGTCCTCGGCCGGGCGGGAATCCTTCACTTGGGTATCGACGTTTCCGCAGAACGGGCAGCGCATCCTCGGTCCCCCTTCGGCCATTTGGGGCTGCTGCCCCGATATTGGCCAGCACTATAGGAACCTCCGCAGCGTTTGGGTAGGGCCGAAATCCGACCGCTAGATTTTGGTGCGTTTGCCCTCCGGTCAGGGCGACAGGTGGGCCACGACGCTGCGGCGATGGGGGCGTGCGCGATGCTCGAACAGGTAGATCCCCTGCCAGGTGCCAAGCCGCATCCGGCCGTTCGCCACCGGGATCGACAGGCTCACCGGGAGCATCGCCGCCTTGATGTGCGCGGGCATGTCGTCGGGGCCCTCGGCGGTGTGGGTCAGGTAGCGCATCGCCGGGTCCGAGGCGGGCGGCACCAGCCGGTCGAAGAAGGCCCGCAGGTCGGCCTGCACGTCGGGATCGGCGTTCTCCTGGATCAGGAGCGAGGCCGACGTGTGCCGGATCATCAGCGTGAGCAGCGCCGGCCCCGGGTCCGCCCCGCCGCGCAGCCAGGCCGCGACCTCGGCGGTGAACTCGTAGAGGCCGGGGCCCCGCGTGGCGATCTCGAACTCGGTCTGCATGAAGAAGGACTGCCCCGGCAGCGCCGGGCTTGCAAGGCCGCCGCCGGCATGAAAGATCGCTCCCATGACCGAGCCAGCCTCCCAACCCGTCTCCCTCGGCGCCCGGATCGCCGCGCTGACCCGCGCGGGCCGGGGCCGCGAGGCCGTTGCGCTGATCGAGGCGGCGCTGCGGCGCAAGCCGGGCGACGCGACCCTTCTGGTCGCCCTCGCGCAGGTCCACAACCGCGTCACCCGGGCGCACCACGCCGCGCTGGCGGCCGCGAAAAAGGTGATCGCCAAGGCCCCGCGCAACGTGGCGGCGCGGCTTGAGGCGGCGCAGGCCGAGGCCGGGCTGGGGCGTTACGCCGCCGCGCTCGGGCACCTCGGCAGCGCGCGCAAGGCGGCGCCGAAGGACCCCGACGTTCTCTATGTCCTGGCGGCGGTGCAGCACCGGATGGACGATTTCGAGGCCGAGGTCTCGACCCTCGATAACGCGCTGGACCTGCGGCCCGACCACCTTCCCTCGCGGCTCCAGCGGGCCACCGCGCTGCTCAGCGCCGGGCGGGTCGAGGACGCCGCCGAAGCCTGCCGCGAGATCTTTGCCGACGCGCCCGACAGCCTGCCGCTCTACACGATCTACACCAAGACGGTGCGGGCCGACGACGCGGACCCCCTGATCGGCCACTTCCGGGACAGCGTGGCGGCGGCGCAGACCGTGCCCGAAGCGAAGGCCACCGCGCTGAAGCTGCTGGCGCGGATCGACGACGACCAGGGCCGGCACGACGACGCCATGCGCCGGATGGCCGAGGCCAACGCGATCGAGGGCCTGCGCCACGACGGCCGGCGGCAGGCCGCCTTCGTCGCCGCCCAGACCCGGATCAGCCGGGCCGCCTATTTCGGCGCGGGCGGGCTGGCCGACGATGCCCCGGTGTTCATCGTCGGGATGCCCCGGTCGGGCAGCACCCTGCTCGAACAGGTCCTGACCCGGCACCCGCAGGTCGCCGGGGTCGGCGAGAGCCGGGCGCTGCGGCTGCTCGTTCAGGCGGCGGGCGTGGCCGAGGGCGACGGCGCGGGGTTGCAGCGGCTGACCGTGGGGCTGAAGGCGGCGCGGGCGCAGGAGATGGGCGCGGCCTATCTCGAGGCGGTCCGGGCCACCGCCGGCGCCGCGCCGCGGATCGTCGACAAGCACCTGCACAATTTCGAGCTGCTGGGCCTTGTCGGGCGGATCCTGCCGAAGGCCCGGATCCTGCACGCGCTGCGCGACCCGATGGACACCTGCGTGAGCTGCTACCAGCAGCGGCTCTCGGGCTGGCACAGCTATACCCGCGACTTCGGGGACCTCGGCCGCTACTACGCGCAATACCGGCGGCTGATGGACCACTGGAAGGCGGTGCTGCCGAACCCGATGATGGCGGTGCGCTACGAGGACATGGTCGCGGACCCCGAGGCGACCGCCCGGTCCGTCATCGGCTTCCTCGGGCTGGACTGGGATCCGGCCTGCCTCGACCATACCGCCGCCAAGGAGGTGCGCACCCTGTCGGTGGCGCAGGTCCGGCAGCCGATCTACGACACTTCGGTCGCCCGGTGGCGGCGCTACGAGGCGCATCTCGGCCCGCTCAAGGCGGAACTGGCGCAGTTCTATCCCGGCGGCCTCGACTGACGCGGCGGCCGCCGGGTGCAGGAACTCCGGGCCCTGCCCGCTCGTTGAGCCGATGTACCAGTCCGACAGGAAGGATCAGTCATGACCGAAAAGACCCTCTTCATCACCGGCGCATCGTCCGGCATCGGGGCCGAAACCGCCCGGCAGGCCGTGCAGGCCGGCTGGAACGTCGGGCTGTTCGCCCGTTCCGCGGACAAGGTCGCGGCGCTGTCGGATGAACTGGGGGTGCGGGCGATGGCGCTGCCGGGCGACGTGACCGATCTCGACGGCCAGATCGAGGCGCTGGCCGCGCTCTCCGACCGGTTCGGCGCCGTCCATGCGGCCTTTGCCAACGCGGGCACCGGGCTCGACACGCCGGGGACCGAAGCCGGAGACCCGGCGGAATGGAAGGCGATGATCGACGCCAACATCCTCGGACTGCTCTACACGGTCAAAGCCGCGCTGCCGCACCTGAAGTCTACCCGGGGACACATGGTCCTGACCGGGTCCGCAGCCGGCCGGCGGCACATCAAGGGCTCGATCTACGGCGCCTCGAAATGGTTCGTGCACGGCTATGCCGGCAACCTCGCCGAGGAGATGCGCGACTGGGGCGGGCGCTGCACCGTCGTGGCCCCCGGCATGGTCGACACGCCCTTCTTCTCGGAGGCCAAGCCCGACAAGCTCAAGGCAGCGGACGTGGCGGCGGCGGTGATGCACGCGCTGCAGGCCGACCCGCGCTGCGCGGTGCGCGAGATCTTCCTGATGCCGCAGAACTGAGCGGCCCGGCCGCCCGCCGCGCTCAGGCCGGCGGCGCGAACAGCGCGTCGGCCTGCGACCGGTTGTAGTGGATCATCACCTGGTGCCGTCCCGGACCGTCGACGGCCACCGCCCGGAACGGGTTGAACAGGTGCGCCGGGTAGCCCGGCGGTTCGTAGTGGCCGAGCCGGGCGCAGAGCCGCGGTTTCCGGGCGGCGTATTCCGTGAACACGTCGTGATGGACGGCAAAGACCGGCACTGCGTCGGACGGCGGCACCCATTTGGTGGCTTCCGGGCTCAGGTGGTCGGCGCGCACCGTCCGCTGCCCCTGTTCCAGTCGGTAGAGGTTGGCGATGGCGATACCGATCACCTCGCCCTTCTCGTCGAACTCGCCCGAGACCTTGTGCCGGGCCCAGTCCGGGCGGCCCTCGAAATGATCGATGACATGGACCAGTTCGTGCAGGAACACGCTGGACGGCTCGCGCCAGTGCGCGGCGCTGAAATAGACCGTGGAGCCGACCTGGTCCCAGTTCTGGAACGCGGCGGTCTGCATCCCGCCCGAGGTCGGCTCGACCAGAAGCTTGTCCGCCCGGGGGCCGGTCCTAGTGGCGACGGCCAGCAACTCGTCGAGCACCATGCGCCCGACCTGGCTCATGGCAAGCTGGTGGACGATGCGGGCGATGGAAGCGCGGTGGCCGGGATGGGCCATGCCGCCGGGGAAATCGAACACGTCGAGGTAATGCATG
>JBFKOW010000062.1:0-17793 GCA_041628615.1 Paracoccaceae bacterium | reverse complement strand
GTCCCGGCTCGCGGCCGCCTTTCCGGGCGACCGGCTCGACCCGGTGGGCAAGGGGGTGCGGGGTGCCGATTGCCGGCAGGTGGTGATCGGCCCGGCAGGCGAGGCCGGCGCGATCCTCTGGGAGGTCAAGCAGACCCGCAATTGGGCGAAGGACTGGCTGCCCAAGCTGCGCGAGGACCAGCGCGATGCCGGGGCGGAACTGGCGGTTCTGGTGAGCGAGGCGCGCCCCGACGGGATCGACACCTTCGACCTCGTCGACGGGGTCTGGATCGCCGCGCCGCGCTACGCGGTGCCGCTCGCCGCGGTACTGCGGCGGTCGCTGCTCGACCTCGCGGTGGCGCGCGGCCAGCGCCAGGGCCAGGCGACCAAGACCGAGCTGCTCTACGACTACCTCACCGGGCCGCAGTTTCGCGCCCGGGTCGAGGCGGTGGTGGAGCGGTTCGACCAGTTGCGCGCCGACCTCGACCGCGAGCGCAAGACGATGCAGGGGCTCTGGGCCCGGCGGGAAAAGGCGCTGGGGCTGGCGACCGAGGCGATGGTGGGGATGTATGGCGACGTGCACGGCATCGCCGGCTCCTCGGTGGCCGAGATCCCGGGGCTCGCTCCGGGACTGCTTGGCCCCGACGACACGGAGGATAGCGTCGAGGCGGACTGAGCCCCGGCGGCCGCGCCGCGGCTTCAGAGGGCCGAGGCGATCTGCTCCAGCACCGAACCCGAGGCCCCGATCAGCAGCGGCGCGAGCGTCGTGAGCAGGCCGGCCAGCCGCTCCTTCGCGCCGTGCGGCAAGAGCTGTTCCGGCAGGTCGACGTCCCCCGGCGCGATACCGGCCTCCCGCAGCCGGCGCTTGAGGATCAGGGTCCCGGGGCCGAAGATCGCCGCTAGCGTCAGCGTGAAGAGAACGCCCCAGAAGAACGTGATCGCCTGGGCGTATCCGGTCATCAATTCGGTCGCCAGATCGTCCTCGATCAGCGCCAGGGGCAGCCGGTAGAACAGGACCAGCGCGAGCGTGCTGATGACCAGGATGAAGGCCGTCATCCGGAACGACTGTTCGACCAGCGCGCTGCGCGTCTTCAGGTCCGCGGCGATCTCTTCTGCGGTCCCCGGGGGCAGCCGGCCGAACGCCGAGGCCACGACGGCGGAGGCGAAGGCGGCGGCGGCGAGGCCGGCCATGTAGGGGACGAGAGCGAACCACGCCAGCCGCGACAGGCCCTCCCCGTCGCAGCTGTCTGGCAGGATGTGGTCCGCGACGCCGGAATTCACGAGCACCATGCAGGGATAACGGTAGCCGATCCACAAGGCGCCGTTGCTGCCGTCCTGCCGGACCGCGACGCTGATGATCCACAGCAGGATCAGCGAGGCCGCGGTCATCGCCAGCACCCGGACCCGGGCCTGTGCCGGCATCCGGGCGACATGCAGCGCCAGCATTGCGATCACCGCGGCGCAGGACAGGACCTGGATGATCGCGAGCGCGCCATATCCCAGCAGCGCGTTGAAGAACCGCAGGTCGAGCCCCTCGTCGTGAAAGGCGTCCTTTCCCGGCAGGTGGGCGCGAACCCCGCTGACCGGGTGATCGACAAGGCCGAGCACAAGGAAACCCACCGCGAATGGCAGGATCGGCAGGACGATCCACAACAGGAGAGTGCTGCCCGGCAGGGCGGTGCGACGGTCCGACATGCCCGCAAGGTGCACCAGCCCCGGGCCGACGCCAAGCCGGTCATGTGCATCGGCACCCGCCGCCGTGCGGGTGTGGCCGCAGGTCCCCGCCGGCCGCCGTGTCTGTCATCCTTGGGGGGCAGGCGGCCTCGCTGTTCGTGAACGCGGATGAATGGCCCCAGTCCAAGACGGGATACTCGCAGGCCGGCGCGGCGGTCGAGGCCGACAGCCGGAACGATTTCCTGCTGCCCTACGGCATCCGGATGACCGCGCCCTGTACCGGGATGAACGGAAACATCGACACGTCGGTGGCGACCGACCCGATCTACGCCGGGGTCAGCCAGCTCTGCATCGACAACCCGAACGGCCACGGGCTGACCGGCAATGTCGTCTGCCGGGACCAGCAGCGCAGACTGGCGGCCTGGGCCCGTTACGACACGCCGGCGGTGCCGCTGCCGGCCGGCGGGGCGCTGATGCTGACCGCGCTGGCCGGGTCGATCGGGGCGCGGCGCCTGCGGCGCTGACCCCTGTCCCCTCGATTCGAGTGCGGGGCCTTGCCAAGCAGGGCCCCGTCGCCTATAGCCCCGCCCTGTCGAAGCGGGGATGACGCCCGCGCGAGGGGGTGCGATGCAGGGTCGGTTTCACCGGCCCTTCGTTTTTCGCCCCCGACCTGACCAACCGCCTGAAAGACCCGCGGAGACAACCGCGCGGCCCGCATAGACCGAAAAAGGAATACGACCGCCACATGGCCAAAGCATCCATGGAGGAATTCGAGGCCCTCCTGAACGAAAGCCTCGAAATGGACACGCCCAACGAAGGGTCTGTCGTCAAGGGCCGCGTCATCGCCATCGAGGCGGGACAGGCCATCATCGACGTCGGTTACAAGATGGAAGGCCGCGTCGACCTCAAGGAATTCGCGAATCCCGGCGAAGCGCCCGACCTCGGGGTCGGTGACGAGGTGGAGGTCTACCTCCGCGCCGCCGAGAACGCCCGTGGCGAGGCGGTCATCTCGCGCGAGATGGCCCGCCGCGAAGAGGCCTGGGACCGTCTCGAGAAGGCCTATGCCGACGAGGAGCGCGTCGAGGGCGCGATCTTCGGCCGCGTGAAGGGCGGCTTCACCGTCGATCTCGGCGGCGCCGTGGCGTTCCTGCCCGGCTCCCAGGTCGACGTGCGCCCGGTGCGCGACGCCGGCCCGCTGATGGGCCTGAAGCAGCCGTTCCAGATCCTCAAGATGGACCGCCGCCGCGGCAACATCGTGGTGTCGCGCCGCGCGATCCTCGAAGAATCCCGCGCCGAGCAGCGCGCCGAGGTCATCGCCAACCTCACCGAGGGCCAGGCGGTGGACGGCGTGGTCAAGAACATCACCGAGTACGGCGCCTTCGTCGATCTCGGCGGCGTCGACGGCCTGCTGCACGTGACCGACATGGCCTGGCGCCGGGTCAACCACCCCTCCGAGATCCTGTCGATCGGCGAGACCGTGAAGGTCCAGGTCATCAAGATCAACAAGGAGACCCACCGCATCAGCCTCGGCATGAAGCAGCTGCAGGACGATCCGTGGGACACCGTGACCGCCAAGTTCCCGCTGGAAAGCGTGCACACCGGCCGCGTCACCAACATCACCGACTACGGCGCCTTCGTGGAGCTGGAGCCGGGGGTCGAGGGCCTGGTCCACGTTTCGGAAATGTCCTGGACCAAGAAGAACGTCCATCCGGGCAAGATCGTCTCCACCTCCCAGGAGGTCGAGGTCATGGTGCTCGAGATCGACGAAGCCAAGCGCCGTGTGTCGCTCGGCCTCAAGCAGACCATGCGCAACCCGTGGGAAGTCTTTGCCGAGACCCATCCCGAGGGCACCGTGGTCGAGGGCGAGGTCAAGAACATCACCGAGTTCGGCCTGTTCATCGGCCTGCCCGGCGAGATCGACGGCATGGTCCACCTGTCCGACCTGACCTGGGAAGGCCGGGGCGAGGACGTGATCGGCGATTACCGCAAGGGCGACGTCGTGAAGGCCAAGGTGCTCGAGGTCGATGTCGAGAAGGAACGCATCTCGCTGTCGATCAAGGCGCTGGATGACAGCTTCTCGGGCGCCGTCGAGGGCGTGAAGCGCGGCTCGATCATCACCGTCGAGGTGACCGCGATCGAGGACGGCGGGATCGAGGTGGTCTACGAGGGCGCCAAGTCCTTCATCCGCCGCTCGGACCTGGCCCGCGACCGGGCCGACCAGCGCCCCGAGCGCTTCGGCGTCGGCGACAAGGTGGACGTGCGCGTCACCAACGTCGATCCCAAGACCCGGCGGCTTGGCCTGTCGATCAAGGCCCGCGAGATCGCCGAGGAAAAGGAAGCGGTCGAGCAGTACGGCTCCTCCGACTCCGGCGCCTCGCTGGGCGACATCCTCGGTGCCGCGCTCAAGGGCGACGACTGACAGAGACGCGTCCGGACGGACAGGGAAAGGCCCCGCCCCGGCGGGGCCTCTTCCGTTCGGGCCCGGCGCCGCGGCGCGGGCGGGCCGGGGCAGGGGACAGGGGGCGGCCGATCTGCTAGCCGTGGGGGAGCCGTTTCGACGCGAGGACCCCGCCATGACCGCCGCCGCCCGGATCACCGCCCCTGCCCGCACCGTCTATCGCGGCGCGATGACCGATCCCGCGCGCTGGCGCGCCTGGCAGCCGCGGCAGGGCGACATCCTCGTCTGCACCCCGGCGAAGAGCGGCACCACCTGGACCCAGACGATCCTGACGATGCTGGTGCATGGCGGCCCGGACCTGCCGGACAAGGTGCCGGTCCTGTCGCCCTGGGTCGATGCCGATCTCGGGGTTTCGACCGAGGACGTGGCCGCCGGGCTCGCCGCGCAGCCGGGCCGCCGGGTGGTGAAGACCCACACGCCGGCGGACGGTTTCCCGGTCTGGGAGGGGGTCACGGTGATCGCGGTCTACCGGCACCCGCTCGATATCTTCTTCTCGCTGCGCAAGCATGCCGCGAATCGCGTCGATGCCGAGGCCGACCACCCGATGCGGCTGCCGGTCGCGAAGTCGCTGTCGCTGTTCCTCGACACCGCCGCGGACATCGCGAACTTCGATCGCGACAGCGTGGCGACGATCGCCCGGCATTTCGCGCAGACCGCGCTGTCCGGCAGGGTGCCGGGGCTCGGGCTGTTCCACTACGCGGACATGCGCGCCGACCCGCGGGGGACGGTGGCGGCGATGGCGCGCGCCGCGGGGATCGATGCGGACGCGGCGCTGATCGACGCGGTGACGGAGGCCACGGGCTTTGCCGCGATGAAGGCGCGGGCGGCGGATTTCGCGCCGGTCGGCGGCACCGGCTACTGGAAATCGGACGCCGGTTTCTTCGACAGCGCCACGTCGGACAAGTGGCAGGGACAGCTCCCGGATGCCGACCTCGGGCTCTATGCGGAACGCCTCGCCGCGGTCCTGCCCGACGCGGCCGCGCGGGCCTGGCTCGAGCGCGGCGCGGCCAGCTGGCCGCCGCCCTGACCGGCCCGAATCATCCCGTTCCCCGCGCCCGGGGCCGGACCGCGGCGGTGGCCGGGCCCGCCGGGCCGGGGCCGGCGCCGGCTAAATCCCGGCGATGTCGCGGATTTCGGGCCTCCCTCCCGCATCGAGACTATTTCTGTCGAGAGCGGAAACGCCTATAGTCGCTGTCGAGAGCGGGGCCTGCCTGCCATGTCGTAACGACCGCAGCCAACGGGGGATGCCATGATCCGGTCCGAGTTGATTCAGAAGATCGCGGAGGAAAACCCGCACCTCTTCCAGCGCGACGTCGAGCGGATCGTGAACACCATCTTCGACCAGATTACCGGGGCGATGGCCGATGGCGACCGGGTCGAGCTGCGCGGTTTCGGTGCCTTTTCGGTCAAGAAACGGGACTCGCGCACCGGCCGCAATCCGCGCACCGGCGAGGCCGTGCATGTCGAGGAGAAGCACGTTCCCTTCTTCAAGACCGGCAAGCTCTTGCGCGACCGCCTCAACGGCCAGTAAGACGGGGCCATGCGCTATCTCAAGTATTCCTTCTGGGTGATCGTCGGCGCCTGTCTGGTCGTCGTCGGAATCGCCAATCGCGAGCCGGTGTCGTTGCGGGCGCTGCCCGACGGCCTGGCAAGCCTGATCGGCGTGTCGCCGACCATCGACCTGCCGCTCTTCGTGGTGATCTTCCTCGGGGTCGCCGCCGGTCTCATGATCGGCTTCTGCTGGGAATGGCTCCGCGAGCACAAGCATCGTGCCGAGGCATCGCGCAAGCGCCGCGAGGCGCAGTCGCTGGAACGCGAGGTCGCCCGGCTGAAGTCCGAGAAGCACGAGGGCCGGGACGAGGTTCTGGCCCTGCTCGAGTAGGTGTCCCCGGCGGACGCCAGCGGGGCCTTGCCCGTATCGGTCAAGATCTGCGGGCTGCGCACGCCAGAAGCCGTCGATGCCGCCGCCGCCGCGGGAGCGCGATACGTCGGCTTCGTGTTCTTTCCCCGATCGCCGCGGCACATCGAGCCGGCGGAGGCCGCGGCGCTGGCCGCCCGGGTACCAGCCGGGTTGGCCAAGGTGGCGCTTGTGGTGGATCCGGACGACGCGGCGCTCGACGCGCTGACCGCGGCGGTGCCCATCGACATGATCCAGCTTCACGGCAGCGAATCGCCCGGGCGGGTGGCGGCGGTGAAGGCGCGCACCGGCCTGCCGGTGATGAAGGCGGTGGGCGTGCGGGACGCGGCCGACCTGCCCCTGCTGGATGCCTATTTCGGCGTTGCCGACCAGGTCCTTGTCGATGCGAAGCCCGCCGAGGGGGCCGACCTGCCCGGCGGAAACGGGCTTTCCTTCGATTGGCGGATCATCGCCGGGCGGCGCTGGCCGGGGCCCTGGATGCTGGCCGGCGGCCTGACCCCGGAGAACGTGGCCGAGGCGATCCGGCTGACCGGCGCCCGACAGGTCGATGTCTCGTCCGGTGTGGAGCGCGCGCCCGGCGTGAAGGATGCGGCGCGGATCGCCGCCTTCATCGCGGCGGCCACGCAGGGCGCGGGCGGGACCGGGATGCGTGCACGGCGGCAAGAAGAGAGCCTCTGACGGAACCCCGGGGGCGAGTGCGCACCCGATCGGGACAAGAGCGAAAAGTCCTGCTCCGGGACTTCCATTGGCCGGAGTTAGATTCCTGAAAAGGTCCGATTCTGCCCGTGGACGTGACGTTCAGGCCCTGCTGACTTGCACGGCCGGGTCTCGGCAAACCGCACGTCATCGTCGTCGATGCCTCGGTGCCGCAAGACATCGACGAGCACTCTCAGGAAGTCATCTCCCTGCCCATCGACGTTGCAACGATTGGGGTATTCCAGCTTCTCGGCAGTCGCGACGTCGCGGGCCATGAGACTGCCAGTCCGGCCGCGCAACCAGCATTGCCGGATCGCCCCGCCGCCGCCGCGCGCGCTGACCGCGGTTCGATGCCGCGTCGGACCGGACCCGCGCCACCGCGGCGCGGGCTCGCCCGGACCCGGCTTTGCAGTTGAAACCGGTCGCGGCGTGACGGATAACGCGCGGGATTGACCCATCCGACCCGCGGGAGCGCCGCCATGCCCGACGACCTCATCAACAGCTTCATGACCGGCCCGGACGAGAACGGCCGGTTCGGCGATTTCGGCGGCCGCTTCGTGTCCGAGACGCTGATGCCGCTGATCCTCGAACTGCAGGCGCAGTACGAGAACGCCAAGACGGACCAGAGCTTCTGGGACGAGATGAACCACCTCTGGACCCACTACGTCGGCCGGCCCAGCCCGCTCTACTTCGCCGAGCGGCTGACCGAGCGGCTGGGCGGCGCCAGGGTCTACATGAAGCGCGACGAGCTGAACCACACCGGCGCGCACAAGATCAACAACGTGCTGGGCCAGATCATCCTCGCACGGCGCATGGGCAAGACCCGGATCATCGCCGAGACCGGCGCGGGCCAGCATGGCGTCGCCACCGCGACGGTCTGCGCCAAGTTCGGCCTGAAATGCGTGGTCTACATGGGCGCCCACGACGTCGAGCGCCAGCAGCCCAACGTGTTCCGGATGAAGCTGCTCGGGGCCGAGGTGATCCCGGTGACCAGCGGACGCGGCACCCTGAAGGACGCGATGAACGACGCGCTGCGCGACTGGGTGACCAACGTGCGCGACACGTTCTACTGCATCGGCACGGTGGCGGGCCCGCATCCCTACCCGGCGATGGTGCGCGATTTCCAGGCCATCATCGGCAAGGAAGCGAAAGAGCAGATGATGGCCGCCGAGGGCCGCCTGCCCGATACCCTGATCGCCGCGATCGGCGGCGGATCGAACGCGATGGGCCTGTTCTACCCGTTCCTCGACGACAAGGAGGTCTCGATCATCGGCGTCGAGGCCGGCGGCAAGGGCGTGAACGAGAAGATGGAGCACTGTGCCAGCCTCACCGGCGGGCGGCCCGGCGTGCTGCACGGCAACCGGACCTACCTGCTTCAGGACGAGGACGGCCAGATCCTCGAAGGCTTCTCGATCTCGGCAGGGCTCGACTACCCGGGCATCGGCCCGGAGCACGCCTGGCTGCACGATATCGGCCGGGCGCAATACGTCTCGATCACCGATGCCGAGGCGCTGGAGGCGTTCAAGCTGTGCTGCGAGACAGAGGGAATCATCCCGGCGCTGGAGCCCTCCCATGCGCTGGCCCATGTCGCCAAGATCGCGCCGGAACTGCCGAAGGACCACATCATCTGCATGAACATGTGCGGCCGGGGCGACAAGGACATCTTCACCGTGGCCCGGGCGCTGGGCTGGAACATGACGGGCGCCTGACCTTCCGACGGGCGGCATGAACCCAGGTTCAAATCGGGCCCTGCGGCCTGCAACCCGGGTTTGAATCCGCGGTTTCAAACCCGGGGCGAATGGTGCGGACGCGGCCCGGCGGGGCAGGTTTCCGGGGTGACGCCGCGCCCCGACTTTCGGGGCCGGCACGGTCGAACCCGAAAGGAGACAGAGACATGACACCCCTGCTGCAAACCCCGGTCCTGCGCGCCGTCGCGCTGGGCAGCGTGATCCTCGCGGTGATCCCGATCGCCGTGGAAGCCCAGAGCGCGGACGTGCCGGCCGCCCAATCCTCTTCCGAGGCAAGCGGTGCGGCCGGCGGCACGCTGGCCGGCGGTCTTGATGCCGAGACCCTTGCGGTCGTGCAGGTGCGCGGCGAACTGCAGGTGATCGCCGAGCTCGAATCCCGCGGCTATCGCATCGTGTCGCGCAGCCGGACCCTGCTCGGCAGGGTGCGGATCCGGGCCGAGAACGCCACCCACCTGCGCGAGATCGTGCTGCACGCGTCGACGGGCGAGGTGCTGCGCGACGCGGTTCTCGACATCTACGGCGAGGCGGATGTAGGGGCCTCGGGCGGCGCGGCCTCGGGCGGCAGCGGCGGCGGCGTGGGCCTCGGGCTGTCGGGCACGGCCGGGATCGGCCTGTCGGTCGGCGGCGGCGGCGCACGCGACGCGGATGACGGCGGGGACGACGGCGAACGCGGCGGCCGGGCCGGTGGCGGCGTCTCGGTGGATGTCGGCGGCAGCCTCGGCATCGGCCAGTGAAGGCCGGAGAAGCGATCGACCCGGGGGCGGCACCTGATGCCGCCCCCGGCACCGGGACAAGCTCCGGCGCGGCCCGCGGCAACCGGGCGCTGCTCGGACTTCTGGCGCTGCAATCCGCGCTTGCGCTGGTGTTCCTGGGGTTCTTCGTCATCGACGTGCTGCCGGTCCGGCAACGGCCCTTCGGCTACACGCTGCGCGAGGCGGTGCAGATCGCGGCGGTTTTGGCGCTGTTTCTCAGCGTCGCCATCAACGTGGTGCTGCTGCGCCGGATCCTCGCCCGCAACCGGGCGCTGGAACAGAGCTTGATGGTCGCGCGGGGGGCCTTCGAGACCCTTGCCGAAGCCGAGTTCGACCGCTGGGCGCTGTCGGCGGCCGAGCGGGAGATCGCCATCCTGGCGCTCAAGGGGTTCTCCAACGCCGAGATCGCCGCGATGACCGGCAAGAGCGAGGGCACGGTGAAGAGCCAGACCGCCGCGGTGTTCCGCAAGGCCGGGGTGCAGGGACGCATCGGGCTGGTGGGCCATTTCATGGACGAACTGGTGGCAGACAGCCTGCTGGACCGCGTCCGCGGTGGTCCGGACTCCCGCAAGCCCGGCGCCAGGACCCCGTAAACTTCCGTTTAGGCCCGTTGCATCGGCGTTTAGGGGGCCGCTCCTAAACCTCCGGGCAATGGCCCGGGGCGGCGAAAAGGGTCCCTATCGCTGCATCCGCACCCCCCTGCGGACGACGAACAGGCAGCAACGGAGTAAACCCCATGTCCTTCAAGACCACCCTTCTTGCCACGACCGCCGCCCTCGGCCTCACCGCCGGCATCGCCTTTGCCGAAATCACCAACGAACAGATCATCGCGGCCTACGCGGGCTACGACCGGATCGAGATCAAGCGCGGCCCGACGCAGATCAAGGTCGAGGCGACCAAGGGCGGCATGACGCTCGAAGTCATCTACGACGCCGCCACCGGCGCGATCCTCAAGAGCGAGACCGAGCCGGCCGACGCCGACGATGCGGGCACCGGGATCGAGATCGACTTCGAGGACGAGGATTTCCTTGACGACGAGGACGACGAGGACGACGACGAAGACGATGAAGGTGACGACGAAGACGACGAAGACGATGAAGACGACGACGACGAGGATGACGACGAAGACGATGACGACGACGATGAAGACGACGACGACGAGGATGATGACGACGAAGATGACGAGGACGACGACGAGGATTGAGCCCCGGCACGTTCCGACATCGCAAGCTCGGGCCTTCGCGCCCGGGCTTCTTCTGCTAGGCTAGAACCATGTTTCGCCGACTCCTGATCGCGGGCGCTTTCGCCGGGCTGATGGCCGGGTCCTCCATGGCCCAGGACATGCAGACCCAGATCATTCAACGCCTGTCCATGGAGGGTTACGCCGAGATAACCATCGCGCGAACCTGGCTTGGGCGTGTGCGGATCGTGGCGATCCAGGACGGCCTGCGGCGCGAGATCGTCTTCAACCCCGCCACCGGCGAAATCCTGCGCGACCTGATCCAGCGCCTTGAGCGGGATCAGAGCGCGCGGTCAGGTGGCTCCGGGTCCTCCGGGAGCAGCGGTTCGGGAAAGAGCGGTTCGGGCAACAGCGGCCCGGGTGGCGGCGGTTCGGGCAACAGCGGTCCGGGCGGCGGCGACGATGACGACGACGATGACGACGAGGATGACGACGAAGACGACGATGACGATGACGAGGATGATGATGACGAGGACGACGATGAGGAAGACGATTGACCCGTCGGTCTGACATCAGGTGGCGCGTCGGCCGGTGAACCGGCCGCTCCTCATCTCGGCGATCTTCGCGTTGCAGGTCGTCTGTGCCGTGGTCTTCGCCTCGCAGACCTTCTCGGCCCTGATCGGATTCGCGCCGTTCCCTTGGCGGCTGCGCGAGGCGATCGAGATCGGCACCGCCTTCGGGCTCCTGCTCGGGGCGCTTCTGGGCGGCGTGATGCTGCGTCAGTCGCTGAAGCGCACGGAAGCCGTCGAGGCGCAGCTGCGGGCGGTGTCCGGGGCCTTCATGGACCTGCTGGAAGAACGTTTCGCCGACTGGGGGCTGACCCCGGCCGAGCGGGACGTGGCGCTGTTCGCGATCAAGGGCATGTCCACCGCCGAGATCGCCGAGCTGCGGCAGACCTCGGAAGGGACGGTGAAGGCCCAGACCAACGCGATCTACCGCAAGGCCGGCGTGTCGGGTCGGCCGCAACTCCTGTCGCTGTTCATCGACGACCTGATGCAGGGGCCGCTGCCGGTCGGCGGCGGCACGGTCGAGACCGGTGAGGCGCTGCCCGGCGGAGCCGGGACGCCCGCCGCCTCTCAGGCGTCGCCACCGCCCCCCGGTAGCGCATAGGCTTCCAGCACCTCCAGCGGCACGATGTCGAGTGCCCGGCGATGGGTCGCCGAGAGGTTGACCAGCGGCGCGCAGCCCTCTTCATGCGCCTGCAGGAACCGGCCTGCACAGAGGCACCAGCGATCCCCCGGCTTGAGACCCGCAAATCCGAACTCCGGCCGCGGCGTCGACAGGTCGTTGCCGACATACTTCGAGAAGGCGAGGAATTCCGCGGTCATCACCGCGCAGACCGTGTGACTGCCGCGATCCTCGGCGCAGGTCTCGCAGGCCCCGGTGCGGAAGAACCCGGTCAGCGGATCGGTCGAGCAGGGGGCGAGCGGCCCGCCGCGCACGTTGATCGAGGGATCGCGTTCCATCAGTCCAGGGCCTCCGCTATCTGCCGCAGCATCGCGACGTTGGCCTCGTGCACGCCGGGATCGCGGAACAGCCTGTCGGCCGCGTTGACCGCGATGACGACGCCTCTCGGCCGGTCGATATGGATATACTGGCCATAGACGCCGCGGGCGAGGACCTGCCCCGGGCCGCTGCCCTCGGGGATCCACCACTGGTAGCCATAGCCGCTTTCGCCCTCGCCGGTCGGGGCCGTGGCGGCGGTGCTCTCCGCGATCCAGGCCTCGGACACGATCCGGGCCCCGTCCGCCGTCACGCCGCCGCGCGCCACCATATCGCCGAACCGGGCATAGTCCCGCGTCGTCAGGTTCAGCCCGCCAAGCGCGAAGGCCACGCCGTAGCCGTCGGTGACGTAGTAGGGCTCTACTTCGAGCCACAGCGGGTCCAGCAGCTTTTCCTTCATCAGGTCCGGCAGCGGCCGGCCCGTTGCGCCGCGCAGCACCATGCCCAGGACATGGGTGTCGATCGACACGTATTGCCAGTCGGTGCCCGGCGGGGCGAAGGTGTCGGTCAGCCCGGCCGCGAAGGCGTCCATCGACCGGCCAAGGGCCAGGACGCGCCCCATCTTGTTGATGTCGCTCCAGAAATCCAGGTAGTCCTCGTCAAAGACGACCCCCGATGCCATCCACATCAGCTGCCGCAGGCTGGTGCCGTCATAGGCGGATCCCTGGAGCGCCGGAACGTAGCGCGTGACCGGGTCGTCGAGGCTCTGGATCGCGCCTTCCTCGAGCAGGATGCCGGTCAGGACCGAGAGAAAGCTCTTGGCCACCGACCACGAGATCCGGGTCCGCAGCGCCGGGTCGTCCTCGCGGCCCGGTTCGGAAAGCGGGTAGCTCTCGTGCCGGATCACGCCGTCCTTCAGGACCACGATCGCGGTGACCGACCGCTCCGCCGCCCAGGCTTCGAATCCCGATGGCATCCGCATGTCCGGGCCCCGCGGCAGGTCCGAGGCGGGGGCGCCGCTCAGCGGCATGGTCCTGGACTCGAACAGGCGGTCCATCGCGGTGAAATTGCCGACGATCCGGTCCGGCTCGAACAGCGTCAGGACCGCGGCAAGGCGGGTCAGCCGATCCTGCTGCCAGATCGCGGCGGCGAGGGCGAACAGCGCCACCGCCGCGACCCCGCGGAAGGCTAGGCGCAGGGGCCTGCGGCGACGCGCCGGTCGCAGGGGCGGTGTCCCGGTTTCGGTCATGTCGGAGCCTCCCATGACAGCCAGCGGCCGTGAAAATCGATCCGCCCGAGGGCGTGAAGGTGGCCGCCGGGCCAGAGCCGGAGGGTCAGCGCGGCACCGGGGCCGGAGCCGTCGTTCTCCATCGCCAGCCAGGCCAGCGGGTTGTCCCCGGTCGCCGTCGCTCCCGCCGCCCCGATCCGCCGCGTGCCGAGCGCCTGACGCTCCGCCGGCAAGTACTGCCATGCCATCGTGCTGTAGACGAGATGGGTCGTGCCGGGCCGATGCGGCAGCCGGCGGGTCAACCAGTCCACCGCATCCCCCTCGTCCACCGGGCGCGGCCCTGCCGCCAGCGCGGCCTCGGTCAGCCGCATCCGTTCCGGCTGGTCGGGCCAGAGATAGGCCCGCAGCCGGTCCGGGTCGGTGACCGGCGAGAGGTCGACGCCGCGTGCCTCGACGACCCGCGGCCGCGGCCCGTCTGGGACCCCGCCGGTCCAGGCCGGGCGCAGCACGAGGACCGGGTCGGCGGCGCCGAGCCGCCCGGACGGGGTGTCGAGTCCGAACCGGTGCCAGCTGAGGTTCAGCCCGGCGCTGGCGCCGAGATCGCTGGCCCGGATCGGCAGGCCGTGCCGCGCGGTCAGCCAGTGCCCGGCGGCGATCAGCGCGGCGGAGCGGCGCACCTCGTTGGTCTGCGGCGGGCTGTCGATGAAGCGGTCGACGAAGGCGGCCTCGTCGCGCAGCGCCGCCGCGACCCCGGCCCAGAGCGCCGCGTCGTCGGGCTCGTGCGGCGGGTAGACCGCGGCCAGCCCGGCGCGGTCCGCCAGCCGCAGGGCGTGCAACGCCCCGCAGAGCCGCAGCGGCACGCTGTCGCCGCCCGGTCCGGGGTCGCCCGGCCAAGCGGAACAGCCGATCGGTCAGCGGCGTGCCGGGGGCGAGCCGGTCGGCGAGCAGGGTGCAGAGCCTTGCCATGAAGGGCGACTCGAGCTGCGCGCAGGCCTCTGCCTGCCGGCGGAACGCGGCGGGCAGGGGGGCGTCGCTCACCGGAACCGGTCCACCAGGCGCTGCAGCGGACTGCGGCCGTCCTCCGGCGGATCGGTCTCGGGCGCGGGCGGGGTGTCGGCGGCCGGCCTTGCCCCGGTCCCGGTACCAGCCGCGACGGGCGGCTCGGCGGGCGGGGCGCGGCGCCGGGCGACGGCGTTCTGGAAGCCGGGCCCGTCGCCGTCCGCGAGGTTGGGTGCGCCGTCACCGATCCCGCGGATCAGGTCGTCGAGCCAGTCCTCGTCCGCGCTCGCGAAGTCGTGCAGCACGTAGGCCGAGACCAGTTCCTTGCGGCCCGGATGGCCGATGCCCAGCCGGACCCTGGCATAGCCTTCGCCGATATGCTGGTGCAGCGACCGCAGGCCGTTGTGCCCGGCATGGCCGCCGCCCTGCTTCAGCCGGACCTTGCCGGGGGCGAGGTCCAGTTCGTCGTGGAACACGGTTACGTCGGCGGGGTCGAGCTTGTAGAACCGCATCGCTTCGCCGACGCTCTGGCCGGACAGGTTCATGAAGGTCTGGGGCTTGAGCAGGATCACCTTCTCGCGGCCCAGCCTGCCCTCGCTCACCTCGGCCTGGAACTTGGTCCGGAACGGCGGAAAGCCGTGGTCCGCGGCGATCCGGTCGACCGCCATGAACCCGATGTTGTGCCGGTTGCGGGCGTATTTCGCGCCGGGATTGCCGAGGCCGACGAAGAGCTTCATGGCGTGTCTCCTGTTGCCGGTTGGCTAGCGAATGTGGCGGGACGAGTCCATCCGGGGTTGCCGCGCCCGGACCGGCGGGGCAGGAGGGGCGGATGGATCGGGATCGCGAAGACTGGCTGATGCGGCAGGTGGAAGAGGCCGCGGCGGCGCATGTGCTGCCCCGCTTCCGGTCGCTGGCGCCGGGCGACGTGCGGTCGAAGGCCGCCGCCGACGACCTCGTGACGGCGGCCGATCTCGCCTGCGAGGCCGCGCTGGCCGCGGCGCTGGCCCGGGAATGGCCCGAGGCGCTGGTGATCGGTGAAGAGGCGGTGGCGTCGGATCCGGGGCTGCTCGACCGGGTCGCCGGGGCCGAGACCTGCGTGTTTCTCGACCCGGTCGACGGGACCTGGAACTTCGCCAACGGCCTGTCGGTCTTCGGGGTGATCGTCGCGGTCACCCGGTTCGGGAAACCGGTCTGGGGCGGTCTCTACGACCCGGTCGGGGCGGACTGGGTCGTGGCCGCGGCCGGCCGGGGCTGCCGGACCGCGTCGCATCGGACCGGAACGGCGCCGGTGGCCTGCGGTCCGGGCCGCGGCGCGACCGATCTCGGCGGCTTGACCGGGTACGTGCCCCTCTACCTGTTCGAGGGCGAGCGGCGGCGCCGGCTCGCCGGCCTGTTGCCGTCGTTTCACCGGACCACGAACCTGCGGTGTTCCTGCCACGAGCATCGGATGGTGGCACTGGGTCGCGCGGATTTCCTGCTCACCGGACAGCTCAACGCCTGGGACCACGCCGCCGGCGCGCTCGCGGTGCAGGAGGCGAGCGGAGTCGCGCGGATGCTTGACGGCCGTCCCTACAATGCCGCGCTGCGCAACGGCGCCCTGCTCACCGCACGGGACGAGGCCACCTGGCAGAGCCTGGCCGAGGCTTTCCATTTTCTGACCTGACGCGCCGCCGCGGGCAGGGCGCTGGCCGTTTTTCGACGAAAAACGGCGCCCGCTTGGGGCGCCGCTTGCATTAAATCGATCCGGTCGTCCGGTTCGGACGGGATCACGCCTCTTCGATATCCTCGACTTCTTCGTTCGCTGCCGGGGCTGCCGCGGACTCGCCGTCCGCGTCGTCCGTGGCGGCCGCGAGGCCGGACGGGGCCGAGATGTTGGCGATCACGAAGTCGCGGTCGATCGTCGGCTTCGCGCCTTCCGGCAGGGTGACGTCCGAGATCGTGACCACGTCGCCGATGTTCAGCCCGGTGAGGTCGACGGTGATCTTCTCGGGGATGTCGCCGGCGGTCACCACCAGTTCGACTTCCGGGCGGACCACGGTCAGCACGCCGCCCTTGCGGATGCCCGGCGCGGCCTTCTCGTTGGCGAACTCGACCGGGATGTAGAGGGCGATCTTCGAGGTCCGCTTCAGCCGCAGCAGGTCGACATGGGTGGGCAGGTCCTTGACCACGTCGCGCTGCACCGCGCGGCAGATCACCCGCACGTCGTCATGGCCCTCGACCTTCAGGTTGAACAGGGTCGACAGGAAGCGGCCTTCCTTCAGCCGCTTGAGCAGGGCGTTGAACGGCAGGTTGACCGGCAGAGGGTCGGCCTCGCCGCCATAGACGATACCGGGAACGAAGCCGTCGCGCCGCGCCTGCCGGGCCGCGCCCTTGCCGGTGCCGTCGCGCACGGTTGCCACGAGATCGGGGATGTCCTTGGCCATGATATGTTCCTTTCGTCGCGCACCCCGCCAGCGCGGGGCTCACTTTCGCAGATGGCGGCCGGGCCTGGCCGGGCCGGGACCGCCGGTGAAGCCGCGCGTATAGGCACAATCGGCGTCGTTGAAAAGCCCCCTTGCAAGCGTGCCCGATCCCGTGAATGGCTGGCGGTCATGTCGGTCCTGTCTGCCATCCACCTCGCCCGCACCCCGGTCCTCGGCTTCGTCGTCGTGGGGCTCTTCTGGGGCAGCTACGCGGCCTACGTGCCGGTGCTCAAGGCGCGGCTCGGTGCCGCGGACGGTCAGTTCGGGTTGCTGATGCTGGGGCAGGCGGTGGGCCTGCTGGCGGCGATGTGGCTGGCACCGCTGGTGGACCGGCGGCTGGGTCCGCGGGCGATGCAGGTCGCGGCGGCGCTGATGGCCGCGGCCTGGCTGCTGCCGGGCCTGTCCTCCGAGGCGGCGGTCTTCGTGCTGGTGCTGTCCCTGCTCGGGGCGACCTCGGGCCTGCTCGACGTGATCATGAACGCGCGGGTCAGCGAACTGGAGGCCCGGCACGCCCGGACCCTGATGAACGCGGCGCACGGCATGTTCTCGGTCGCCTACATGTGCGCGGCGCTGGTCTGCGCGGTGCTGCGCGACGCCGGGGTGCCGCCGGCGGCGGCCTTCGCCGGTTTCGCCGCCGTCGCGCTCGTCCTCGCGCTGTTCATGCGGACCGAGGTCGCGCCGATGGACGCGGTCGACCTGACGCGGCCGTCGCGCTACCCGCTGCGGCCGGTGCTGGTCTGCGGCGCCATCGTGCTGGTGGCCTTCATGGCCGAGGCCACGGCGGAAGCCTGGTCGGCCCTGCACATCGAGCGCACACTGGGCGGCAACCCGGCGCAGGGCGCGCTGGGCCCGGCGACCCTCGGCCTGACCATGGCGATCGGGCGGTTCGGCGGGCAGGCCCTGTCGGCCCGGGTCAGCGACCTTGCGCTGGTGATCGGCGCGGCGGTCATGTCGGCCTGCGGCGCGCTTCTGGCCGCGACCGCCCCGTCGCCGGCGATGGCCTATCTCGGCTTCGCGGTGCTGGGCCTCGGCGTGTCGGTGATCGGTCCGCTGGGGATCGCGCTGGCGGGCCGGCTGGTGGCGCCGCGCTACCGCACCGACGCCATCGCCAAGGCGGCGGTGATCGGCTTCGCGGGCTTCTTCGTCGCCCCGGTCCTGATGGGCGGGATGAGCGAGCTGTTCGGCCTGCGGGCGGC
>JBFKOW010000061.1:0-17830 GCA_041628615.1 Paracoccaceae bacterium | reverse complement strand
GCGCACGGCAAGGAACAGGCCGCCGCGGTCGAGCCTTCGGATCACCTCCGGGCGGTCGAGCACGATGACTCCCCCGGCCTCGATCACCAGCCCGGCGAGCCCCGCCGCCACGGCCCCGGTGGCGGTGTCCGGGCCGATCACCGGCAGGTCCATCCGGCGGTCCTGACCGGGCTTCGGGGCCTTGAACATCACGCCCTGCGCGCCGCGGGGCACCGGCCCGGCGGGGTCCCGCCCCGACAGCCAGTCCGCCGCGCCGCCCAGCAGATCGCCCACCGCGTCCATCGCGCCGAAGAACGGGTCCGAGGCGCCCTCGGCGGGCCGGGGCGCGGCGAGGTCCGCCAGCATCGCGTCGGTGCCGCGGTCGTCCTCGCGCGCGATCACCGCGCCGCCCCGCACGACCAGCGCCTGCCCGAGATCGGCCGCGCCCATCGCGGCCAGCGCGGCGCGGGCGGCGGCGGTCTCGGCGGCGAGCGGCGGCGCGGGCGTGGCGGCGAGGTCGCCCGGTTCGGGCAGCAGGTCGGGCGCGATCTCGTGCGCGCCGACCACCGCGATGCCGTGCGCCTCGAACAGCGCCGCGAAGGCCCGCAGGGTGCCGTCGTCCCCCTGCCCCAGCGCCGCCATCAGCCGCGGCACCAGCGGCGCGGTGCGGGCGTCGATCCGGTCGGCGTCGAGGGACGGGCGGCGCATCGCCCCGGCCATGCAGACCCGGGTGACCCCGGCGCCGCGCAGGGTGTCGAGGAAGCTGCCGAGGGTTTCGAGCCGGAAGCCCAGCCGCGGCAGGTCCGGATCTATGGCCGAGGCGAAGCCGGCCATCTCGCAGACCAGCGGCGCGTCGCCCCGCGCCCGCAGCGCCGCCACGAGCGCGGGCGGCAGCTGGCCGGTTCCGGCGATCAGGGCAAGCGTCATGGGCGTCAGCCCGGGGTCAGGAAGTTGCGGTCGGTGTCGCCGAGGATGAAGGCCACCATCTCGGCCACGAAGGGGCTTGCCGCCTCCTGTTCGAGCCGCCGGGCGCGGTCGGCAAAGGTGCCCTCGCCGTCCTTGAGGGCCTGGAAGGCGGCGCGCAGGGCGGTGATGTCGGCGCGGCTGACGCCCTTGCGCTTGAGCCCGACGAGGTTCAGCCCGTCGAGCCGGCCGCGCGGCCCCTGCACCAGCCCGTGCGGCAGCACGTCGGCGGTCACCATGGTGACCGCGCCGATGATCGCGCCGCGGCCGATGCGGACCCACTGGTGCACGCCGCTCAGGCCGCCGATGATGACGTCGTCCTCGATCACGCAGTGGCCGGCGACGGCGGACTGGTTGACCACGATCACCCGGTCGCCGACCTGTGCGTCATGGGCGATGTGGCAGCCGGCCATGAACAGCCCGTCGTCGCCCACCCGGGTCTCGCCGCCGCCGCCGGCGGTGCCGGTGTTCATCGTGACGTGTTCGCGGATCCGGTTGCGGGCGCCGATGCGCAGCCGCGTCTTCTCGCCCGCGAACTTGAGATCCTGCGGCACCTCGCCGATCACCGCGAAGGGAAAGATCACCGTGCCCGGCCCGACATGGGTGTCGCCGGTGACCACGACGTGGGACTTCAACTCCACCCCGTCGCCCAGCACGACCTCGGGTCCGACCACGCAGAGCGGGCCGATGCGCACCCCGTCGCCCAGCCGGGCGGCCGGGTCGACCACGGCGCTGGGGTGGATGTCGGCGCTCATACGGTGCGGAAATCCGTCATCGCGGTGAACTCGCACTGGGCGGCAAGCTCGCCATCGACCAACGCCTCGCCGGCGAATTTCCACACCTTGCCGCCGGCCTTGCCGCGCAAGGTGCGCAGGTTCATCCGCAACTGGTCGCCCGGCACCACCTTGCGGCGGAACTTGGCGGCGTCGATGCCCATGAAGTAGATCAGCAGGTTGCCGTCGGTGAGATTCAGCGTGGTGCCGATCATCACCGCGGCGGTCTGGGCCATCGCCTCGATGATGGTGACGCCGGGCATGATCGGCTGGCCCGGGAAGTGGCCCTGGAAATGGGGTTCGTTCATGGTGACGTTCTTGATGCCCACGGCGCTCGAGATGCCGTCGATCTCGACCACCCGGTCCACCAGCAGGAACGGGTAGCGGTGCGGCAGGATCGACTGGATCAGCTGGATATCCGCCTCGGTGCGGGGCGCGGCATCGCCTGCGGCTTCGGACATGGACGTCTCCCTTTCTGTTCCGGCGTCCCTAGCAAGGGGCCGGGGCGCCAGCAAGGCCGCCGCTAGCGGTCCGGTTCGGCATCAAGGTTTTGCGGCACCGGGCCGTCCCGGTTCTCGAGCGCCGACCCGTCGCCCAGCTCGGCGTCGATCTCGGCGATCGCGGCGTCAGTCACGTCGATGGCCCCGAACCCGAGGAACACGCTGCGCCGGTCCAGCATCACGACCGCGCCCCGCTGCAGCATCATGCGGCCGAGGATCGGCTGCGCGGCGACGAGAAAGCGGTCGCGGGACTCGGTCTCGAGCCGCTCCAGATCGCGCTCCTTGGCGTCCTGCTGGCGGCGGATCATCTGCACCTTCGCGTCGAAGTCCTCGGCCTCGGCGCGGAACGCCTCGACATCCATGTCGGGCCGGCGATCGGTCAGCTCCTGTTCCTCGGCGGTCAGTTCGGCCTCGATCCGGCGGTTCTCGGCCGCCAGCGCCTCGGTCTCGGCGCGGATGTCCTCGATCAGCCGGCGGCCGAACAGCGACCCCTCGAACAGCGCCTCCGGATCCACCGTCAGGACCGGCGACCGCATCGCGTCCGGCGCCACCACCTGCGGCGTGCCGAGGTTCAGATCGCCCTGCGCCGCCGCCGGCGGCGCCCCGGCCAGAACGGACCAGACCGCCAGTGCCAGCCCGGCCCGCAGCATCAGAAACTCGTCGAGATCGTGATGTCGAAGTTGTTCGGCTCGTCGAATTCCTGCGAGTCCAGCGCCTCGGTGAAGTTGAACCGCAGCGGCCCGATCGGGGTCGTCCAGAACACCGACACGCCGACCACGGTGCGCGGCGTGTAGTCGTCGTACAGCACCGTGGTGCCGCCGGTGGTGGTCCGGCCGACGTCCCAGACCGACCCGTAGTCGACGAAGGCGCCGCCGGTGATGCCGTATTCCTCGGGCAGGCCGAGGGGGAACTCGGCCTCGAGCCGGGCGACCGCGTACTTGTTGCCACCGAGCGCGTCGTCCACCGCGGTGCAGGTTGCGTCGCATTCGCGCGGGCCGACCCCGCTGGCCGCGAAGCCGCGCATCAGCCGCGAATTGAGGAAGAACCGGTCGGTGACCCGGCTGAGCCCGTCGCCGTAATCCAGCACCCCGCCCTCGATCGTGGCGCGCAGGGTGACCTCCTCGTTGAGGACCTTGGTCTCGGCGGCGGCCAGCGCGGTGGTGCGGATGAAATCGGCGTCCCCGAAGCCGAACTCCTGCCCGAAGCGCAGGACATAGGCGGTGTTCGGGTTGATCCCGTCGCGGCGGGTGTCGAAGCTGTAGAGGTAGCCGATCGAGTTGGTCGCGACATCGCCCTCGGCGACCTCGGCGCCGACGATCTCGCCGGTGCCGGTATAGTCGAACAGATCGGCATAGTCGTAGCGGTAGAACACCTGCACCCGGGCATTGGCCGAGACCGGGAAGCTGAGCGAGGGTTTGAACTCGAACCGCTCGGTGTCGTAGATCGCGTTCTCGTTGTCGGTGGTGCGGTACTCGAAGGCCAGCCCCAGAGCCACGTCGCGGCCCAGCAGCTTGGGTTCGGTGAAATCGAAGCTGAGGATGCGGTTGCTCTCGGCCGAGGAGATCTGCGCGGCGAGCTGCTGGCCCCGGCCGAGGAAGTTGCGCTCTCGGAAGCTGGCGAACAGCGACAGGCCGACATCGTTGTTGAAGTTGGCGCCGAAGGACAGCGACCCGGTGGGCGCCTCCTCGACGTCCACGTCGATCACCACCTGGTCGGGGGCCGAGCCCTCGCGGGCGCGCACGTCGGCGTTCGTGAAGTAGCCCAGGGCGCGGATGCGCTCGGCGGATTCGCGGATCTGCCGCGGGTTGAAGGGATCGCCCTCGACCACCCGGAACTGGTCGCGGACCACCCGGTCCAGCGTGGTGTTGTTGCCCTCGATATCGATCCGCTCGACGAAGATCCGCGGGCCGCGCACCAGCGCATATTCGACATCGAGCGTCAGGTCCCGGTCGTTGCGGGTGATCCGGGGATCGACCTGCATGAAGTTGACCCCGCGGCGCAGCGCGGTCGCCTCCAGCCGCGAGATGTCGGTCTCGAGCAGGGTCGGCGAATAGACCTGGCCGGCGCGGGCACGGACCACGGCCTGGTATTCCGCCGGGTCCACGTCGGTCAGTTCCGAGGTCACCACCACGTCGCCGAGCCGGAATTGCTGGCCCTCCTGGACATTGAAGGTGATCAGGTAGGCGTCGCGCTCGCGGGTCAGAGAGACATCCACGCTCTGGACCACGAAATCGACGTAGCCGCGGGACCGGTAGAAGTCGGTCAGCACCTGCTTGTCGAACTCCACCCGGTCGGCGATGAAGGTGTCGCGCTGGATCACGAAGCGCAGCAGGCCGGCCTGCTTGGTCTCGAGCACCCGGCGCAGCCGCCCGTCCGAGAAGTTGCGGTTGCCGACGAAGGAGATCCGCTCCACTTCGGTCACCCCGCCCTCAAAGATCTCGAACACCAGGTCGACCCGGTTCTCGGTGCGGCGGATGATGCGCGGGGTCACGGTGGCGTTGACCCGGCCCGACTGGGCGTAGGCCTCGGTGATCGCGGCGGTGTCGCGCTCGGCCTGCTGCGGCGAGAAGACCCGCCGCTCCTGGCTGCGGACCACGGTGGCGAGGTCGTCGTTGGACAGCCGGCGGTTGCCCTCGAAGCTGATCCGGTTGATCGTCGGGAACTCGACCACGGTGATGACGAGGGTGCCGCCGCGCGGCGCCACGTCGACGCTCTCGAACAGGCCCGAGGCGCGGATCCGCTGCGCCGCGTCGTTGAGTTCGCCGGCACTGAGGGTCTGGCCCCGCTCGATCCCGGCCAGCGTCAGGATGGTGCCGTCCTCGATCCGGACGTTGCCGTCGATCCGCACCGAGCCGAAGCGGAAGGTCTGGGCCTCGGAAGGCGCCGGCAGCGCGGCGGTGAGCAGGATCAGGCACCCGGCCAGAATCGCGACGATCCCGGCGAAACGGGAAGTGGACCGGCGGCCGGATCGGCCCGTGTTTCTGCTCGTCATGTTCTGGCCTGTCAGGACGTCCCTCGGATGCCCAAATCCTTACGGAGGATCGGCGGGGATGTCAAAACGTCACCGGGCCGCGGCGCGGGCTGCGCGGCGGCCGGTCATGCGGCGTCAGGGGATGTGGCGGCGCGGCGTCAGTTCAGGCCGAGCGTGCCGAGATAGGCTCCGGCCCAGAGCGCCCCGGACAGCGTCGCGACGTAAAGCAGCCGATCCCAGTTGAGATCGAGAAGCAGCGAGAAACCGCGATAGCCTTGGGCGAGGGTCTGCATGACCTGTCTCCGGTGTGCCGTTTACCAGTTGACGGTTCGGCCCCCATCGAGCCGTTCCGACATCGAAGCTAGGGGCGGAATGGGGCGGAAACGTGGCGCGGGTCCGGCAATTTGCGGGTTCGGGCGGCGGCGCCTTGGCCGGCGACCGCCCCTGCCCCTCCGGCTCAGGGGCAGAGCAGCAGGTCGTTGGCGAGCCCGAACAGCATCAGCGTCAGCACGAGCGACAGGCCCACGGCCATCAGCAGCCGCAGCGCGTTGTCCCCCGGCGGCGTCCCGGTCACCGCCTCGTAGGCGTGGAACACGAGGTGGCCGCCATCCAGCACGGGAATCGGGAACAGGTTCAGCAGGCCGACGGCGGTCGAGAGCACGGCGATGAACCATATGAACGAGGTGGTGCCCTGCGACGCCATCGAGGCCGAGGCCTCGGCGATGCCCACCGGGCCGCTGAGGTTGCAGGTCGAGATCGCCCCGGTGAGCATGTGGTAGAGCCCCGACAGCGAGGACGAGATGATCGTCCAGACCTGCGCCGCGCCGTTGAGCAGCATGGTGCCCAGCCCCACCGGCTCGGTCTGCAGGTCGTAGAGGAACCCGCCCTGGATGCCGATCCGGTAGAAGGTCTCGTAACCGCCCTCGGCCTGCGGCTCGTCCGACCGGCGCGGCGTCAGCGTCACCTCGATCACCTCGCCGTCGCGCCAGACCTGCATCCCGATGGGCTGCCCGCCCGACCCGGTGACGATCTCGACCAGCTGGTCGAAGGCGGCGATCTCCTGCCCGCCGGCGCTCAGGATCAGGTCACCGACCCGCATCCCGGCATCGTCGGACGCCGACCGGGGCACGATCCCGGCGGCCAGCGGCAGGTAGGGATAGGGGCCGCTCACCTCGCGTTCGCGCCCGTCGCGCAGCACGGTGTAGGTGAGACTGCGCTGCCACGGCAGGTCGTCGATCACCGCGCCCAGTTCCTCGAGGTTGTCGAAGCGCGCGCCGTCGATCGCCAGCACCTCGTCGCCCGGCTCAAGTTCGACGACGTAGGCAGCCGGCAGCTCCGGCACCTCGGCGATGGTCATCGGCTCGGCCACCTGCCCGCGCAGGCCGATCAGCGCCGCGAAGATCACGAAGGACATCAGGAAATTGAACAGCGGCCCGGCGAACACCGTGGCCGACCGGGCCCAGAGCGGCGCGCCCATCATCGTGTTGCGCGCCGGCGCCACCTCGGCGCTGCGGCCCATCGAGGCGGCGTCGGCGTCGCCCCGGAACCGCACGTAGCCGCCCAGCGGGAAGGCCGCGACCTGCCAGCGGGTGCCGCGCCTGTCGGTCCGCGAGAAGATCACCGGCCCGAACCCGATCGAGAACACGTCGGCGTCGATCCCCGACCAGCGCCCGACGATGTAATGGCCGTATTCGTGCACCGCGACGATGATCGACAGCGCGACGATGAAGGCGAGGACGGTGAAGGCGGTGCCGCCGAACTGCGGCAGGAGGTTTTCCATGGGGAGGTGCGGCCCTGTTGCCTGCTTAGCGGATCGTTTCGATGACCTCGGCCGCGCGCAGGCGGGCCAGGCCGTCGATGCTCAGGATGTTATCTAAGGTGAAGGTGGCATTTTCCAGCCCCTCGCGGGCGGACATCGTGTCGAGCACCCGCTCCACAACCGGCGCCATGTCGGTGAACCGCAGCCGCCCGGCGATGAAGCCGTCAAGCGCGATCTCCTTGGCGGCGTTGAACGCAGCGCCGGTCAGCCCGCCCGCCGCCATCACCGCCCGCGCCAGCGTCAGCGCCGGGTAGCGCTCCGGGTCGGGGGCGCGGAAGGTGAGCTGGGCGATCTGCGCGAGGTCGAGCCGGGCCACCGGCAGCGGCGCCCGCGCGGGCCAGTTCAGGGCGTAGCCGATGGCGTGGCGCATGTCGGGCGGGCCAAGATGGGCCATCAGCGCCCCGTCGGCGAACCCCACCAGCGCGTGGATCAGGCTCTCGGGATGGATCACGGTCTCGATCCGGTCCGGCTCTACGCCAAAATATTCTTTTGTCTCAATGAGTTCCAGAGCCTTGTTGAACATCGACGCGCTGTCGATGGTGATCCGCTGGCCCATGTCCCAGTTCGGATGCGACGACGCCTCGGCCACGGTGACGCTGGACAGGGCCTCGATCGGGTGGTCGCGGAACGCGCCGCCCGAGGCGGTGATCACGATCCGCTCCACCGTGGCGATGTCCTCGCCGGCGAGGGCCTGGAACACCGCGGAATGCTCGCTGTCCACCGGCAGCAGGGTGGCGCCGCGGTCGCGCGCGGTGCGCAGCACCAGCGGACCGCCGCAGACCAGCGTCTCCTTGTTGGCGAGCGCCAGCGTGGTGCCCTGTTCCAGCGCGGCGAGCCCCGGCGCCAGTCCGGCGGCGCCGACGATGGCCGACATCACCCAGTCGGCGGGCCGCGCCGCCGCCTCGGCCAGCGCCTCCGGACCGGCCGCCGCCTCGACCCCGGAGCCGGCCAGCGCGCTGCGCAGGTCGTCCAGCAGGCCAGCGTGGCAGGTCACCGCAACTTCGGCCTTCAAGTCCCTGGCATCGCGGGCCAATTGCGCGATGTTGCGGCCTCCGGTCAGGGCCACGACGCGGTAGGCCGAAGGGTCCCTCCGGAGCAGGTCGATGGTGTTCTGGCCGATCGAGCCGGTGGCCCCGAGAATCGTCACCCGCCTCAAAAGGCCACCCCCGGGACGTTGAACAGGTCGGCCACGAGGATCATGAACAGCGACGCCCCGAGCAGCGCGTCGAAGCGGTCGAACAGCCCGCCGTGGCCCGGGATCAGGGACGAGGAGTCCTTGACCCCGCGGCGCCGCTTGAAGGCGCTTTCGGCGATGTCGCCCATCTGGCCGGCGAAGGCGGCGAGCACCGACAGCAGCACCACGACGAATCCGGCCTCGGTGAACAGCGTGAAGGCAAGGCCCACCAGCGCCGCGCCGACCCAGCCGGCGACGGTCCCGCTCCAGGTCTTCTTGGGACTGATCGCGGGCCAGAACTTGGGGCCGCCGAAGGTCTTGCCGGCGAAGTAGCCGGCGACGTCGCTCGCGATCACCACCAGCACCAGCCAGACCAGCCAGAGAAACCCGAAATCGATGCGGAAATGGACCAGCCCGTAGCCGGCCACCTGGATCGCGAGGGCATAGACGAAGAAGGCGATCCGGGCCTGCGGCAGCACCGCCGCGCCGACCGCCGGCACCACCAGGAACAGCGCGAGGAAGGCGGGCGCGCCAGGACCCATCGCCAGCAGCCCGGACTGGATCGAGGCCACCGCCGCCGCCGCCAGCATCCCGCTGGTGGGCGAGGTGCCGCGGATCATCACCCAGCATTCCCAGACCATGACCGCGGTGACGAACACCGCCAGCATCTGGAACCAGATGCCGCCGGCGACGATAGCGGCGATGCCGACCACGGCCATCGCCGCGCCCGAGGTCATGCGGGCGGACAGGTCGCTCCACTTCTCCGGCGCGGGCGCCGCCATGGCGTCAGGCCCGGACGGCGCCGAAGCGCCGGTCGCGCTTGGTGAACCGGCCCACGACGCGGCCGAATTCCTCGGCGGTGAAGTCCGGCCAGAGGGTGTCGATGAACTCGTATTCGGCATAGGCCGACTGCCAGAGCAGGAAATTCGAGATCCGCGCCTCGCCGCTGGTCCGGATCACCAGGTCCGGGTCGGGCAGGACATGGGTGTCGAGGAACCGCGACAGGGTTTCGGCGTCCACGTCCTTGTGGGTCAGCCGGCCCTGCTCGATCTCGCAGGCCAGCCGCTTGGCGGCGCGGGTCACCTCGTCGCGGCCGCCGTAGTTGATCGCGATGGTCAGGTGCAGCCTGTCGTTCCGCGAGGTGAGCAACTCCAGCTCGTCCATCATCCGCACCAGCCGCTCCTCCAGCCGGACCCGGTCGCCGATGAACCGGACCCGGACCCCGGCCGCCAGAAGCTCCTTGGCCTCGCGCTCGATATAGCGGCGGAACAGCTTCATCAGCCCGGCCACCTCGGTCTGGGTCCGCTTCCAGTTCTCGGTCGAGAAGGCGAAGACGGTGAGGTAGCGGATGCCGAGGCCGGGACAGGCCTTGACGATCTCGCGCACCCGGCGCGCCCCGGCATGGTGGCCGAACAGCCGCGGCTTGCCGCGCATCGTGGCCCAGCGGCCGTTGCCGTCCATGATGATCGCCACGTGGTTCGGGGAGTCGGCGCCGCCTTGCGGGTCGGTGTCGGAAACGTCCTTGGCCATGCCTTACCTTTCGTCCGGTCGCTGCCGGTTCCTGCCCCCGGGTCACTTAGCCCGAAACAGGTGAAGAAGACCAGAACGGGCGTGACCGGCACTCGCGCAGGTGTTGCGCAGCCGCAGGTCCGGGCGGAATCCGGCCGCCCGGCCGGCCCCTCCGTCCGGGCCGTCAGACCTGCATGATCTCTTCCTGCTTGTGCTCCAGCGCGGCGTCGACCTTCTTGATGTAGTCGTCGGTCAATTCCTGGACCTCGGATTCCCAGAGCTTCTGGTCGTCCTCGGACATGCCGTCGGCCTTGCCCTTCTTGATCTGGTCCATGCCGTCCCGGCGCACGTTGCGGATCGCGACGCGGGCGTGCTCGGCGTATTGCGCCGCCACCTTCGACAACTCGCGCCGCCGCTCCTCGTTCAGCTCCGGGATCGGCAGCATGATGATGGTGCCGTTGAGCTGCGGGTTGATCCCGAGGCCGCTGTTCCGGATCGCCTTTTCCACCGCGCCGACAAGGCTCTTGTCCCAGACGTTGATGGTGACCATCCGCGGTTCGGGCACGTTCACGGTGCCGACCTGGTTGATCGGGGTCATCTGGCCGTAGGCCTCGACCTGCACCGGCTCGAGCATCGCGGCCGAGGCGCGGCCGGTCCGCAGCGAGGCGAACTCGGTCCGGAGATTGGCGATGGCGCCCTCCATCCGGCGGGTCAGGTCATCGGTGTCGAGCATGAAATCGTCGGACATGGGTCACCTCGGATCTTCTGGCGGGTGGTGGCGCGCGCCGCGCCCTCGGCGCATATAGCCCCCGGGTCAGAGGCTTGTATAGCCCCGGCGCCGGTGGCGGGCGGGTCAGCCGCCGACCCGGGTATAGGTCCCCTCGCCCGCGAGGATGCCCTTGAAGCCGCCCGGTTCGTCCAGCGAGAAGACGATGATCGGCAGCCCGTTGTCCCGGGCCAGGGCGATGGCGCTGGCGTCCATCACCTTGAGGTTCTTCTGCAGCACCTCGTCATAGCTGACATGGTCGTAGCGGGTCGCGTCAGGGTGCTCGACCGGGTCCTTGTCGTAGATCCCGTCCACCTTGGTGCCCTTGAAGATCGCCTCGCAGGCCATCTCGTTGGCGCGCAGCGTGGCGGCGGTGTCGGTGGTGAAATAGGGGTTGCCGGTGCCGGCGGCGAAGATGCAGACCCGCTTCTTCTCGAGGTGCCGGACGGCGCGGCGGCGGATGTAGGGCTCGGCCACCTCGTCCATGCGGATCGCGCTGATGACCCGGGTGAAGACGCCGATCCCCTCCAGCGCGGACTGCATCGCCAGCGCGTTCATCACCGTCGCCAGCATCCCCATGTAGTCGGCGGTGGTCCGCTCCATCCCCTGGGCGCTGCCCTGCAACCCGCGGAAGATGTTGCCGCCGCCGATGACCATGCAGATCTCGACGCCGAGATCGTGCACCGATTTCACCTCGCGGGCGATCCGTTCGACGGTGGGCGGGTGCAGGCCGTAGCCCTGATCGCCCATCAGCGCCTCGCCGGAGATCTTCAGCAGCACCCGGTTGAAGGTCGTCTTTTCCGCCCCGTCGGCCATGCTGCCCGTCCCCTGCTCTGGATGTCGCCGGGAAAATGTCGCAAAAGCCGGGGCGGTTCAATGGCCGATCCGCCACCGCCCCGCCGGGTCCCGGCGACCTCCTGAAGAACGGCACGCAAGACTTTGATCTCGATAGAGTCCATCGACCCGGACAAGCCTGTCCTGATCGCCGGTCCGACGGCCTCGGGCAAGTCGGGCCTGGCGCTGGCCATCGCCGGGGCGCAGGGCGGCGTGGTGGTCAATGCCGACGCGCTGCAGGTCTTCGCCTGCTGGCGGGTGCTGACCGCGCGGCCCGGCCCCGCCGACCTCGACCGGGCGCCACACGCGCTCTATGGCCATGTCGATTGCGATGCGCCCTATTCCGCCGGGCACTGGCTGCGCGACGTGGCGCCCCTGCTCGACGGCCCGGACCGGCCGATCATCGTCGGCGGCACCGGGCTCAATTTCGCCGCCCTGACCGGCGGACTGGCCGAGATCCCCGCCACCCCGCCCGAGGTCCGGGCCGAGGCCGATGCCCTGCCGCTCGAAACGCTGGTGGCCGGTCTCGACGCG
Source organism: Paracoccaceae bacterium (assembly GCA_041628615.1). Classification (GTDB taxonomy): domain Bacteria; phylum Pseudomonadota; class Alphaproteobacteria; order Rhodobacterales; family Rhodobacteraceae; genus JAMWZF01. Next base: position 6,008 of record JBFKOW010000061.1, on the reverse strand, counting down.
CGGACGGCGGGCCGGATCGACCTGCGCAACCGGGCGCGGGTGCAGCGGGCCTGGGAGGTGCGGCGGGCCACCGGGCGGGGCCTTGCCGACTGGCAATCCGAGACCCCGGCCCCCCTGCTGCCGCGCGGCGCTGCCACCGCGCTGCTGCTCGCGCCGGATACCGGCTGGCTGAACGCCCGGATCGAACGGCGGTTCGACGCGATGATGGCCGAGGGGGCGCTCGACGAGGTGCGGGCCCGCCTGCCGCGCTGGGATCCGGCGCTGCCATCGGCGCGGGCGATCGGCGCGCCGGAACTGGTGGCATACCTGCGCGGCGAGACGACGCTCGGCGCGGCGCGGGCGGCGGCGGTGACCGCGACGCGGCAATATGCCAAGCGTCAGCGCACATGGTTTCGCGGCCGGATGGCGGACTGGCACAAGATCGACCCGGCGGACGGCGCGCCCGTCACCTGAGCGCCACGCCCCGGCCCGGCGCGGCCCGAACCCCTGTTTTCGTTGGACATGGCGGGCGCCTTCGGGCAATTTGCACAAATTCGACATGTCCCGTGCTGCCCGAGGGATGCCCGCATGACCGGCCCGAACACCCGCCGTCCGTCCGGCGCGCCCGCCGCCGATGCCGCCGCCCCCGGCGCGCCGCAGAACCGGCTGGCGCTGTCCCCGATCGGCCACAACCCGACCAACGGGCGCTGGCGGACCGAGGCGATGCGCAGCCATTCCGCGCCGCGTCTGATCTACTTCAACAAAGGACAGGGCCGGATCACCGTCGCCGGGCTGACCTCGGGCTACGGCGCCAACAACCTGATCTACATCCCCGCCGGCACGATGTACGGCTTCGAGGCCGGCCCAACCGTCTTTGGCCAGATCCTGACCATCCCGCACGCGATGTCCGTCGAATGGCCGGACGAACCGGTGCACCTGCGGCTGCGCGACGTGGTGGCGCAAAAGGAAGTGGCGACCCTGTTCGACGCGCTGGAGCGCGAGCTGAAATCCGACCGGCCCGCGAATGGCCGCGCGGCGCATTACCAGCTTGGCCTGATGGCGGTCTATTTCGAGCGGCAGATGGCGGCGCGCAGCGACGACACCGGCCGCGCCGACAGCGCCGCGGCCCGGCTCGTCGCCGCCTATACCGACCTAGTGGAGCGGGACTTCCGCAGCCAGAAGGGCGTGGCCGACTATGCCGGCGACCTCGGAGTCACGCCGACCCACCTGACCCGCTGCTGCCGCCAGACCTGCGGACGGTCGGCGCTCGACCTGCTGAACGACCGGGTGATCTACGAGGCCCGGGTGCTGCTGCGGCAGACCGACAGGCCGGTCGGCCAGATCGCCCGCGATCTCGGCTTCACCTCGGCGGCCTACTTCACCCGGGCGTTCCAGGCGCGCGCCGGGATGACCCCGACGACGTTCCGGTCGAAGGGGCCGATGATGCCGCTCTGACCCGCCCCGCGGCGCGCGGCGCCGCGGCGCGGGTTGCCATCGGGGCCGGACTCCGGCAGACAGGGCTTGTCGTTTTCGAACACTTGACCTGTCGTTTTCTGACCATCTAACGCCGATTGCGCCGATTGACCTGTGGTCTGTTTCGGTGCCGAATGGACGCCGGAGGACCCCGGCATTCCGGCCGGCGGGGAGGCGCGGCGACGCGCGACTGCCGGCGCGGAAGCCGGATGCAGAGGAGTGGACAGGGCGGGACACGGGAACAGCCACCGTCAGAAGGGAGAGGAATTGATGACAGACCAGACACTCACGGGACGCCGCGTCCATCCGGACGTGGCGATCTATGTCCGCGACGCGAAGGCGGGCAAACTGAGCCGCCGCGAATTCATGGCGCGGACCACCGCGCTTGGCGTCACCACCGCCGGCGCCTACGGCCTGCTCGGCATGGCCACCCCGGCCCGCGCCGCCGGCCATGCCCGGCAGGGCGGCACCCTGCGGATGCAGATGGAGGTTCGCGCGCTCAAGGATCCCCGCACCTTCGACTGGACCCAGATCGCGACCTTCACCGCCGGCTGGCTGGAATACCTCGTCGAATACAACTCGGACGGCTCTTTCGAGCCGATGCTGCTCGCCGGCTGGGAGGCCAACGACGACGCCACCGAATACACCCTGAAGGTCCGCGAGGGCGTGAAGTGGAACAACGGCGACGATTTCACCGCCGACGACGTGGCCCGCAACATCGCGATGTGGTGCGACAGCACCGTCGAGGGCAACTCGATGGCCGCCCGCATGGGCACCCTGATCGACGAGGCCACCGGCAAGGCCCGCGACGGGGCGATCACCGTCGTCGACCCGCTGACCGTGGTGCTCAGGACCAGCACGCCGGACATCACCATCATCCCCGGCATGGCCGACTACCCGGCCGCCATCGTGCATTCCAGCCACGACCCCAACAACATGCTCGGCAACCCGGTGGGCACCGGCTACATGCTTCCCGAGACCCACGAAGTGGGCGTGAAGGGCGTGCTGGTCCGCAACGAGGGCCATGACTGGTGGGGCTATGCCGCCGGCAAGGGCGGCTATCTCGACCGGATCGAATACATCGACTACGGCACCGACCCGGCCGCCTTCCTCGCCGCCTTCGAGGCCGAGGAGATCGACATGAACTGGGAATCGGTGGGCGAATTCGTCGACATCTTCGACGCCATCGGCCTCGTGCGCTCCGAGATCCCCTCGGGCTTCACCATCGTGATCCGGCCGAACCAGCTGGCCGAGGTGAACGGGATGCGCCCCTACGCCAGCAAGGAAGTCCGGCAGGCGCTGGCGATGGCGGTGGACAACGAGATCTGTCTCGAACTCGGCATGGCGGGCTACGGGATCGTCGCCGAGAACAGCCATGTCGGGCCGATGCACCCCGAGCACGATCCGACCGTGACCCGCATCCCCTATGATCCCGCCAGGGCGAAGGAGATGATGGACGCCGCCGGCATGGGCGACTTCGAGCACGAGGTGCAGTCCATCGACGACGACTGGCGGCGCAACACCACCGCCGCCGTGGTGGCCCAGCTCAACGACGCCGGGATCCCGGCGCGGCACACCGTGCTGCCCGGCTCCACCTTCTGGAACGACTGGACCAAGTACCCGTTCTCGTCGACCAACTGGAACCACCGGCCGCTGGGGACCCAGGTGCTGGCGCTGGCCTACCGCTCGGGCGAGGCGTGGAACGAAAGCGGCTTCGCCAATGCCGAGTTCGACGCCCTGCTGGCCGAGGCGAACTCGATCGCCGACGCCGATGCCCGGCGCGAGGTGATGGGCAAGCTGCAGGCGATCATGATCGAGGAAGGCGTGACCATCCAGCCCTACTGGCGGACCGCGATCCGGCACCACCGCGACAACTTGGTCGGCGTCGACAAGCACATCGCCGACCTGCCCCAGATCTACAAGTGGGGCTTCGCGGCCTGAGCCGCCGACAGACCAGGGCGCTGTCCGGGGCCGCCGGGCAGCGCCGCCAACCGGGCCGGAGACCGGGGGACCGAGACACGGACACCCCCGCCGGGTCCAGCAGGGACGGGCCTCCGCCGTCCGCGCCATGACCGACAGGGGCTGACATGGGACTGTTCATCTTGCGACGGGTCGGGGTGATGCTCCTGACCGCGCTTTGCCTGACCTTCATCGTCTTCTTTCTGACGAACCTTTATCCGAACCTCGAGAAGCTGGCCAAGACGCAGGGCAACTTCCGGATGTCGGACCAGGAGGTGGCCACCTATCTGGGCAACAACGGCTACCTGCAGCCGCTGCCGGTCAAGTACGGGCAATGGCTGGGCATCCTGCCGGGCTACGTGATCGAGGGCACCGACGGCACCACCCGCGCCCGCTGCACCGAGCCGGGCCAGCCGGTCGAGGAAGCTGCCACCTTCTGCGGCATCCTGCAGGGGGACTGGGGCTTCTCGACGGTGTTCAAGGACGAGGTGTCGTCGATCATCGGCACCCGGCTGGGCCTGACCGGCAAGCTGATGTTCTGGGTGATGCTGGTGATGGTGCCCGGCGCCCTTCTGATCGGGGTGCTGGCCGGCATGCGCGAGGGGTCGCGGACCGACCGGAGCCTGTCCACCGCCTCGATCATCACCACGGCGACGCCGGAATACGTCTCGGGCGTCGTGTTCATCGCGATCTTCGCCTCGACCGCCGTCGGGCTGAAATGGTTCAAGGGCACGGCGACCGGCGCGATGGAGGACGCCACCTTCGACAACTTCACCCTGCCGGTGATGACCATCGCGCTTTACGGCATGGGCTACATCGCGCGGATGACCCGGGCCTCGATGACCGAGGTGATGACCGCGCAGTACATCCGCACCGCCCGGCTCAAGGGGGTGCGGTTCCGCAACATCGTCATCCGCCACGCCCTGCGCAACGCGCTGATCGCGCCGTTCACCGTCATCATGCTGCAGTTCCCGTGGCTGCTGAACGGGGTGGTGATCGTGGAGACGCTGTTCAACTACAAGGGCTTCGGCTGGACCCTGGTCCAGGCGGCCGGGAACAACGACATCGAGCTGCTGCTCGCGGTGTCGGTGGTGTCGGTGATCGTGGTGCTGGTGACGCAGCTGATCTCGGACATCGGCTACGTGTTCCTCAACCCGCGCATCCGGATTTCGTAAGGGAGGCCGCCTCATGGACATGCTCAACTGGACAGGCACCCTGGGCGGCTGGTCGATCCCGCTGCTCGTCGCCGCGGTGATCGGCCTCGGGCTCGGGATCATCGGCAGCTTCACCGCCTCCTTCGCCACTTCCACGCAGCCGGTCTTCGCCCCCGGCGGCGCGGTGGTCACGCCCTGGCGGCCGACCACCGCCTCGTCGCTGGCCGAACTCATGCTGCCCGGCGCGATCATCGGCTTCGTGCTCTGGGTGATCGAGACCTCGGTCTCCGATCCCACCCTCGGGTCATGGATCCGCAGTTCGGGAATGCCCGACTGGACGGCGCGCGCCCTCGTCTGCCTCGCCTTCTTCGCCGCCGGCAGCGTGCTGGCCTGGGCGCTGCAGCGGCTCCCGGTCTCGGCCTACGACGCGCTGATCGGATATTCGGGCCTCGCCTTCGGCGGAGTCGTCCTGGCCTTCATCTTCTTCGCCCAGTTCACCGACTACGGCGAGGGCGGCATCCTCGGCGAGATGGCCAAGCAGTTCCTGCCGGTCTGGCTGGCGCTGCTGATCACCTTCGTGCTGTCGATCACCTTCAAGCGGCGGCTCGGGCTCTACGGCAAGCTGTTCGACAGCTCGATCGGGATGGTCGGCTTCGGGCTGGTGATGTTCTGGGTGTTCACCGCGCTCTTCGTGGGCGTCTTCGACATGATCGCCACCCATGACCCGCTGGCGCAGATCTCGGGGCTGAAGAACGAGCCGCCCGGCACCCCGCTGAACCAGGAGGGGCTGGCGCCCCATTACCTGCTCGGCGGCGACAACCTGGCGCGGGACGTGTTCTCGCGGATGGTGCAGGGATCGTGGATCGTGGTGCAGATCGCGCCGCTGGCCACGCTCTTCGCCTTCATGGTGGGGATCACGCTAGGCCTGCCGGCGGGCTACTACGGCGGCCGGCTCGACACCCTGCTGTCGTTCCTCGCCAACCTGATCCTCGCCTTCCCGGTGATCCTGCTGTTCTACCTGCTGGTGACGCCCGAGATCGTGGCGACCGGCATCCCGGTCTACATGGCGGCGGTGCTGTTCCTGTTCCCGATCATCTTCCTCGTGATCCTGTTCAACTCGCGCTACTTCACCCAGCCGGCGAAGAATTACACGCTGCTGGGGCTGACGGTGGTGATCGGCGGCTGGGTCTACCTCGGGGTCAGCTTCGACGCCGACCCGCTGGGCATCATCTCGGTGCCGCCGGGGCTGCTGGTGGTGTTCGTGTCGGTGGTCTTCGTGAACTCGCCCACCGTGTTCCGGATCGTCCGGGGGCTGGCGCTCGACATCAAGACCCGCGACTACGTCTCTGCCGCCCAGACCCGGGGCGAGGGCCCGTGGTACATCATGCTGTGGGAGATCCTGCCCAACGCGCGCGGGCCGCTGATCGTCGATTTCTGCCTGCG
>JBFKOW010000060.1:0-17941 GCA_041628615.1 Paracoccaceae bacterium | reverse complement strand
CTATTGCCCCCGGACCATATCACGATCCGCAGGCAGCCCGATCATGTGGATCGACGGGCGCCACGGCGCTCGTGGTCATGTCGCCCCGCAATTCGCGCAGCCGAACGGCTGCCCCGATCGCGACGGGTGGCCGCAGGGGAGAGCAGACAGGGTCCGACTCAGGCCGGTTGACCGAAGTGTGGACGGAACGGCCCGGCGCATCGGCCGGGGCGCGCGGTCTGCCGCGCAGGTCCCCGCCGCCGGAGATTGCGCCCGCACTCTGCCGTGCTAGGGTCGCCTGAACGTTCCGGTTGCATGGAGTTCGCCGATGTCGCGCCTGTTCGCCCTGTTTCTCGCCCTGACCGCCGGGTCCGTGTCTGCCGCGCCTTGCGGCAATGACGCCAGCGGGTTCGAGCGGTGGAAGGCGCTCTTCGCGCAGGAAGCCGCCGCCGCAGGGGTCGGGTCCGCCGGGCTGCAGGCGCTGGCGCGGGCGCAGTATTCCCATTCCACCATCGCCGCCGACCGCAACCAGCGCGGCGTGCGCTACGAACTGGGCGAGTTCATCCGCATCCGGCTCGGCTCGCTCGACGGCTTCGCGGCGCAGATGCGGCGGCAGCGCGACCAGAGCCCGCAGTTCTTCGCCTCGCTGGAACGGGCTTACGGGGTGCCCGCCGGGATCGTGCTCGCGATCCACGGCATGGAGACGGGGTTCGGCCGCAACATGGGCAACACCCCGGTGATCGATTCCATCACCACTGTCGCCTACGACTGCCGGCGGTCGGATTTCTTCACCCCCCACGCCATCGCGGCGCTGATCCTCGTCGACCAGGGCGTGCTCGACTCCGGCAGGCGCGGCGCCGCCCACGGCGAACTGGGCCACACCCAGTTCCTGCCGGGCAACGCCCTGCGCTACGGGGTGGACGCCACCGGCGACGGCCGGGTCGATCTCTACAACATGGCCGACAGCCTGGCCTCCACCGCCAACTTCCTGCGCCAGAAGGGCTGGCGGGCGGGCGAGCCCTACGGCGAGGGCACGGCGAATTTCCGGGTGCTGAACGAATGGAACGCGGCGACGGTCTACCAGCAGGCGATCGCGCTGGCCGCTGCCCGGGTCGACGGCTGACCGGCGCCGCCCGGTCCGGTCGCTGCGGGGTCGCGTGGTACCCCCGGCCGGACTCGAACCGGCACGGCACCAAGGCCTGGGGATTTTAAGTCCCCTGTGTCTACCATTCCACCACGGGGGCGACCGCGGCGGACCATAGGGGACCGGCGGCGGGCGGGAAAGTCAGATGTCCTCGCCCGAGAGCCCCGGCAGCAGGTGCCGCTCCGACAGCCACGGGTTGAGCGCCAGCGCCGCGCGCAGCGCCAGTTCGGCCTCCGCCTTGCGCTCGAGCCCGATCAGCGTCAGCGCCTTGCCCGACAGCGCCCCCACGTGGCGCGGGTTCAGCGCCAGAGCCACCTCGAGGTCGTCGAGCGCCGCGGCGTAGTCCTCGGTCAGGAAGCTGACGAAGGCACGCTGGTTCCAGCCCTCGGCATAGTCGGGGCAGTAATCCACCAGCCGGTCCAGCGCCTCGCGCGCGGCGAGGAAATCGAACGCCGCCCGCGCGGTCATGCCGCGGTCGAGCAGCGCCTGCGCCGCCGGGTCCGGGGCCTGGGTCCAGAGTTCCCAGAGACCGCCGGATATCTCGCGCGCCGCCATCTCGGTCTCGGCCTCGGCGATCCGGTCGAACAGCGCGGTCTCGCCCGCGGCGATATCGGGGGCGGCGGGACAGTCGGCCAGCGCCGGGCCGGCGGCAATCAGCAGGAGGAGGAGAGGGACTCGCATGGTCCCATAGTGCCGCAACCGCGCCCCCGGTCAATTCACGGTGACGCCACCGCCTGGTCCTCGATCGCCTGCATCGCCACGCAGGTCGCGGCGTTGTCCACGTTCGGCAGGGTCGATACCCGCTCGGCCAACAGCGAAGGTTAGCCGGCCCTCGACGCGGTGCGGACCTTCAGCAGGCAGTCGAAACGGCCCGCGATCAGGTGGCATCGCCCCACCTCCGGGACCGCCCGCACCGCGGCGTCGAAGGCTGACAGCGCCGCCTCGCGGGTGTGGGAGAGCTTCACCACGACAAGGGACGCGTGGTCGAGCCCGAGCCGGATCGGGTCGCACAGCGCCCGCTGGCCGGCGTTCACCCCGGCCTGTTCGCGCCGCCGCATCCGGGCCTGGGTCGGCATCCGGGCCATTCCGCCTCGCCGCTGGTCACTGCCGCGCCCTGGGCGATGATGCTGACCGGCGAGGTGCCCGACGAGCAAAACGCCGGGCCGCCGTGGCGCTGGCGCCGAGGGAGCTGGGCCGTCAGTACGTGACGGGCGAAACCATCGACGGCGCGATGAGGCGGGCCGACGGGATGACGGCGCAGGGCTAAACCCATTCCGGCGACATGCTGGGCGAGGCGGCGCGGGCCTGTCACCTGAGCCATTCCGGCGCGATCCCCGCTATCGCGCGGCCCGCGACGCAAGGCCCGGCCGGGATCGGGTTCGACATCGACGCCGAGGAGGCCGACCGGCTGTCTGTGTCGCTCGACGTGATCGAGAGGGTGCTGGCCGATCCGGGGCTGGCCGGCCGGGACGCAACCGGCGTCGTGGTGCAGGCCCACGGCAACGCTGCGGCCCGGTGATCGACTGGCTGCACGACCTCGCCACCCGGCACGACCGGCGGCCCGAACGCGATGATCGCGGATATCACCGCCCTGCCCGAACATGCGGTGCGCCCGGCACGCTTCGCGCTTGACGCCCCGGCCCGCAGGTCCATTGTCGGGACATGTTCCCGATCCGAGACCACAACCGCTCGCGGCGGACACCCTACGTCGTGATCGCACTGATCGCGGTCAACGTGCTTGTCTGGCTCTACGACATCGGCGTGGTGCAGCCATCGGGGATGCTGAACCGATTCTACTCCGACTACGCGATGGTGCCCTACTTCATCAGCCAGGGCGAAGGCTACCAGGGCCTGTTCACGCACATGTTCCTGCATGGCGGCATCATACATCTCGCGGGCAACATGCTGATCCTGTGGATCTACGGCGACAACATGGAAGACGAGATGGGCCATGCCGGTTTCGCGCTGTTCTACCTGCTGAGCGGGCTGGGCGCGGCGCTGGCCCAGTATGCCTTCGAGCCCGCCAGCGCGGTGCCGATGATCGGCGCGTCGGGGGCCGTCGCCGGGGTGATGGGCGGCTACCTGCTGCTGTTCCCGAAGGCGCGGGTCGACACCCTCGTCATCTTCTTCGTGTACGTCCGGATCTTCCCGATCCCGGCCTGGATCTTGCTCGGCCTGTGGCTGGTCTTCCAGGTCGTCGGCGGCTTCAGCGCGGCGTCCGGCGCCCCGGGGGTGGCCTATTTCGCGCATCTGGGCGGTTTCTTCGTCGGGCTCGCCCTGACCATCCCGGTCTGGCTGGGCGAGGGCGGTCCCCGCTTCTGGCGCCGGACAGAAGGCCACCCGCCGCATCCCGATGCCGAGTACGAGCGGATCAACCGGAGCCGGATCCCGGCTGTCAGGCGTAGCGGCGGCAGGAGCGGGAAGCGGCCATGGTGAGCCCGGTGATCGACTGCGTCGCCGTCAGCGCGACCGACCCGGCGCGCAGCGTCGCCTTCTATCGCTGCCTCGGTTTCCGCTTCGCCGATCCCGGCCCCGACGACCGGCACATCGAGGCCGAGACACCGCCGGGCGCGGTCCGGCTCATGATCGACGCCGCCGATCTCATCGAGGAACTGACCGGCGCGCCGCCGCGCCCCGCGACCCATGCCGGATTCGGACTGCGCTGCGCCGACCCGGCCGCCGTCGATGCCGCGGCCGAGGCGGTCCGGGCGGCCGGGTTCACCGTCGTCGCCGCGCCGTGGGACGCGTTCTGGGGCCAGCGCTACGCCACCGTGGCGGACCCCGACGGCTACCAGGTCGACCTCTTCGCGCCGCTCTGACCGGCGGCCCCCGGGGGGCGGGTCAGGCGTTGCGGATGATCGCGGCGAACTTGTCGAACACCGCGCTGTTGGCGCAGACGATGCTGCTGTCGTCGTCGCTGTCCTCTACGGGGAGGATCGGTTCGACCATGCCGCCCGCCTCGCGCAGGATCACGAGCCCCGCGGCCAGGTCCCAGCGATGCAGGCCCCGTTCCCAGTATCCGTCGTATCGGCCCGCAGCCACATAGGCGAGATCGAGCGCCGCCGAGCCCCAGCGCCGCACCCCGGCGCAGACCGGCATCAGTCGGGCCAGGTCCTGCAGAATCGCCGGCAGACCCTCCTTGCCGGCGAAGGGGATGCCGGTGGCGAAGCAGCACTCGTTGAGCTTCGACCGGCCCGAGACCCGGAGCCGGCGGTCGTTCATCCAGGCCCCCTCGCCCTTCTCGGCGAAGTAGGTCTCGTCCTTGACCGGGTCGTGGATCACGCCGGCGACGATCTGGCCCTTGTGTTCCAGCGCGATGGACACCGCCCAGTGCGGCATGCCGTGCAGGAAGTTGGTGGTGCCGTCCAGCGGATCGACGATCCAGCGCCGGGTCGGATCCTCGCCCTCGATCTCGCCGCCCTCCTCGCCGAGGAACCCGTAGGTCGGGCGCGCCTGCATCAGCGCCTCCCGGATCAGTTCCTCGGCGGCGCGGTCGGCGCGGCTCACGAAGTCGGCCGGCCCCTTCTTGGAGACCTGCAGGTTCTCGACTTCGCCGAAATCCTTCAGGAGCCCGCGGCCGGCACGCCGTGCCGTTTTCAGCATCACGTTGAGATTCGCGCTCATCGCCATCGGGGCAGCTCCGGGATCGAGGGGACAGGCGGGCCGTATAGGAGTCCCGCGGGCCGCCGGCAAGTCCGGAGGCGGCTTAACGCATTCTTGTCGGCTCACCCCCTATCTGGGGCGTGCAGGTCACGAACGACGGGAAACGCGCCTTGCGGGATCGGCTGGCAGACAGGCTGCGCCACGAGGCGCGGATCATCATCCACGTCACGTGGCGGGACCTGCCGAAGCGGCTGGCGGTCACGACGCTGATGGTCGGGCTGATGGTCTATGCCGACCGGGTCGGGGCGGCCCTGGCCGTGGGCGCCGTGATCGTCGCGAGCGAAAGCCTCTTCGTGCTGATCTACCGGCATTTCCGGTCCCTCGGCACCGAACGGGAACTGTCGACGCGGCTGGTGCTGGCCAACTGGATCAACAATTCGCTGTCCACCTTCGCGTTCTGCGCGCCATCGGTGGTGCTGGCCTCGGTCCCGTCCCTGCCGATGACGATCGCGGCGCTGACCTGGATCTACGGCGTGCTGGTCCACATCACGAACACCTTCGTCGCGATGCCGATCTACAACCGGAGCCAGGTGATCCCCTGCTATCTCGCCCTGCTGGTCACGATTGCCGTGGCCGCCCATGTCGAGCACGCTCCGGCACCGCTGCGGGACTGGTGGCTGCTGGTGGCCTTCGTGGCGGTCTATGCCTCCAACACCGTTCAGACCATGACGATGCAGCGCGACACCCTCGCGGCGCTCGACCGCGCCCGGGACGAGGCGCAGGCGCGGCTGCGCGAACTGGAGCGGCTGGCGCGGCACGATTCCCTGACCGGGCTGCCGAACCGGCCCGCCTTCGAGGCGGACTTCGTCCGGATGCAGGCGGCGCACCGGGGCGGGGGGTCCTCGGCGGTCATGGTGATCGACCTCGACGGCTTCAAGCCGATCAACGACAGCTACGGGCACTCCGCCGGCGACCATGTCCTGCGCGAGATCTCGGCCCGGCTGACCCGGCTGGCCGGCGAACGCGGCATCGCGGCGCGGATCGGCGGCGACGAGTTCGCGCTGGCCCGTCCCGACGTGCCCGACCGCGAGACGGCGCTGGCGATGGGCCGCTGCGTCGTCCGCGAACTGGAACGCACGATCGAGCATGGCGGCATCGACCTCGGCGTCGGGGCCAGCGTCGGCGTCGCCCTCGCCCGGCCCGGCGACCGGGACGCCCAGCGGCTGATCGCCGAGGCCGACCAGGCGATGTATCGGGCCAAGTCCGCCGCCGCCGAAGGGATCGCCGTGTTCGACGAGAGTTTCGCGCCGCGGCTCAGCCTCGACGACAAGCGCCGGTTGCTGCGCGCCCTGTCCGAGGGCGAGATCCGGCCGCACTACCAGCCCAAGGTGTCGCTCGCCACCGGCCGGATCATCGGCTTCGAGGCCCTTGCCCGGTGGAGGCGGCCCGACGGGCGGATCGAGATGCCCGACAGCTTCCTGCCGCAGATCGACGAACTGGGCCTGCACCGGGAACTGGTGGAATCGATGGCGGTGCAGGTGATCGGCGATCTCGCCCGGCTGCGCGCCGCAGGTCTGGGCGCGGGGCGGGTCGCGCTCAACCTGCCCGAGGCGGCGCTTGCCACCAGCGGCGTCCGGGCGATGCTGATCGACCTCGCCGAAACCGTGCCCGACGCGATGTCCAACCTCACCCTCGAGATCACCGAGGACGTGCTGATCAGCCGGTCGGGCAGCCAGCTGCAGGACTCGATCGCCGCCTTCCGCGGCCGGGGGGCGCTCATCTCGCTGGACGATTTCGGCACCGGGTTCGCGTCGTTTCAGCACCTGCGCCAGCTGGAATTCGACGAGTTGAAGATCGACCGAAGCTTCGTCGCCGGGCTTTGCGTCGACGGCGCGGCGGCGGTTCTGGTGGAGGGCTTCATCTCGATCGCCCGCGGCCTCGGCGTGTCGGTCGTCGCGGAAGGGGTCGAGACCCGGGCCCAGGAGGCCCGGCTCAAGGCGCTGGGCTGCCCGACCGCTCAGGGCTACCGCTACGGAGCGGCGTTGCCGCTGGCCGAGACCGAGATGCGCCTTCTCGCCCATGGTCCGATCGCGGCGGTGCCGACGCGGCCGGTCACCCCGCCTGAAGCTTTACCGCCTCCTGCCGGGCCAGGCGCAGGAGATGGGCCACGAAGGGCTTTGCCGTATCGTCGCTCCGGGTCGCGGCAAACAGGCGGCGGGTGATGCCCTGCGCGGTCAGCCGCCGGGTCACGTAGTCGGAATTGAACCGGACCTGCCGCACCACCCAGTCCGGCAGCACCGCGACGCCGCGCCCCGAGGCGACGAGGAGCAGGATCACCGCCGTCAGTTCGACCTGCCGGACCGCCGCCGGCTCGACCCGGGCGGGGAGGAGCAACTGGCTGAACACGTCCAGCCGGACCCGGTCCACCGGATAGGTGATCAGCGTCTCGCCGATGAAGTCCTCCGCCTCGACGAAGGACTTGTCGGCCAGCCGGTGCGACGCCGCGGCGACGAAAACCGGTTCGTAGTCGAACAGCGGCGAGAAATCCGTCTCGGGCAGGTCCTCGGGATCGGACGTGACCACGAGGTCGATTTCCTCGCGGCGCAGCGCCTCCATCGCGCCGAAGGCGAGGCCGGGCCGGATGTCCACGTCCACGTCGGGCCAGGCCTTGCGGAACTGCTCGAGCACCGGGAACAGCCACTCGAAGCAGGCGTGGCACTCGATGGCGATGTGCATGCGGCCGGCAGCGCCCTTGACCAGCCCGGCGAACTCGGCCTCCAGCGCCGCGACCCGCGGCAGGATGTCCTCGGCGGCGGCCAGCAGCCGCAATCCGGCGGCGGAGAGCTTCAGCGGCTTGGACCGGCGCACGAACAGTTCGACCCCGGCCTGTTCCTCGATCCCCTTGATCTGGTGCGACAGCGCCGACTGGGTGATGTGCAACTGGTCCGCCGCCCGGGCCAGTCCGCCGGTGTCGTGGATCGCCTTGATGGTGCGCAGGTGGCGAAACTCGATATGCATCGACCTTCGATCCGATTCATGTTGGTCGTGAAAGTTATGAGTTTGTCTCACATGGCCCCGCGTGAGACAAGGCGGCAATTCCTCGCTGGAGCACCCTGACATGCCCCGTCCCACCGTCTCGTTCGAGTTCTTCCCGCCGAAGTCGCTGGAGGCGTCGTTCCGCCTCTGGGACTGCGTGCACACCCTCGCCCCGCTGTCCCCGAGCTATGTCTCGGTGACCTACGGCGCCGGCGGCACCACCCGCAAGCTCACCCACGAGGCCGTCACGACGATCCACAAGACCTCGGGGCTCCGGGTCGCCGCGCACCTGACCTGCGTCGACGCCTCGCGGGCCGAGATCATGGACCTGGCCGAGACCTACGCCGCCGAGGGGGTCACCGACCTCGTGGCCTTGCGCGGCGATCCGCCGAAGGGCGCCGGCGCCTTCCGGCCGCATCCCGAGGGCTTCGCCTCGTCGGTCGAGCTGATCGCGGCGCTGGCGGAAACCGGCCGTTTCACCCTGCGGGTCGGCGCCTACCCCGAGAAGCATCCCGAGGGAGCTGACCAGGCCGCCGACATCGACTGGCTGAAGCGCAAGATCGACGCCGGCGCGGCCGAGGCGATCACCCAGTTCTTCTTCGAGGCCGAGACCTTCTTCCGGTTCCGCGACGCCTGCGAGAAGGCGGGGATCACCGCGCCGATCGTTCCCGGCATCCTGCCGGTCGAGAACTGGGCCGGGGTGCAGCGCTTCGCCGCCGCCTGCGGCACCTCGATCCCGCAGGTCGTGCAGGACGGCTTTGCCCATGCGACCCGCGACGGCACCGCCGATCTCTTCGCCACCGCCATCGCGGCCGAACTCTGCGACGACCTGATCGCGGGCGGGGTGGAGCACCTTCACTTCTACACCCTGAACCGGCCCGAGCTGACCCGGGACGTGTGCCACGCGCTGGGAATCACGCCGCGGCTCGACCTGCGCGACGTGGCCTGACCGCCCCCCGGGGCCTGCCTAGCCGCCCGCGCCCGACGACGCCCCCGACGACGACGCCGGGCGCCCCCGCTGCGCATGGGCCCCGCGCAGGGCGGTTTCGTGGATCCGCTCGGACGGGTCCTGGCCCACCACCCGGGGCTTGCGCAGCAGGAACAGCTTGCCCCATCCGGTCCAGAGCCCGGTCGATGGCGCGTCGGGGTCGCAGGGGAAGCGCGCCCGCCAGCCCTCGGGCAGCGGCAGGCCGCAGCCTTCCAGCCGGTCCAGCATCCAGACCAGCGGGATGTTCGACAGCGGCCGGCATTCGTGCCGCCCCGAAAGCTGCCCGCCGATATCGGAATGGGTACCGCGGAACCAGACCTGCTCGATCCGGCTGCGCGGCCGCGAGGTCCAGAGCACCGGGGCATAGACCTCGCGGGTCTCGTCCAGCGCCAGCGCGTGGAACCCGTGCCGGATGCTGCGCCCGAGATCGTGGTTGTGAAACGCGTTCACCTCGTCCGCCCAGCGCCAGAACAGCGGCAGCCGGTTGCCCAGCGACTTGACGGTGTCCCAGACCGCGACCGCCTCGATCTCGACCGACCAGTGGCAATACTGCCGGCGGAACGCGTCCGCTGCGGGACTGGTGCCGCCGGCGCGGTAATGCTGGTAGGCGGTGCGGATCGCCCGAACCGTGGCGTCGGTGTCCCGCACGAGCCCCACCGTGTCGATCATCCCGGCCAGCGACCGCACCGCGTAGGCGCCCCGCGAATAGCCGGCGAGCACGATCGTGTCGCCCTCCCGGTAGCGCGACGCGAGCACCCCGTACGCCCGCTGGATCTGGCTGTTGATCCCCTTGCCGGTCGCCACTTCCCAGGTCTGCGACCAGTTGCGCCATTGCAGGCCGGCCTCGTAGTAGACCGTGAGGTTGGCGCTGAAGCCGACCTCGTTCAGCAGCTTGTAGAGCAGCCCGGCATTGGTCTCGCAGCCGTCCTCCAGCGTGGACAGGGTGCCGTCGAGGATGATGACATGGGTGGCGGCGCCGCGCCGCCGGGGCTGCCCTTCGCCGTGGATCGGCGACCGGCCGAGAAGCCGGAGGAGAGCGCTACGCAGCCCCACGCCGGCCCTTCTGCATCGCCTGCCAGAGCCGTAGCGGCGTGAACGGCATCTGCAGGCCGGTGATGCCCAGCTCGGCCACCGCGTCGTGCACCGCATTCGCCACCGCCGCCAGCGCGCCGACGGTTCCCGCCTCGCCGCAGCCCTTCATCCCCAACGGGTTGTAGAGCGACGGCACCGGGGTCGAGGTGAACGAGATCATTGGGACATCATCCGCCCGCGGCATCGCGTAGTCCATGAACGAAGCGGTGAGCAGCTGGCCGGTCTCGTCATAGACGGCCCGTTCGGTCACCGCCTGCCCGATCCCCTGCGCCACCCCGCCGTGGATCTGACCTTCGACCAGCATCGGGTTCAGCAGGTTCCCGAAGTCGTCGACCACGGTGTAGCGCTCGACCCGGAGCACGCCGGTCTCGGGATCGATCTCGACCTCGGCGACATGGGCGCCGTTGGGAAAGGACCGGTTCTCGAGCACGATCGTCCGGCTGTGGGCCAGCAGGTCGTCGCGCCCGGCCTCGCGGGCCATCTCCGCCGCCTCGCGCAGGGTCGGCTGCCGGTTCGACCCCTTGGCGCGGAACCTCTCGCCATCGAACCCGATGTCGTCCACGGGCACCTCGAGCGTGTCGGCGAGGAACGGGATGAAGGCGGCGATCATCGCCTCCACCGTGGCGAGCGTCGCGGTGCTCTGCACCGTGGCGGACCGCGAGCCGCCGGTGCCGCCGCCGTGCGGGATGACGTCGCTGTCGCCCTGCACCACCCGGATCGCGTCGGCCGGGATGCCGGTGTGATCGGACAGGAAGCTGGCGAAGACGGTTTCGTGCCCCTGCCCGGTCGATTGGGTGCCGACATGAAGCGCCACCGCCCCTCCTTCCTCGAACACGATCTTCGCGGTCTCGTCAGGGTCGCCCAAAATGCTTTCGATATAGTAACACAGACCCAGCCCGCGCAGCCGTCCCCGCGCCGCCGCGGCGGCCCTGCGCGCGGGAAATCCGGCCACGTCGGCCTCGGCGCGGACCCGGTCCAGCACCATGTGGAAATCGCCGACGTCGTAGGTCATCCCGGTGGCGCTGAGATAGGGGAAGGCGTCGGCGGGAATGAAGTTGCGCCGCCGCAGCGCCCAGGGATCGATCCCGAGTTCCCGCGCCGCGTGGTCCATCGCCCGCTCCAGCACGAAGATCGCCTCGGGCCGGCCCGCCCCCCGGTAGGCGTCGACCGGCGCGGTGTTGGTGTAGACCCCCTTGCAGGTCATCGCGACGGTCTGCACGTCGTAGACGCCCGGCAGGACCCTTGCGAACAGGTCGGTTTGGATTTCCTGCGCGAACTGGCTGTTGTAGGCGCCCATGTTGGCAACGGTATCGACCTTGTAGGCGATCAGCCGGTGATCGGCGTCGAACCCCATCGTCGCGGTCGAGACGAGGTCGCGCCCGGCATTGTCGCTCTGCATCGCCTCCGAGCGGTCCGACATCCAGTGCACCGGGCGGCCGAGGGTCCGGGCGGCCTGCGCCACGGCGAACATCTCGGGGTAGGAACAGCCCTTCATCCCGAAGCCGCCGCCGGTATCTGGATTGGTCACGCGGACCTTTGCGGCATCCATCCGCAGGTAGCGGACAAGGTCCTTCTTCGGCTGCCAGACCCCCTGCCCGTTCACCGCGACGTGCAGCCGGCCGTCCTCCATCCGGGCGGTGACGCCGCGCGGCTCCAGCGAGTTCACGATGATCCGGTTGTCCTCGACGACGCAGGTCGTCACCCGGGCCGCTCTGGCAAGCGCCGCATCGACCGCCGCCGCGTCGCCGAGCGCGAAGTCGAAGGCGAGGTTTCCGGGCGCCGTGTCGTGCAGCTCGGGCCCACCGGGGGCCACCGCCACGTGCGGGTCAAGATCGTCGATCTCGAGCTCGATCAGCTCGGCGGCGTCCCTCGCCTGTGCCACAGTCTCGGCCACCACCAGCGCGACCGGCTCCCCGACGAAGCGGACCCGGTCGCGGGCCAGCATCGGCCGGAGCGTCCTGGCCCCCCGGCTGCCGTCGCGGTTGGTGATCCGCGAGGCCCGGATGTGGATGTCGAGACCGGCGGCCTCGAGGTCGGCGCAGGTCAGCACGAGGTGGACGCCCGGCGCCGCGCGGGCCGCCGACACGTCAAGCGCGGCGATCCGGCCATGCGCCACGGCGGAGCGCAGGAACTGGGCGGCCAGCGCGTCCGCCGGGGCGATATCGTCGATGTAGCCGCCCGCGCCCGTGAGGAACCGGACATCCTCGACCCGCCGAACCGGCTGGGACCGACCGAACTTCTCCATCTCTGCCTCCGTCTGCCGTGCCTCTCCGAGCCTAATCCGCCGCCCCCGGCTGTCCAGCCCGTGGCGACGGCGGGGCGTCGGTTTCGGGACAGACCCGCCGGCGGCCCGGGCCTTGGATGGGGTCGGGTTCCGCTGCAAGGAACGGACGGGAGGCGGCGCGACGATGGACCACGTGAAGTTCACCCGGATGAAGGACGGCGACCGCGAGGACTATGCCTTCCTCACCGAACACGAGACCGAATATGCCCGCGGCACCGCCGACCGGCTGCTGAAGGCGCTTGTGGACCTCGACTCCAGCCTGTCGGGCTACCAGGTCACCCGGCTCGGCCATTCGCTGCAGGCGGCGACCCGGGCCGAGCGCGACGGCGCGGACATCGACTGGATCGTCGCGGCGCTGCTGCACGACATCGGCGACATCTACGCGCCCTACAACCACGACGAATACGCCGCCGCCGTCCTGCGCCCCTTCCTGCGCGAGCAATGCACCTGGGTCGTCGAGACTCACGGCGACTTCCAGCTGGTCTATTACGGCCACCATGTCGGCGCCGACCCGGACAAGCGCGAGCGGCATCGCGGCAGCCCGTATTTCGACGACTGCGTGCTGTTCTGCGAACGCTGGGACCAGGCCAGTTTCGACCCCGCCTACGACACCCTCCCGGTCGCCCATTTCGCGCCGCTGGTGCGCGAGGTCTTCGCCCGCAAGCCCAACGATCCCGCCGTGATCCGGGCCGGAACCCGCGTTCCCCTGACCGCCGGCTGACCGCCGGAAGGCCCGGCGCGGACGGATCGCCCGCCGGCCGGGCCGGCGTCGAGACAGGGCGGGTAATCCCTACTTGCCTGACAACCCAGCGGCGACTTACGTTAACGATACGTCAACCCCGGAAGTCGTCCGAAGGCCAGTGCCCGCGGACCCGCGCGGAGGGAACAAAGATGCATCTGCACTTCACGTCCGACAAGCTGACCCCCGACCAGGTCGACATGATCGCCCACGATCTCTGTCTCGACCTGTCCGACACCGGCGAGGTCCGCGCCGAGGCCGAGAGCCGCGCGCTCGAAGCCGGCGAGCGGGGCGTCGCGACCGTCATCGGCGGCATCGTCGTCGAACTGCTCAAGACCTCGGCGGTCACCAAGCTGATCGAGGTGCTGGGCAGCTACCTGTCGCAGGAGCCGTCGATGGTCGCCAAGATGGACCTGGGCAACGGCGTCGTCGTCGAGCTGAACTCCAAGAGCGTCCGGTCGGAGGATTTCGCCGCCACGCTCGCGCAGCTCGTCGCGCAGCAGCGGACGGCCTGACATGTCCGTCGCGGCCGACGCCCCGCCCCGCCGGGTCGCGGTCCTGATCGGCCAGAACCGGTTCCCGAACGCGGCCCATCTGACCGACCTGTCCTACGCCGAGGCGGACGCCAGGGCGATCGCCGAGTTGCTCGGTTCGGACAGCGGCGTGCCCTACGACGAGATCATCACGATCCCCACGGGCACCAGCTACGAGGCGCTGGAGCGGCTCGAACTGATGGCCGCCGACCTGCGCCACGAGGACACCATCCTCGTCTATTATTCCGGCCACGGCGTGCGCGACCGCCGCCGCCGGCTCTACCTCGCCTTCGAGAACACCAACGAGGACCGCCTGACCTCGACCGCCCTGCAGGTGGGCCAGGTTCTCGACCTGATGCAGGCCCACAACGCGCGCCGCCGGATCCTCGTGCTCGACTGCTGCTATGCCGGCGCGGTCGGCGCGGAGTTCGACCGCTCCAGCCTGCCCGAACAGATCGCCACCGAAGTGGAGGGCGCCGGCACCGTGGTGCTGACCGCCGCCGCCAAGACCGAGGTGGCCAAGGAGGACCCCGAGCACGGCCACGGCATCTTCACCCGCCATTTCCTCGACGGGCTGGCGGGCGCCGCCGACGTGGACGGCAACGGCGTGGTCACCTCCGAGGAACTGTTCGAGTACGTGCACCGCATGGTGTCCGCCGAGACGGCGCAGAAGCCGCAGCGTTTCAACCACGAGATCGAGGGCCGGATCGTGCTGCGCGAGACCGGGCTGACGCCGTGGAAGGACAAGGCCGACCGGATCCGCGAGACGCTGTTCACGCTGGCCAGGTCGGGACAGGTATCGGACCGGCTGCTGACCGAGGCCCTGGCCATCGCGATCCGCCAGCCGTCGACCCTGACCGCCGAGGAGCGCAAGCTGTTCCATCAGCTCGAACGGATCGACCCCGAGGATTTCCGGCCCGGGCCCTTCGCCAACGAATGGGACGCGCAGATGGCGCGCGTGGCCGCGGCCCGGCCGGACGCCGGACCGTCGGCAAGCGAGGCCCCGTCCCCGGCCCCGCCGCCCGAACCGGTTGCCAAGCCGGACCCCCACCCGGCGCCGCCGCCCGGACCCGCTTCGTCCGCCGCCCATGCCGGAGCCGGCCTGGCGGACCCCGCGAGCCCGGTCTGGGACGCCGCGCCCGCCGGAGGATCCGCCACCGCGGCCGAAACGCCCGACGACGCGGCCAACGGCGGCTCCGGCTCCGGCGGCTCGGGTTCCGGCGGGTTCGGCTTCCTCGGTTTCCGGTCCACCGAGCCTGTCCCTGCCTGGTACGCCAACCTCAGCCTCGCGGTCTATTTCCTCTTCCCGTCGTGGATCCTCTACTACGACGACTCGATCGAGATCATCGACGGGCTCGGCACGATCATGTTCGTCTGCGCCGCGATCGGCCTGTGGTCCGCCCACAGCCGCTGGTCCGCGGGGGCGCTGTGGCGGAAGATCGGCTACTACCTGCTGGCGGGTTGCTACGGCCTGATCGGGTTCGCGCTGGCGATGGGGACCTACTGACCGCCGGTCCGGGGTTCCGGACCGCGTTACCGCGCCGACAGTGCGAGGCGGGGTGGGGATTAGGTTCTTTCCCTCCCCGGCCCGGCCCGCTATCTCCCCGCTCCAGACATCGCAGCGCAGCAGGGGAACCGCCGTGGCACTCGACAAGACGTTCGACGCGAAATCCGCCGAACCGCGCCTGATCGCCGCGTGGGACAGGGCCGGCGCCTTCCGGGCCGGGGCCAACAGGTCCCGCGACGACAGCTTCTGCATCATGATCCCGCCGCCCAACGTGACCGGCGCGCTGCACGTGGGCCACGCCTTCAACAACACGCTGCAGGACATCCTCGTCCGCTGGCACCGGATGCGCGGCTTCGACACGCTCTGGCAGCCCGGTCAGGACCATGCCGGCATCGCCACCCAGCTTCAGGTCGAGAAGAAGCTGAAGGCGGAATCGAACCTGCGCCGCACCGATCTCAGCCGCGAGGAGTTCCTCGCCCGGGTCTGGGACTGGAAGACCGAGTACGGCCACACGATCATCGACCAGCTCAAGCGGCTGGGCTGCTCCTGCGACTGGGACCGCAACGCCTTCACCATGTCCGGCGCGCCGGGCGCGCCCGAGGCGGACGCGCAGGGCAATTTCCACGACGCCGTCATCAAGGTCTTCGTCGACATGTACGACAAGGGCCTGATCTACCGCGGCAAGCGGCTGGTGAACTGGGACCCGCATTTCGAGACCGCGATCTCCGACCTCGAGGTCGAGAACATCGAGGTCGCGGGCCACATGTGGCACTTCAAGTACCCGCTCGCCGGCGGCGCGACCTACGAATACGTCGAGAAGGACGCGGACGGGAATGTCACCCTGCGCGAGACCCGCGACTACATCTCCATCGCCACGACGCGGCCCGAGACGATGCTGGGCGACGGCGCGGTGGCGGTGCATCCCTCCGACGAACGCTACGCGCCGATCGTCGGCCAGCTATGCGAGATTCCGGTGGGGCCGAAGGAACACCGCCGCCTGATCCCGATCATCACCGACGACTATCCCGATCCCGAATTCGGCTCGGGCGCGGTCAAGATCACCGGCGCGCACGATTTCAACGACTACGCGGTCGCCCAGCGCGGCGGCATCCCGATGTACCGGCTGATGGACACCCGCGGCCACATGCGCGCCGACGGCGCCCCCTACGCCGAGGCCGCCGCCATCGCGCAGGAGGTGGCCGAGGGCGGGCGGACGCTGACCGAGGCCGAGGCCGACGCGCTCAACCTCGTCCCCGACCACCTGCGCGGGCTCGACCGGTTCAAGGCCCGCACGCGGGTCGTCGAGGAGATCACCGCCGACGGACTCGCGGTGATGACCCGCGCCGACGACGCCCGGCTGGGCAAGCCTGCGAAGCCCGGCAGCGAGGGCGCCGACGCCGCCGTCCCGCTGGTCGAGGCCAAGCCGATCATGCAGCCCTTCGGCGACCGTTCGAAGGTCGTCATCGAGCCGATGCTGACCGACCAGTGGTTCGTCGACACCGCGCAGATCGTCGGCCCGGCGCTCGACGCGGTCCGCGAGGGCCGCACGAGGATCATCCCGGAATCGGGCGAGAAGACCTACTACCACTGGCTCGAGAACATCGAACCCTGGTGCATCTCGCGCCAGCTCTGGTGGGGGCACCAGATCCCGGTGTGGTACGGCTTCGACCTCGAGGCGCACGGCTTCGTCGATGACGAGGGCGACGGGGCGCTGGACGAGCTCGAAATGCTGAAGCTGCTGACCTCGCAGACGCTGCTCGCGGGCGACGAGCGGCACCACGCGGCGGCGGATTTCGACGCCGTGGCCGGGCAGTTCGAGGATGTCCTCGCCGGGCTGCCGACACCGCTCAATCACGCCCGCGTCGTGGAGGTCGCCGACAAGGCCGCCGCCGCGCACCTGCTGGCCGAGAGCCTCGCCGACTACATCGTCAACCAGGACCCGACCCACCTCGTCTACCCGGTCTGGCGCGACGCCGACGTGCTCGACACCTGGTTCTCGTCCGGGCTCTGGCCGATCGGCACGCTGGGCTGGCCCGACGACACCGACGCGCTGAAGCGGTTCTTCCCCACCGACGTGCTCGTGACCGGCTTCGACATCCTGTTCTTCTGGGTGGCGCGGATGATGATGATGCAGCTTGCCGTGGTGGGCCGCGAGCCGTTCCACACCGTCTACCTGCACCAGCTCGTCCGCGACGAGAAGGGCAAGAAGATGTCCAAGACCACCGGCAACGTGATCGACCCGCTCGACATCGTGGACGAGTTCGGCGCCGACGCGCTGCGGTTCACCAACGCCTCGATGGCGGCGATCGGCGGGGTGCTGAAACTCAGCGTGGACAAGATCAAGGGCTACCGCAACTTCGGCACCAAGCTGTGGAACGCGGTCCGTTTCGCCGAAATGAACGGCGTCTTCGAGGGCCACGCCACCGGCGGGGTGCCCGCAGCGGAGCAGACGGTGAACCGCTGGATCATCGGCGAGACCGCCCGGGTCCGCGAGACCGTGGACGAGGCGCTGACTGCCTACCGGTTCAACGACGCCGCGAACGCGCTCTACGGCTTCGTCTGGGGCAAGGTCTGCGACTGGCACCTGGAATTCTCCAAGCCGCTGCTGATGGACGGCACCGAGGCGCAGAAGGCCGAGACCCGCGCGGTGATGGCCTGGGTCCTCGACCAGTGCCTGATCCTGCTGCACCCGATCATGCCCTTCGTCACCGAGGAACTCTGGGGCCTGACCGGCGACCGGCCGAAGATGCTGGTCCATGCCGACTGGCCGGACCACACAGCCGCGGCGCTGGCCGACCCGGACGCCGACCGCGAGATGGGCTGGGTCATCGCCTTCATCGAGGAGGTCCGGTCCGTCCGGGCGCAGATGAACGTTCCGGCGGGGCTCTACGTGCCGGTGGTGCAACTGGAGGCCGACGACGCGGTCCGCGCGGCCTGGGCCGGCAACGAGGCGATGATCCGCCGGCTGGCGCGGATCGACAGCCTGACCGAGGCGGCGGCGGCGCCGAAGGGCGCGCTGACCATTGCCACGCCGGG
>JBFKOW010000059.1:0-17953 GCA_041628615.1 Paracoccaceae bacterium | reverse complement strand
GCGTCGATCATCAGCCCGGCATCGGTCAGCGGCGCGTCGTCGAGCCGCGCGCCGCCATCCGCGATCAGCCGCTTGGCTTCCTTGCCCGACCCGGCGAGGCCGGAGCGCACGATCAGCTGCACCACAGAGATGCCGTCGCCGATCTCGGTCTCGCTCAGCGTCAGGGTCGGCAGGTCGTCGCCCACGCCGCCCTTCTCGAACACCTCGCGGGCCGTCGCCTCGGCGGCGGCGGCGGCTTCCGCGCCGTGCAGCAGCCCGGTGACCGCGTTGGCCAGCACGATCTTGGCGTCGTTGATCTCGGACCCGCCCAGCGCGCCCAGCCGGTCGCACTCCTCCACCGGCAATTCGGTGTAGAGCTTCAGGAACCGGCCGACGTCGGCGTCGGTGGTGTTGCGCCAGAACTGCCAGAACTCGTAGGGCGACAGCATCTCGGCATCGAGCCAGACCGCGCCGCCGGCGCTCTTGCCCATCTTGCGGCCGTCCGAGGTGGTCAGCAGCGGGGTGGTCAGCCCGAAGATCTCGCCGTCGCAGACCCGCCGGGTCAGGTCGACCCCGTTGACGATGTTGCCCCACTGGTCGGACCCGCCCATCTGCAGCAGGCAGTCGTGCCGGCGGTAGAGTTCGAGGAAGTCGTAGGCCTGCAGGATCATGTAGTTGAATTCGAGGAACGACAGCGACTGTTCGCGGTCGAGCCGGGACTTCACGCTTTCGAAGGACAGCATCCGGTTGACGCTGAAATGCCGGCCGATGTCGCGCAGGAAATCGAGGTAGTTCAGCCCGTCGAGCCAGTCGGCGTTGTTCAGCATCAGCGCGCCCGACCCGTCGCGGTAGTCGAGGTAGCGGTCGAACACCCGCTGCATGGCCGCGATGTTGGCGTCGATCTGTTCGGGACCGAGCAGCGGCCGTTCCTCGGACCGGAACGACGGGTCGCCCACCTTGGTCGTGCCGCCGCCCATCAGGGTGATCGGCCGGTGCCCGGTCCTCTGGAACCAGCGCAGGAGCATGATGTTGAGCAGGTGGCCCACGTGCAGTGACTGCGCCGTCGCGTCATAGCCGATATAGGCGGTGACCGTCCCCCGGCTCAGCGCGTCGTCGAGGCCCTGGTAATCCGTGCAGTCGGCCAGGAAGCCGCGCGCCATGATCGTCGCCATGAACTCGGATTTCGGGTGGTAGGTCATCTCTTGTCCCTGCCTGATGGTCGCGGCACTCTATAGGCAAGGGCAGGTCAGAGGGGAAGCGGTTCCGGTGCGCGACAAGGGCATGCAGCGGCGCGTCCGGGCGGCGGGCACGATGTCGGGCACATCGCTCGACGGGGTGGACGTCGCGGTGATCGACACCGACGGCCACGAGATATTCGACTTCGGGCCGACCGCCTACCGGGCCTATACCGAGGCCGAGCGGACCGCGCTGACCGCCGCGCTGGGGCGCTGGCCGGGCGAGCCGGGCGTCGACGCGGCGGCCGCGATCGTGACCGCCGCCCATGCCGAGGCGCTGGCCGGGATCGCGGCGGAGGTGATCGGCTTTCACGGCCAGACCCTCGCCCATGCGCCCGACACGCGGGGCACCCACCAGGCCGGGGACGGGCAGGCGCTGGCCGATGCCACCGGGATCCCGGTGGTCGGCGATTTCCGGTCCGCCGACGTGCGGCTGGGCGGGCAGGGGGCGCCGCTGGCGCCGTTCTACCACTTCGCGCTGGCCCGCCGCATCGGCGCGGACGCGCCGCTGGCCTTCCTGAACCTCGGCGGTGTCGGCAACCTGACCTGGATCGACCCGGGCAAGCCACTGCCCGAGACCGAGGGCGCGCTTCTGGCCTTCGACACCGGGCCGGCCAACGCCCCGGTCAACGACCTGCTGGCCGCGCGGCTGGGCCAGCCGCGGGACGAGGGCGGCGCGCTGGCGCGGCGGGGCGAGGTCGATCTCGACCTTGTCGCGGGCTTCCTCGGGCGCGGCTACTTCCTGAAGGTGCCGCCGAAATCGCTCGACCGGAACGCCTTCGCCGATCTCGGCGGCGCGGTGGCGCGGCTGTCGGACGCCGACGCCGCGGCGACCCTGACCGCCTGCGCGGCGGCGGCGGTGGCGCAGGGGATGGAGCATTGCCCGGCGCCGCCTTCGCGGGTGCTGGTCACCGGCGGCGGGCGGCACAACGCGACCCTGATGGCGATGCTCGCCGCCGGGCTGGATTGCCCGGTGGACCCGGTCGAGGCGGTGGGACTGGACGGCGACATGCTCGAGGCGCAGGCCTTCGGCTACCTCGCGGTGCGGGTGCTGCACGGACTGCCGACCTCTTGCCCGGCGACCACCGGGGTGCGGGCGGCGGTCGGCGGGGGCGAGGTGTTCCGCCCCGGCTGAACGCCGCCGCAGCGGCGCGGCCGGACGCGCCGGATGCCGCCGACACCCGTCCGGAAATCCACCTGGATCGGCTTTTTTCCGCCTGATATCAGCGGCTTTCTGCAACTGCACAAAGCTGTGATCCGGACCCCGGTTGGAACCCGCCGGCGAGGTTCTTAGTTGCCGATCAGCGTGGCAGCCGCCACGTCCGGCCGGTCCCGCGCAACCGGTTCCGCGGCCGGCCCCGAACGAAAGAGACAGGAGATTTCTCCATGACCACCCGACTGATGATTTCGGCCGCCGTCGCGGCCCTCGTCGCCGCCCCCGCCCTTGCCGGCGGCCTCAGCGAACCCGCGGAAACCCCGGTCGTCCAGGCCGCGCCGGTCATCGTGCCGGCCCCCGCCACCGACTGGACCGGTTTCTACGCCGGTGGCTCGCTCGGCACCGCGACGCTGGATGACGGCAGCGCGGAGACCGACGCCAACAGCCTCGGCGTGTTCGGCGGCTACAACCTCGACCTCGGCGCGGCCGTCGTCGGCGGCGAACTCGACTTCTCGCGCCTCACCCTCGACACCACGGGCGACCCGGAGGCGGACGTGCTGCGGCTCAAGGGCCGGGTCGGCTACAACGCCGGCAACGTGCTGCCCTACGTGACCGCGGGCGTCGCCCAGCTCGACAGCGACGATCTGAGCCTGTCGGGCGAAAGCGGGGTGCTCTACGGCATCGGCGCCGACTTTGCCGCGACCCCGAACGTGATCGTGGGGGCCGAGCTGCTCCAGCACGATTTCGACGACGCCGGCATCGATGCCCGGACCTTCGGCCTGCGCGCCGCCTACAAGTTCTGACCGCGGTTCTCGTCCCCGACTGCGGCAGGAGGGCGTCCCGTAAGGGGCGCCCTTTCTCGTTCCGGGCCATCCGTGCAAGACTGGGGCAAAGGGAGCGGAGCCATGCTCGAGACCGCCACGCCCTGGGATGTCGTCGCCGAGGGCTATGCCGCCGTCACCGTGAAGCTCTTCGGGGCCTATTCCGAGAGGGCGCTCGATCTCGTCGGGGTCGGCCGCGGGACCGAGGTGGCCGATATCGGCGCGGGGCCGGGCACGCTGGCGCTGCGGGCGGCGCGGCGCGGCGCGCGGGTGCGGGCGGTCGATTTCGCGCCCAACATGGTGGCGCTGCTGCGCAAGGCCGCGGCGGAGGAGGGCTTGCCCGTCGACGCCACGGTGGGGGACGGGCAGGCGCTTGCCTACGCCGATGCCAGCGCCGATGCCGCCTTCTCGATGTTCGCGCTGATGTTCTTTCCCGACCGGCCCCGCGGCATGGCCGAACTGCTCCGGGTGCTGCGCCCCGGCGGCGGCGCCTGCGTGTCGAGCTGGGCGCCGGTGAACCGCTCGCCGATCATGGCGGCGCTGTTCGGCGCCCTGCGGCAGGTCAAGCCGGACATGCCCGAACCCGCCAAGGATCTCGCCTCGCTGGAGAATCCGGCGGTCCTGAAGGCCGAGATGGAGGCGGCGGGCTTTGCCGGCGTCGCCGTGCACGCGGTCGAGGACATCGCCACGGTCGAGAGCGCCCGGGCCTTCTGGGACGACATGGCGCGCGGCGCCGCGCCGGTCGCCATGCTGCGCAGGACGATGACCGACGCCGACTGGGCGGAGCGTTCGATGGCCGCGGTGGACTGGCTCGACCGCGAGGTCGGCCCGTTTCCGGTCCGCCTCGGCGCCACCGCCTGGCTGGGCGTGGGCCGCAAGCCGTCTAGCGTTCCGGGATCAGGCCCCGCGGGCTGAACCGCAGCACCAGCAGCAGGATCAGCCCCATCGTGAGCAGCCGCATGTGGGCCGCGCTGTCGAGCAGGTGCTTCTCGAACGCCGACCCGTCCGGCAGCGCCAGCGCGACGAAGTTCATCAGGGCCAGGCCGATCGGCTCGACCTGCACCCAGAGCCACCAGATCAGGAAACCGCCGAGAACCGCGCCGAAGTTGTTGCCCGACCCGCCGACGATCACCATCACCCAGACGAGGAAGGTGAAGCGCAGCGGCTGGTAGGAGGCCGGGGTCATCTGTCCGTCGAGCGTGGTCATCATCGCGCCGGCGATGCCGCAGATCGCCGATCCGAGGATGAAGATCTGCAGGTGGCGGGCGGTGACGTCCTTGCCCATCGCCTCGGCGGCGACCTCGTTGTCGCGGATCGCCCGCATCATCCGGCCCCAGGGCGATTTCAGCGCAAGCTGCGCCAGCACCAGCAGGATGACGAGCACCGCCGCGAAGAGCAGCGAATACCCGGCCTTGACGTAGAGCGACGAGGCGTTGACCGGGTCGAGCCCCAGACCCGCGGCCCGCTCCACGAAGCCGGGGTCGTTCTGAAGCGTGATCTCATATGGAACGGGCCGGGGCAGGCCGATCACGTTCTTGACGCCGCGCGCCAGCCAGTCCTCGTTCTTCAGGATGGCGATGACGATCTCGGCGATGCCGAGGGTGGCGATGGCGAGGTAGTCCGAGCGCAGGCCGAGCGCCGTCTTGCCGATGATCCAGGCCGCGCCGGCAGCCAGCAGCCCGCCCACCGGCCAGGCCAGCAGGACCGGCAGGCCGAAGCCGCCGAGGTAGCCGGTGGAGGCCGGGTTGACCGCCTCGACTGCCGCCTTCGCCGGGTCGAACACCATCCGGTAGAGCACGAAGCCGGCCACCACGATGGCGAGGGTGACGAGGGTCCGCGTCCGGCCCGCCGGCAGCCTCTTCTGGGCGAGGATCGCGCCGACGATGGTGGCCGCCCCGCAGACCAGGCCCAGCAGCAGCCGCACCCCGCCCGCCGCCCAGGCGTCGTTGACCGGCGGCATCGAGATCAGCACCGTGGCGAGCCCGCCCAGCGCGACGAACCCCATGACGCCGATGTTGAACAGGCCGGCGAAACCCCATTGCAGGTTGACCCCGAGCGCCATCACCGCGCTGACCAGGCCCATGTTCAGGATCAGCAGCGCCGAGTTCCAGCCCTGCACGAAACCGGTGCCGACGATCAGCACCGCGACGAGGGCGAACAGCAGGGGCGCGCGCAGGGTGGGGCTCATAGCGCCTTTCCTTTCATCAGGCCGGTGGGCTTGAACAGCAGCACCACCACGAGGATCAGGAAGCTGACCGCGAACTTGTAGTCGGTGCTCAGCAGCTGGACGAGGCCCTGGGGCTCCAGGCTCTCGGGCATCAGGTAGCCCAGCACCTTCTTCAGCGGGTAGGTGATGGTGACCTCGGCGAAGGCGATGACGAAGCCGCCGAGGATCGCCCCCACCGGGTTGCCCAGGCCGCCGACGATGGCGGCGGCAAAGATCGGCAGCAGGAGCTGGAAGTAGGTGAAGGGCTTGTAGGACTTGTCGAGCCCGTAGAGCACCCCAGCCGTGGTCGCCAGCGCCGCCACGATCAGCCAGGTGATCATCACCACCCGCTCGGGGTTGATCCCCGAGAGCAGCGCGAGGTCCTCGTTGTCCGAGAAGGCGCGCATCGACTTGCCGGTGCGGGTCTTGTTGAGGAACCAGAACAGGATCGCCACCGCGATCACCGCCACCACGAGAGTGAGCACCTGCGTGGTCTTGATGGCCAGCCCCTCGTCCAGCCCGGTCATGTCGCGGAAGGTCCGGGCAGAGATCAGGAACCGCTCGCCATCGGCGAAGTTCTGGTCCTCGACCCCGATCACGAAGCGGGTAATGCCGTTGTAGATGAACATCACCCCCATCGACACGATGACGAGGATCACCGGCTTGACCCGCTGCGCCCGGTAGAAGCGGTAGACCGCCCGGTCGGTCGCCAGCACCAGCGCGACGGCCCCGAGGATGCCCAGCGGCAGGGCGAGCAGGGCGGTGGGCAGCGGCCCGAGCCCGATCCCCGCGCCCTGAAGCGCCCAGGTGCCGAGGATCGCGATCGCGGTGCCGAAGGCCATCGTGTCGCCATGGGCGAAGTTGGAGAACCGCAGGATGCCGTAGATCAGCGTCACCCCGAGCGCCCCGAGCGCCAGCTGCGCCCCGTAGGCGGTGGCGGGGATCACCACGAAGTTGAGAAGCGCCACGAGGGCGTTCAATGCGTCCATGTCAGCCGTTCTCCTCCCGACAGGTGCCCGATAGGATCCGGACGTCTCCCAGGCGGCCCTGGATCGCCGCCTCGGTCAGCACGAACTCGGCTGGGTCGTCCGGCCTGTCGCCGTCGCCGTGAAAGCTCGAATTGTAGATGTAGATGAAGGTCCGGACGGTGTCGTCGTCGGCCCAGGAATAGGCCGGCACGGCGTTGTCCACCGCGATCTCGACCGGGGCCGCGCCGGGCATGTCGATCAGCACCGTGAACTCCCGATAGGCCACCTCGGTGAAGCCGAAGCGCAACGCGGGGCCGGTGACCTCGGTGCAGGCGCCCGCCGGGTCGCAGAGCCGCGTTGCGGTGCAGACTTCGGCGAAATCGACGTCGGCAGGGGCCGGGGCGGCGGCGAGGGCGGCCAGCAGACCGAAGCCCGCGCCCGTCGCGCGCGACCGGCTCCCTGCCGGGCGGGAGGGGCCCCGGCGGGTCATCCGCCGAGAAAGCTCCGCCGGACTTCCTCGTCCGCCAGAAGGTCCTTGCCGGTGCCGGTATGGGCGTTGCGGCCCTGGACGAGGACATAGCCCTTGTCCGCGATTTCAAGGGCTTGCCGGGCGTTCTGTTCCACCATTAGCACCGGCAGGCCGGTGCGGGCGACCTCGATGATCCGGTCGAACAGTTCGTCCATCACGATGGGGCTCACCCCGGCGGTGGGTTCGTCCAGCATCAGCACCTTGGGCTGGGTCATCAGCGCCCGGCCCACGGCGACCTGCTGGCGCTGGCCGCCGGACAGCTCGCCCGCCGCCTGCCGGCGCTTGTCGCGCAGGATGGGAAACAGTTCGTAGACCTGCTCCATCGTCGGGCGGATGTCGTCGTCGCGGATGAAGGCGCCCATCTCGAGGTTCTCCTCCACCGTCATCGAGGTGAAGATGTTCGAGGTCTGCGGCACGAAGGCCATGCCCTTGCGGACCCGGTCCTGCGGCGACAGCGCGGTGATGTCCTCGCCGTCGAGCCGGACCGACCCGGAGCGGACGTTCAGCATCCCGAACACGGCCTTCATCGCGGTGGACTTGCCGGCGCCGTTCGGGCCGACGATCACCGCGATCTCGCCCGGATCCACGGCGATGGTGCAGTCGTGCAGGATGTCGGGGCCCTGGCCGTAGCCGCCGGTCATGGTGTCGCCGATCAGGAAGGCGGTCGCGGTGTCGATGGCGCGGCCGGTGCCCGGCGAGGGCGTCATGGTGCCGCCGCCCTCGCGGGTGATCGAGCGGTCCTTGTTGCCGCGGTCGGAATAGGCGTCGCTCATGCCGCCGCCTCCCGGCCCGGTGTCGTGTCGGTCAGTCGGTCCATCCCGTCCCCTCAGCCCGCGGCCACGGCGGCCTTGTTCTTGAGCCCGGTGCCGAGATAGGCCTCGATCACCTGCTCGTTGGCCTTGATCTCGGCCAGCGTCCCCTCTGCGAGGACCTTGCCCTCGGCCATGCAGATCACCGGGTCGCAGAGCTTGTCGATGAAATCCATGTCGTGCTCGATCACCACGAAGGTGTAGCCGCGCTCCTTGTTGAGCCGGATGATCGCGTCGCCGATGGTGTTCAGGAGGGTGCGGTTCACCCCGGCGCCGACCTCGTCGAGGAACACGATCCGGGCGTCCACCATCATCGTCCGGCCAAGTTCGAGCAGCTTCTTCTGCCCGCCCGAGACCTGCCCGGCCTTGTGGTCGGCGAGGTGCTCGATGGTGAGGAACTCCAGCACCTCGTCGGCCTTGGCGCGCAGGGCGCGTTCCTCGTCGGCGATCCGCTTGCGGCCGAACCAGGTGTTCCAAAGGCGCTCGCCCGACTGCGCGCCGGGCACCATCATCAGGTTCTCGCGGCAGGTCATCGAGGCGAATTCGTGGGCGATCTGGAAGGTGCGCAGCAGGCCCTTGTGGAACAGGGTGTGCGGCGGCAGGCCGGTGATGTCCTCGCCCTGCATCGTGACACGCCCCGACGTTGGTTCAAGAACGCCCGCGATCACGTTGAAAAGGGTTGTCTTTCCGGCTCCGTTCGGGCCGATCAGGCCGGTGATGGAGCGCTCGGCGATCTCCAGCGAGGCGCCGTCGACGGCATGAAATCCGCCGAAATGCTTGTGCAGGTTCTCGACCCGGATCATCCCCATCCCCCTCCGGCACCGCCGGTTCGGTCCGGCGGTTGCGAAACGCCGCCCGGGGAGGGTGCCCCGGACGGCGTGATGTCGGTGTCGCGTGCGGTTACTTGCGACCGGCGGTGATTTCGGCGCCGCCCTCGAAGCCGACGACCCGGTAGTTGCCGGCGGCCTCGCCCGGACCGATCAGTTCGACGTCGGTGGCGCCGACATAGTCGATGTCACCGCCATCGGCGATGATCTGCAGCGCCTTGGCCAGTTCGCCGGCCTGGATCGGCTCGCCGGGGGCGTTGGCGACGTGCTCGACGTGGTCCTTGTAGACCGACGGGTCCGACGACCCGGCCGCCTGCATCGCCAGCATCATCAGCGCCGCGGCGTCGTAGGATTCCGGCGTGAACGGCGAGGTGGCGTCGAAGGCGCCGCCGACGAGGTCGGTGAACAGGTTGGCCAGTTCCTCGGAGGGCGAGGGGTGCTGACCGGACGAGCCGTCGATCTCGTCGCCGAAGTTCTCGACCAGCGCGGCCGAGATCATCCCGTCGGGGAAGTGGAAGCTGTCGAAGGCGCCCGAGTCGAGCGCCGCGCGCACGATGCCCGAGCCGCCCTGGTCGACGTAGCCCGCCACGACCAGCCGCTCGCCGCCCGCCGCGGCCAGCGCCGCGACTTCGGCCGAGTAGTCGGCCTTGCCGTCCTCGTGGGCGGCGTTGATGGTCACCGTGCCGCCGGCGGCCTCGAACGCGGCCTGGAAGCTGTCGGCCAGACCCTTGCCGTAGTCGTTGTTGGTGTAGGTGACGGCGACCTCGTTGATGCCGAGTTCCTGCAGCACCTCGGTCATCACCACGCCCTGGCGGGCGTCGGACGGCGCGGTGCGGAAGAACAGGCCGTTGTCCTCGGCGGTGGACAGCGCCGGGGAGGTGGCCGAGGGCGAGATCATCACGACGCCGTTGGCCAGCGCCACGTTGGACAGGATCGCGCCGGTCACGCCCGAGCAGTCCGCGCCCATGATGCCCTTGACCCCGTCGCCGGTGATCAGGCGTTCGGCGGCGGCGGTCGCCGCGCCGGCGTCGATGCAGGTGCTGTCCGCGCGGACCGCCTCGACCTTCGCGCCGCCCAGAAGCAGGCCGCTCTCGGTCACTTCGGCCATCGCCATCTCGGCGGCGTCGGCCATCGACGGCGTCAGCGATTCGATGGGGCCGGTGAAGCCGAGGATGATGCCGAGCTTGATCGTCTCGGCGTGGCCGTCGGCGAGCGCGGCGGTTCCGAGCGCGCCGGTGGCGGCCGTCGCCAGCAGAAGTTTCTTCATTGGTGTCTCCCTGGTGGATTATCGCTCCGGCCCGCAAACTAGGCGCAGCGCATCGAAAAGGGAAGCGGCAAGGCGCGTGCGACGGCTGTCCAAGCAGGCTTACCCGGTGCGGTTGAATGCGCTAACGTCGCGTCAGGTAACGGTTCGTCGTCAAGAGGGGAGGCCCGGTATGGGACAGAACAACAGCAACGGCTCGGACGCCGTAACGGTGTCGCAACTCGCCAACCGGTTCGGCATGTCGCAGGCCGACGTGCACAAGCGGCTGATCGAGGCGCGACTGGCAACGCCGCCGGTCCCGTCCGCGGCGCCGCAACTCGGCGCACAGGCCTACGCGACCGGAAACCGGATCTTCGCCCCGGGCGGCACTTCGTCCGAACTCCTGTCCCACGAACTCACCCACGCGGTGCAGCAGGGCGGCCAGCCGCGCAAGCCATGAAAGATCGACAGGCGGTCGCCCGGGCGGGTGGCCACGGAGGCGGACCCGCCGGCGCTGCGGGTCCCGGAAGGACGCTGCGGTCCGGCCGGGTGCCCGGCGGCAGGACGCGCGACGGCCAGATCAGAACGAAGGGACAGGAATGAACATCTTTCTCGGAATCGACGGCACCGACAACCTCGACACCACCGCAGACCCGATCGCCTGCATGCCGCTCGAGGCGATCGGCAGCAAGAAGAGCGGTCACGTCAAGCGGATGATGAACCTGGGCTTCGGCCGGGCGAAGTATTTCCCCGGCACCACCGACTCGATCAGCGGCAAGAGTTCGTCCGACATCATCGAGGCGGCGCTGGCCTGGATCAAGCAGGCCTACGGCGAGGGCAAGGACCCCGGCAGGCGGCTGTTCCTGAGCGGCTTCAGCCGCGGCGGGGCGGCGATCATCGTGATCGCCCACAAGCTCGCGAAGCTGGGGATCCCGGTGCAGGAGATGTTCATCTTCGACGCCGTGGACCGGTCGTTCTGGATGGACAACAGCCTGACCCAGTCGATCCCCAAGAACGTGGTCCGCGCCTTCCACGCGATCCGCGATCCCAGGGCCGGCAGCCGCCGCAGCTTCGGCAATTGCGGGATGCAGTCGGCCCACGGCAACCTGCAGACCGCGCCGTTCTTCACCACCCACGGCGGCGTCGGCGGCTGGCCGAACGGCAAGGAGAAGGTGACGCCGGGATTCGGGGTCGAGGATTTCGCCTATGTCGCGACCTTCGGCGCGGTGGTGGCGCCGGGGGTGGTCGCGCTCGACCCGAACCAGAACAACATTCACGAGACCGGGGAGGCCTGGCCCTCGCGGGTCAGCCCCGCGGCGGAACTGCAGGGCGCCAAGGAGGCGATGCGCTGGATGTACGGCAAGGGGTTCAGCACGGTGGGCGCCGGATACTGAAGTCCGGCGCCCCCGCCCGGTGTCGTCGGGATGGCGCTTTGGCCGGGGCTCAGCGGCGACGGCGCAGCGCCAGCCCCCCGATCGCCGCCGTCAGCAGCCATGCCGATGCCGGCAGCGGAACGGCCGGGAACGACCCGCTGTCCTTCTCGAAGGCCGAATAGGTCACGTCGGCCTGGCTGAAATTGTAGAAGCCGATGGACCCGTTCTCGAAGGTGCCCGTGATGTTGAACTGCTGCACACCATCGACCGATACCACGAGGTTGTTGGGACCGAAGTCGAAGCTGAACTCGTAGGTCTGTCCCACAACCCAGGCAGAGGACCCCAGCGTGGTACCTCGCGCGAGTTCCTGGAGCCCGCCGGCGGCGGCACCCGCGCCGGTCCAGGTCTGGTGGCCCCAGAACTCGTCGGCAGTCGGAATCCCGGTAACGCGGGACACGGCGAGCCCGCGCAGCGCGGTGTAGCCCGGCCCCGGGCTCGATCCATCGCCGAAATCGAAGAACTGGCTGTTCCGTTTCCAGTCGACAAGCAGGTAGTCGGCCCCCGCGTCGAGACTGTCACCGCCATCGAATCCCAGCACGAAGCCGAAAAAGTCGTCGTCGTTGTTGGAATTGACCACTACCTTGCCGGTCACCTCGGACCCCTGCGCGGTGAAATCCGAATAGAACAGCGTTGGCTGGCCGTTCTGCGACTGGGTCACGGTCGCGCCGCTGCCGTCCACGGTCCAGACGCCATTGGGGAAACCCGATACCGAGGGATAGCTTTCCGCCGTCCACAGATTCAGATCGACCGGCAACGCGAACGCCGCGCCGGAGGTCATCGCCACTGTGCCGGCGGCGAATAGCAAACGTTTCATGAAAACCCCCTCACCTACTCTTTCAGAGAGGAATGGTAACATGGCATGTCGATCAACGCAAAAAAAGCGGGCCGTCGCGGGGCTCAGACGCTGAGCCGCGCCGCCTGCGCGCCGCGTTCGCGGTAGGGCGTGGTCTGGTAATGCGCCCGGTAGCACTTGGAGAAATGCGACGGCGAGGCGAAGCCGCAGGCCAGCGCCACGTTGATGACGCTCATGTCGGTCTGCATCAGGAGGTTGCGTGCCTTCTGCAGCCTGAGTTCCATGTAATAGCGCTTGGGCGACCGGTTGAGGTAGCGCCGGAACAGCCGCTCGAGCTGCCGGGTCGACATGCCCACGTCGCGGGCGAGGATCGAGGGCGAGATCGGCTCCTCGATGTTCTGCTCCATCATCTGGATGACGAGCGAGAGCTTCGGGTGCCGGACGCCGATCCGGGTCGGGATCGACAGCCGCTGGGTGTCCTGGTCGGTGCGGATCGACGAATAGATGAGCTGGTCGGCGACCGCGCTGGCCAGCGTCTCGCCGTGGTCGTCGGCGATGATCTTGAGCATCAGGTCGATCGAGGCGGTGCCGCCGGCGGTGGTGATCCGGTTGCCGTCGATCACGAAGACCGATTTGGTGAGCTGCACCTCGTCGAATTCCTCGGCAAAGCTGTCCTGGTTCTCCCAGTGGATCGTGGCCCGCTTGCCGTCGAGCAGGCCGGCCTTGGCGAGCGTGTAGCCGGCGGTGCAGAGCCCGCCCATCGTCACCCCGCGACGCGCCTCGCGGCGCAGCCAGTTCAGCACCCGCCGGGTCGTGGCGGCCTGCACGTCGATGCCGCCGCACAGCAGCACCGTGTCCTCGCGGTTCAGTTCGACGAGGTCCATCCCGAGCTTGTAGCCGATCCCCGCGGAACAGGTGACGGTGTCGCCGCCCTCGCCGGCGATCACCCAGTCGTAGAGGGTCTTGCCCGACATCCGGTTGGCGATCCGCAGCGACTCCACCGCGCAGGCGAAGCAGAGCATGGTGAAATTCTCGAGCAGCACGAAGACGAAGCGCTTCGGCTTGAGGCCGGGGTCGGCGACCTCGACGATCTGGCTCTTGATGTCCATGAGACGTCCCTGGCGTCACTACGGGACGGCAGATGACCAGTTTTGAGGCACGGGATCAATAGCCGCCGGAGCCCGAATCCGCGCGCGGAACCGGCCTTTTGGGCATTGCAACGGCCCCCCGCGCCGCGCTAAGGCCGCTCTGCCTGACAGGAACCCAGGGGGCATGGAGGCCCGGACGCGATGACCGAGTGGAAGAAGAGCGGGTGGCGCAGCAAGCCGCGGGTGCAGATGCCGGACTACGTGGACGCTGCCGCGCTCGGCGCGGTCGAGGCCCGGCTCTCCGCCTATCCGCCGCTGGTCTTCGCCGGCGAGGCGCGGCGGCTGAAGGCGCTGCTCGCGAAGGCGGGGCAGGGCAAGGCGTTCCTGCTGCAGGGCGGCGATTGCGCCGAGAGCTTCAAGGACTTCTCCGCCGACGGCATCCGCGACACCTTCAAGGTGATGCTGCAGATGGCGATGGTTCTGACCTACGGCGCCAAGGTGCCGGTGATCAAGGTCGGCCGCATGGCCGGGCAGTTCGCCAAGCCCCGCAGCGCGCCGACCGAGGTCAAGAACGGGGTCGAGCTGCCCTCCTACCGCGGCGACATCATCAACGAGCTGGACTTCACCCCCGAGGCCCGGATCCCCGACCCGCAGAAGATGCTGCAGGCCTATACCCAGGCCGCGGCGACGCTGAACCTGCTGCGCGCCTTCTCGACCGGCGGTTTCGCCGACATGCACCGGGTCCACGCCTGGACCCTTGGCTTCACCGAGGATGACGAGGCCGAGCGCTACCGCGACATCGCTAACCGGATCCAGGACACGATCGACTTCATGGAGGCCGCCGGCATCGGCAGCGAGACCACGCACGAGTTCTCGACGGTGGAGTTCTACACCTCCCACGAGGCGCTGCTGCTGGAATACGAGGAAGCGCTGACCCGGCTCGATTCCACGTCGGGCAAGTGGCTGGCCGGCTCGGGCCACATGATCTGGATCGGCGACCGGACCCGGCAGCCCGACGGCGCCCATGTCGAGTTCTGCCGCGGCGTGCTGAACCCGATCGGCCTGAAATGCGGCCCGTCGATGACCACCGGCCACCTCAAGGACCTGATGGTCCGTCTGAACCCGGACAACGAGGCGGGCCGGCTGACCCTGATCTCGCGGTTCGGCGCGGGCAACGTGACCGACCACCTGCCCCGGCTGATCCGGGCGGTGCAGGAGGAAGGCGCCAACGTGACCTGGGTCTGCGACCCGATGCACGGCAACACGATCAAGTCCGCCTCGGGCTACAAGACGCGCCCCTTCGAGAGCGTGCTGCGCGAGGTGCGGGAATTCTTCGAGGTGCACGCCGCCGAGGGCTCGATCCCCGGCGGGGTGCATTTCGAGATGACCGGCGCCGACGTAACCGAGTGCACCGGCGGGGTGCGGGCGGTGTCGGACGAGGACCTTTCGGACCGCTATCACACCGCCTGCGACCCGCGGCTCAACGCCTCGCAGTCGCTGGAACTGGCGTTCCTCGTGGCCGAGGAACTGACCGCCCGGCGCAACGCGCAGAACGGCACCGCCAAGGCGGGCTGAGGCGGGCCGGAACCGGACCCGGAGCAGGGCAGGCGGCGACGCCTGCCGTTTGCGTTTTCAGGTGTTATCGACCACCAGCCGCAGGTCGGGCCGGCCGCCGCGGGCGATCGCCGCGGCGCGGGCGGCGGCGTGGGGTGCCGGACGGCGCGTGACTTCCGCGGCGGCGGGCTCCATCCGGACGAATCCGTCGGGGATGTCGAAGCGCCGCGGTCCGAAGCCCGGATTGCCGGAGACGACGAGAGCCCCCATCGCCAGCGCCACCTCGCCGTCCTCGTTGGCCAGCGGCAGGATCATCAGCCGCCCGTCGAGCCGGGGCCGTCCCAGCCGGCGCTCGGACACCAGCGGCAGTTCGACCAGCGCCGGGCGGTCGAAGACCATCGCGAACCAGTGCTTCAGCGTCAGCCGCGCCGCCGGGGTGAAGAAGGCGCTGAGCGGCATCCCCCGCGGGTCCATGCCGAGCAGGGTTTCGAGTTCCGCCCCCGCAACGCGGAACCGGCCGACGCCTTCGGCGACCCTCTGCAGCACGAAGGCGTGCGGCAGGGCGGCGTCGATCCGGCGCGGATCGACATCGGAGCGGAACGGGATCCGGGTGCTGCGGCTGAGTTCCTGCCAGTAGCTTTCGAGGTCGCGCAGGACCCTGTCGGCGGCGGGGGAGACAAGCGGCAGGCCATCCGTGAGGTCGCGGGTAAGGGTGGTGTCATCCATGCGTCTGGCCTTTCGCTGCGGAACCGCGGTCTGAACGGTGGCGGTTTAATCGCTTTTTAAGATAAGTCAGAACGGCCGGCATGTTACCTAGGAAAGTGTTAACGGGTTAACGGTTGCCCGTGCGATCCGCTTGGCGCAGGGTCGGGCGCGGCGCAGGTCGCGCGCCACTCCGGGAGGAACCGCCATGATCCGTTCGATGACCGGCTACGCCAGCCGCCGCGGCGCCGCCGAGGGCCAGGGCTGGGTCTGGGAGATGCGCGGCGTCAACGGCCGCGGGCTCGACCTGCGGCTGCGGTTGCCCGAGGGCATCGAGGGGCTCGACCCGATGGTGCGCGGCGCCGTCGGCCGTGCCGTCGCCCGGGGATCGATCACCGTGTCGCTGCGGATCGCGCGGGACACCGAGGCGGTGGGGCTGACCCTCGACCGCGGGCAGGTCGACCGGGTGCTCGCCGCCCTCTCCGAGATCGAATCCGCCGCCCTCGACCGCGGCCTGACGCTGGCCCAGCCCACCGCGGCGGATGTGCTCGCGGTGCGCGGCGTGATCGCGCAGGGCGCCAGTGGCGAGCAGGAAACGGAGCGCCTTCTCAATGCCCTGCACGCCGATCTTGATGTACTGATCGAGGACTTCCTGGCGATGCGGCAGGCCGAGGGCGACCGGTTGCGCGACATCATCGAGGGCCAGCTCACCGCCATCGAGGCGCTGACCGACCAGGCCGCCGCCGCCGCGGAAGAGCGCCGCGACGAGGCCCGCGCGGCGCTGACCGCGGCACTGCGCCGGATCGTCGAGGACGTGACCGAGGTCCCCGAGGAGCGGCTGGCGCAGGAACTGGCGCTGCTCGCCGTGAAGCAGGACGTGACCGAGGAGATCGACCGGCTGCGCGCCCATGTCGCCGCCGGCCGGGCGCTGCTCGACGAGCAGGCCCCGGCGGGCCGCAAGCTCGATTTCCTCGCCCAGGAGTTCAACCGCGAGGCCAACACGCTCTGCTCGAAGGCGCAGAACGCCGCGCTCACGTCCATCGGGCTTGATCTCAAGGCGGCGGTCGATCAGATGCGCGAACAGATTCAGAACGTGGAGTGAACGATCCCGTGTCCCGCCGTGGCCTGCTCTTGATCCTGTCGTCGCCCTCGGGGGCGGGCAAGTCGACCCTCGCCCGCCGGTTGCGGGACTGGGATCCGTCGATCCGGTTCTCGGTCTCG
Organism: Paracoccaceae bacterium; assembly: GCA_041628615.1. Lineage (GTDB taxonomy): Bacteria > Pseudomonadota > Alphaproteobacteria > Rhodobacterales > Rhodobacteraceae > JAMWZF01. Next base: position 1,389 of record JBFKOW010000059.1, on the reverse strand, counting down.
GCCACGACACGGCCGCCGCGCCCCGGCGAGAAGGACGGAAAGGACTACCATTTCCGCAGCGAGGCGCAGTTCAAGGCGATGGTGGCGGCGGGCGAGATGCTCGAACACGCCCATGTCTTCGGCCATTTCTACGGCTCGCCGGTGGGACCGGTCCGGGCGGCGGTGGAGGAGGGCTGCGACGTGCTGTTCGACATCGACTGGCAGGGCGCGCAGCAGATCCGCAACTCGGCGCTGAAGGACAACGTGCTGTCGATCTTCCTGCTGCCGCCCTCGATCGCAGAACTGCGCCAGCGGCTCGAATCGCGGGGGCAGGACTCGGCCGAAGTGATCGCCAAGCGGATGCAGCGCAGCTGGGACGAGATCAGCCACTGGGACGCCTACGACTACGTGCTCGTCAACGACGACCTCGACGCCACCGAGGCCGCGCTCAAGACCATCGTCAGCGCCGAGCGCCTGCGCCGCGAGCAGCAGCCGGACCTCGTGGAGCATGTCCGCCGCCTGCACGCCGAATTCGGAGAGACCGCATGACCGCCTACGCCCTTGGCGACCTGACCCCGGACCTGGACCCCGATGCCTGGATCGCGCCGGGCGCGCATGTCATCGGCCGGGTGCGGCTGGAGGCCCATGCCGCGGTCTGGTTCGGCGCGACCCTGCGCGGCGACAACGAACCGATCGTGGTGGGGCAGGGGACGAACATCCAGGAAAACTGCGTGCTGCACACCGACATTGGATATCCGCTGACCATCGGCGCGAACTGCACCATCGGCCACAAGGCGATGCTGCATGGCTGCACGCTGGGCGATACCTGCCTGATCGGCATGTCGGCCACGGTGCTGAACGGCGCCCGGATCGGCGCGCACAGCCTGATCGGCGCCGGCGCGCTGGTGACCGAGGGCAAGGAGATCCCCGAGTGCGTCCTGGTTCTCGGCAGCCCGGGCAAGGTGGTCCGCGACCTGACCGAGGCCGAGATTGCCGGGCTGACCGCCTCGGCCCAGCATTACCAGGAGCGCGCGCGGCTGTTCCGCGCCGACCTGCGCCCCCTCTGACCGGAACCGCACCGATGACGCAGGACAGACGCCCCCCGATCCGGCGCGGCCCCTGGCCCGAGAGCTCCTCGCGGCCCGTGGTGACGCCGCTGCAGCCCTCCGTGGTCTATGCCTCGCCCGATCCCGACGCGCTCGACCGGCAATATGCCGAGGGCTCGGGCTACACCTATGCCCGCGAGGGCCATCCCAACGCCGAGGTCCTCGCCCGGCAGATCGACGCGCTGGAAGGCGCCGAGGGCGGCGTCGTCACCGGGTCGGGCATGGCGGCGATCGGCGCGATGGCGCTGGCCACGCTGCGCACCGGCGACCACGTGGTGGGCGGCGACCAGCTTTATGGCCGGTC
>JBFKOW010000058.1:0-18128 GCA_041628615.1 Paracoccaceae bacterium | reverse complement strand
GTAGAGCGCGTAGGTCTGGAACACCATCGCCACGCCGCGCTGCGCCGGGTCCATCCGGGTCACGTCGCGGGCGCCGATCCGGATCGCGCCGCCGGTGGTCTCCTCCAGCCCCGCCACCATCCGCAGCAGGGTGGACTTGCCGCAGCCCGACGGGCCCACGAACACGCAGAACTCGCCGTCCGAAACCTCCAGGTCCACCCCGTGGATCACCTGCACGTCGCCATAGCGCTTGATCACGCCGTCAAGGGTCACGCCCGTCATCGCAAGGCACCTTTCCGTCCGGTTTCCGCCCGCCGGCCGGTCAGCGCGCGAATGGTTTCGATCTCGCCGGGGTCGTAGGGCCGGCCGTCCTCGTGCAGCAGGTCGTGGAACCAGATCTCCCGGTCCGCCCGGCCGCCATGGGCGCGCACGAGGTCGGCGGGCCAGGGCAGGTGGGTCTGGGTCCGGCCCTTCACAAGGCCCCACTGGAAGCAGCCGACGCCGCGGTCGTGGAACATCTGCAACTGGTCCTCGATCCGGCTGTCCACGGCGCGGGCCATCCACTCGGTGCAGATCATCGGCCGGTCGAGCACCGAGAGGTAATCGATGAACAGCGCCACCTGCGCCGCCTTCCAGTAGGCGTGGAAGGTCACGATGTCCGACAGCAGCAGCGCCGCGCGGTCGATCTCGGTCTGGTAGGGGTGCACCTCCTCGTCCGGCAGCGGCGTGGTCCAGGCCGCGACGGTGAGCGGCTGCTCCGGCGACTCGGAGCGGGCCCAGCCGAAGGCGTCCTCCATCAGCGCCAGCGCGTGGTCGTCGAGATCGCCGCCGTAGCGCGAGAAGCCGCCGCCGACGAATTCCATCCGGTTGCCCGGCTCGTTGTAGATGTCCCAGAACAGGACGCGGCGGTCGTCCCGGAAACCGCGGACGATGTCGCGGACATAGGACTCGAGACCCGCGCGGCGGGACGGGTCGGTCACCACGTCGCGGCCCGGGCAGGCCACCGCCCGGCTGTTGTGCACGCCGGGAACAGGGTCGGGCTGCGGCCCGAAGACCGGCTCGGCGCCGCCGAAGCCGCAATCGTCGAACAGGCAGGGGACGGTCTGCATCCCGGCCCTGTCGGCGATCTCCATCACCGTGTCGAGCCGGTCGAGCAGGCCGTCGCGGTCGTGTTCCCAGACCAGCGAATGCAGATTGATGCGGATCGCGTTGAAGCCGATCTCGCCGGCCCAGCCGAGTTCGCGTTCGATTGTCGGCCGGTCGAAGGTGTCGGCGTGCCACATCTCGAGGAAGTTGACCGCGCTCGACGGCAGGAAGTTGAAGCCGCAGACCCAGGGCCGCGCGGCCCACCAGTCGTTGGCGTCGGAGGGGGTCCACCGATCCATGGGGTCCTCCCGGACTTGCGGGTGTCGGGGTGGGTGGAGGGGGCCCGGCCTTTGGGACAGCCGGACCCCGCGTCCCGGTTCAGCGGTCGAGCAGGTCCTGGACCTCGATCTCCGCGTCGGCGAGCGCATCGTCCACCGACTTGCCGGTGAGCCAGATCGCCTGCAGTTCGCGGTTCAGCACGTCCTGGATCGCGCCGTAGCGTTCGCTGGGCGGCGTGTCCTTCGCGATCGCCGCGGTGCCGGTGTATTCGTCCCGGTGCGGCAGGGCGTTGTAGGCGTCGCTTTCGAGGACCGAGTTCCGCACCGCCATGTGGCCGGTGCGGGCCCAGTCGATGTTGTGGTCGTTGATGAAGGCCAGCACCTTCATCGCCGCCGCCCGCTTTTCGCCTTCAAGCGTCGAGGGGATCGCCCACATGTGGCTGTCGGCCCAGGTCGCGCCGGTGTCGAACAGGGTCGGGAAATCGGCGACGTAGTAGGCGTTCAGCCCGACCTCCGCCTTCGCGGCCTCCGCGGTGTAGAAGTCCACCACCCAGGTGCCGTTGACGAGGATCGCCGCCTCGCCGTTGAGGAAAGCCTGCTGGCTGTCGGCGTAGTTGAGCTGCGGATTGGCGAGGCCGGCGTCGAACAGCTGGGTGATCGCGGTGACGGCGTTGCGCGCGGCCTCGGTGTCGATCGTGGCGGTGCCGTCCTCGGTGAAGATGTTGGCCTCCTGCTGCCACATCAGCGCCAGCACCAGCCGCACCCCGATCGGGAACTGGGCGAAGTCGGCGGCGAGGTAGTCCTTGCCGGTGGCCTCCTTCACCTGCCGGGCATGTGCCAGGAGTTCCTCGGGCGAGGACGGCAGGACCGGCTTGCCGTCGGCGACCAGGCCGGCCTCGGCCATGATGTCCATGTTGACGTGCCAGAGGTTGGCGTGGAAATCCATCGGCACGCCGTAGATCCCGCCATTGAAGCTTACCGCCGCGAGCGCGTTCTCGGACCAGTCGGCGGGATCGATGCCGGCGGCCTCGAGGTCGCCCGAGATCTCGGCGATCGCCCCCAGCCCGGCGAATTCCGGCACCCGGTGGCGGTGCATCACGTGCACGTCCGGCGGGGTGCCCCCGGCATAGGCCGCCTTGATCTGGTCGTAGTAGTTGCCCCAGTCGGTGGGCAGGGTGTTGATCGTGATGCCGTCGAGTTCGGCATCGGCGGCGTTGATGATCGACTGGATGATGCAGGCCTCGCCGACGCTCGTGGTGGTGTCGGTGCCGGCGTCCTCGCAGGCGCCGAAGAAGCGGCCCAGCGTGACCTCCTGCGCGGCGGCGCCGGTGGCGAGGGTCGCGGCCGCGGCCGCGGTCAGAAGCACATGTTTCATCGGTTTCCTCCCTGAGATGTGCATGGGTTCAGCCCTTCGATCCGCCCACGGTCATGGCCTGCACCACGTACCGCTGGAAGATCAGGAACAGCAGCACGACCGGAAGCGAGGCGATGACGCCCGAGGCCATGACCCGGCCCAGCCCTTCCGATTGCGCGAAGTTGGATTGGATGCTGGCGAGGCCCAGCGTGATGGTGAAGTACTCCCGCTGCTGCGCCGAGACGAGCGGCCAGAGGTAGTCGTTCCAGGCATAGAGGAACGTCAGGATCGCCAGCGTCATCATCGCCGGCCGCGCCAGCGGCAGCATGACGTGCCAGAAGATCTGCAGCCAGCCGACCCCGTCGAGCCGCGCCGCCTCCTCGATGTCGCGCGGGATGCCCTTGAAGAACTGCATCATCAGGAACACCCCGATGGGCACCGCCATCCGCGGCAGGATCAGCGCGTGATAGGAATTGTGCCAGCCGAAGTCGGCGAACATCGTGTAGAGCGGGATGAACACCGCCTGTTCCGGCACCATCAGCCCGATCAGGCAGATCACCGTGACCGCGGTCTTGCCGGGAAAGTCGAGCCGGGCGAGCGCGTAGCCCGCCGTGGTCGAGACGGCGAGCACGCCAAGCGTCATCCCCAGCGACACGATCACCGAGTTCAGGAACCACCACGGCGTCTGCCCGAAGGCGAACAGCGCGGCGTAGTTCTCGGCGGTGAAGGGGATCGGCACCAGCCCGAAGGCGGTGGTCGAGGTCGTCCGCGCCAGCACCTCGTTGGGCTGGAACGACAGCGACACCATCCAGATCGTCGGCACCAGCCAGAGGAAGGCCGGGATCGACAGCCCGAGGATCAGCCAGTAGTAGCCGCGGCTCATCAGCTCTTCTCCCGCCCGACGATGAACTGGATGACCGAGAAGCTGCCCATGATGACGAACAGGAACACCGCCATCGCGCTGGCGCGGCCCAGTTCGCTGTCGCGGAACCCGGTCTGGTAGATGTAGCGGACGAGCACCTGGGTGGTGTCGTTCGGCCCGCCCTGGGTCATCAGGTGCGACTGCCCGAAGACCTGGAAGTGCAGGATGATCTGCAGCACCACGACCAGCGTCACGGTCCGCTTGAGGTTGGGCAGGGTGACGTACCAGAACGCCCTGACGCCCCGCGCGTTGTCGAGCGCCGCCGCCTCGTAGATGTCCTTCGAGATGTCCTGCAGCCCGGCGAGGAACAGGATCATCGCGATCCCGAGGCTCCACCACACCGTGGCGATGACGATCGCCGCCATGGCGAACTGCTGGTCGGTGAGCCAGTTGATCGGGGTGCCGCCGAACACTTCGGTGATGTTGGCGATCAGGCCCTGCCGGGGCGAGAACATGATCTGCCAGATCAGCGTCACCACGGTGACCGACAGCACCTGGCTGAGGAAGAACAGCGTCCGCAACAGGCCCATCGCCCGGGTCTCGCGGTTCAGCGCCGCGGCCAGCACCAGCGCCGAGAGCGTCACCCCGGGCACCGCCCAGCCGACGAACAGGATGGTGTTGCCGACCGTGGGCCAGAACCGGCGGTCGAACCAGCGGCCTCCTTCGCCGGGATGGAAACCGGGGAGGACAACCAGGAGCAGCGACGCCACGGCCAGGGCGGCGGCGTTCAGACGGCTCAGCCGGTCCACCCGGCGAAGGATCACGGACAGGGCGAGGCCGAGAAGCCCCAGCCCCTGCCAGAGCGGCGCGACGAACGGTCCCCACTCGATGTTGCGGCCCCACATGACGCGTTCGTAGTTGCGCAGGCCGACGAATTCCTTGGCGTCCGGGTTGAACGCGACGGCCAGCAGGTTCCAGTCGTGCAGGCTGATCCAGAAGCCGCGGAAGAACGGGTAGACGAGGAACAGCGCATAGGTGACCAGGAACGGGGCCAGCAGCAGCCACGCCGCCTGGGTCTGTCCCAGCATCCTCTTCGGTGTCTCGCGCATCGTCTCCTCCCCGATCCAATGCCGCCGCTTCGCGGGACCGCCAGCCGTCGAATCGGCCGCGATTCCGCTTGCGCTAATATTATTAGCAATATTTATTAGCAAAATGCAAGGGACGCGTTTGGCGGCGAAGGGAAGGATGACGAAGCCCGACGAAACTTCTTCCGAGCGCGCGACGTCGCGGGTCACGATGAAGGACGTGGCAGTGGCGGCCGGTGTGTCGCAATCCACCGTGTCCTTCGTGCTGAACGGGCTCGAGGACATGCGGATCAGCCGCGACACGCGGCGGCGCGTCATGGAGGCGGTGGACCGGCTCGGCTACCGGCCCCGCGGCGCCGGGCGGCCGCCGAAGGCCGCGGGCCGCGGGGTGATCGGCCTCATGCTCGACGAGATCGCCACCAGTCCCTTCGCCGCGATCTCGATCGAGGGCGCGCAGGAGGAAGCCTGGAAGAACAATTGCCTCCTCGAAGTCGTGATGACCGGTGGCGATCCGGACTACGAGGCCGACGTGCTCAAGAAATGGACCGGGGACAATGCCGTCGGGGTGATCTACGGCTCGATCCTGACCCGGGAAATCGCCGTGCCGGACGCGCTGGCCCGGCATCGCGCGGTGCTGCTCAACTGCTACGACGGCGCCGGGCGCCATCCCTCCGTCGTCCCGGCCGAGCGGCGCGGCGGCGAAGCGGCGACGGCGGCACTGATCGCGGAAGGCCACCGCCGCATCGCCTTCATCTCGGGCGAGCCCTGGATGGAAGCCTCGGACCAGCGGATGGAGGGCTACGAACGCGCCCTGCGGGCGGCCCGCATCCCGGTCGATCCCTCGCTCATCGTCGAGGGCAACTTCCTGCCCTCCGGCGGCCGCAGCGCCACCCTGCGCCTGCTCGACGGCAGCCGGCGGCCCGACGCGATCTTCTGCGCCAACGACCTGACGGCGGTGGGCTGCTACGAGGCGCTGAAGGAACTGGGCGAACGCCCCGGCGAAACCATCGCGGTGATGGGCTACGACGACCAGGAGATCGCGCAGCACCTGTCGCCGGCCCTGTCCACCGTCCTGCTGCCGCATCGCGAGATGGGCCAGTGGTGCGTCGCGCGGCTGCTGGGCGGCGACACCGAGCCGGTCGCCGAGCGGATGGAATGCCCGCTGGTGATGCGCCAGTCGCACCGCCGCGCCGCCCCCTGACCTTCGCCCCCGCCCGGCTGGACAAGTCCGCCCGGCTCGGCTCCAACTGGAGCGGTCCCCGCCGCCGCCCCCGGAGCCGCCATGCCCCCTGACGCATCTCCCGACCTGTCCGCCGACCCGACCGAAGACCTGCGCCAGTGGTGGCGCACCTCGATCATCGACATGGAACCGGGCCGGATCGCGTTCCGCGGCCACCCGGTGGAGGACCTGATCGGCAGCATCGGCTTCGCGCAGATGATCTGGCTGCTGCTGCGCGGCGAGATCCCCACCGGGGCCGAGGCGCGGCTGCTGGAGGCGGCGCTGGTCGCCGGGGTCGACCACGGGCCGCAGGCCCCGTCCATCGCCGCCGCCCGGATGGCGGCGACCTGCGGCGTCGGGCTGAACAACGTGATGGCGACCGGGGTCAACATGCTGGGCGACGTGCATGGCGGCGCCGGCCAGCACTGCGCCGAACTCTACCTCGACATCGCCGCCCGGATCGACGCCGGGGCCGATCTGCCCGCGGCGGTGGCCGCCGGGCTTGACGCCTGGCGGGCGGCGCATGGCCGGATCGTGTCGGGCTTCGGCCACCGGTTCCACAAGCCGGTCGACCCGCGCGCGCCGCGGCTCATGGCGCTGGTCCGCGCGGCCGCCGCCGAGGGCACCGTCAGCGGCCGTTTCGCGGAGATCGGCGAGGCGGTGCAGCGGCGGCTGGGCGAGGATCGCGGCGGCCGGCCGATCGCGATGAACATCGACGGGGCGACGGCGGTGATCTTCTGCGAACTGGGCTTCGCGCCGCCGTTGTCGCGCGGACTGTTCTGCCTGTCCCGGTCGGTCGGCATCCTCGCCCATGGCTGGGAGCAGATGCAGCAGGGCGGCCGCAACAAGGGGCCGATGCCACCGGCGATCCTGCCCGCCTACGACCCCGGACCGGGCGACGGCTGAGGCGGTCAGCCGCCGAGCGGCAGGCGGCGGATCTCCACGAACCTTCCGTCCGCCCGTTCGCCCAACACCGAGACCGAGCCGAGGACGCAGGGCCGCGGCAGGGGCGGCGGCAGGTCCCGCAATACCGCCAGCACCCGCGCCGCCAGGTTCGGCTCCAGCGCCCCGGTCAGGGTCAGGTGAAAGCGGAACTGGTCCAGCACGAAGGGATAACCCCAGCGGTCGAGATGGGCGTCCTGCGCCGGGGTCAGCCCCTTGCGCCGGCGCTCCAGTTCGCCGGCCTCGGGCGGGTCGCGGAAGGCGTCCAGCGCGGTCACGCAGCGAGCAGCGAGCGCGGTCAGGGCGGCGCTGTCGCCCTCCGGCACCAGCGCGACGAAGGACCCTATCCGGGCCGGGACCAGCCCGGCCAGCCGGACCGGCGCGGCCGCCGCCGCGATCCGCTCCACCGCCGCGACCAGCGTCTCGGGTCCGGCCCCGGCGGACAGCCGGAACGGCGGCTTCAGCGTGCCGTGAAAGCCGTAGCGGCGGGGCGTCCCGGTGATCTCGGCCAGCGGCAGGCCGATGTCGGGATGCGGCACCTCCCGCGCCGCCACCGCGTCCCAGCCCAGCCACGCCGCACCGAAGGCGGCGAGGCCCGGATCGTCGGACAGGTGGAAGACGGCGTAGCGCCGGAAGGCCCCGCCCCCCGACGCCGCCGCCGTCGCCGCCGCGTCCATCGCTACTCGGCCGCCTCCTGGTAGGCCGACATCGGCGGGCAGGTGCAGACCAGGTGCCGGTCGCCATAGGCGTTGTCGACCCGGTTCACCGGCGGCCAGTACTTGTCCACCCGGAACGACCCCGGCGGGAAGCAGCCCCGCTCGCGGCTGTAGGGCCGGTCCCAGTCGCGCACGAGGTCTTCCATCGTGTGCGGGGCGTTCTTGAGCGCGTTGTTCTCGCGGTCCATCCGGCCCTCCTCGATCTCGCGGATCTCCTCGCGGATCGCCAGCATCGCGTCGCAGAACCGGTCCAGTTCGGCCTTGGTCTCGGATTCCGTGGGCTCGACCATCAGCGTGCCCGCCACGGGCCAGGACATCGTCGGGGCGTGGAACCCGGCGTCGATCAGCCGCTTGGCGATGTCGTCCACGGTGACCCCGGCGCTGTCGGCGAAGGGCCGCACGTCGAGGATGCATTCGTGCGCCACCCGCCCGGTCCGGCCGCGGTAGAGCACGTCGTAGGCGCCGTCCAGCCGGGCGGCGATGTAGTTGGCGTTCAGGATCGCCACCCGCGTCGCCTGGGTCAGCCCCTCGCCGCCCATCATCAGGCAGTAGGCCCACGAGATCGGCAGCAGCGACGGCGACCCGAAGGGCGCGGCGCTGACCGGACCCTCGGCACCGCCGGTGGCCGGGTGGCCGGGCAGGAAGGGCACGAGATGCGCCTTGACCCCGATCGGCCCCATGCCGGGTCCGCCGCCGCCGTGCGGGATGCAGAACGTCTTGTGCAGGTTGAGGTGGCTCACGTCGCCGCCCAGATCGCCGGGCCGGGACAGCCCGACCATCGCGTTCATGTTGGCGCCGTCGATGTAGACCTGGCCGCCGAACTCGTGGGTGATGGCGCAGACCTCGGTGACCGTCTCCTCGAACACGCCGTGGGTCGACGGGTAGGTGATCATGCAGCCGGCCAGCGCGTCGGCATGGGCCTCGGCCTTGGCGCGGAAGTCCTCCAGGTCGATCGACCCCTCGGCGTCGCATTTCACCGCCACCACCTTCCAGCCCACCATCTGGGCGCTGGCCGGGTTGGTGCCGTGGGCATTGACCGGGATCAGGCAGACGTTGCGGTGCCCCTCGCCCCGCGACCGGTGCCAGGCGGCGATGGTCAGCAGGCCGGCGTATTCGCCCTGCGCGCCGCTGTTCGGCTGCATCGAGATCGCGTCGTAGCCGGTGATCTCGCAGAGCTTGTCGGACAGGTCGGCGATCAGTTCCCGGTATCCCTGCGCCTGGTCCGGCGGGCAGAACGGGTGCAGGTAGGCAAACTCGCGCCAGCTGATCGGGATCATCTCGGCCGCGGCGTTGAGCTTCATCGTGCAGGACCCCAGCGGGATCATCGCCCGGTCGAGCGCGAGGTCGCGGTCGGACAGCCGGCGCATGTAGCGCATCATCTCGGTCTCGGCCCGGTTCATGTGGAACACGCCGTGATCGAGATACGAGCTTTCGCGGAGCAGGGCCTCGGGCAGCCGGTATTCGGCGGGAGTGTCCTCCAGCTTGCGGTCGATGCCGAAGGCGCGCCAGACCTTCTCGAGGATCTTCGGCCGGGTCGCCTCGTCGAGGCTGATGCCCATCCGGGTCTTGCCGACCCGGCGCAGGTTGACGCCCTCCTTGACGGCGGCCTGCAGAACGCCGCGCTGGAACAGGCCGGCATCGACGGTGATCGTGTCAAAGAACGCTGCCGGCTCGACCTTGAAGCCGGCGGCTTCGAGCCCGGCGGCCAGCTGCGACGCCTTCAGGTGGACCCGCTGGGCGATGGCCTTGAGCCCCTGCGGACCGTGGAACACCGCGTAGAACGAGGCCATCACCGCCAGCAGCGCCTGCGCGGTGCAGACGTTCGAGGTCGCCTTCTCGCGGCGGATGTGCTGTTCGCGGGTCTGCAGCGACAGCCGGTAGGCGCGGTTGCCGTGGGCGTCGATGCTGACCCCGACGATGCGGCCGGGCATCGCCCGCTTGTAGGCATCGCGGCAGGCCATGTAGGCGGCATGCGGCCCGCCATAGCCGATCGGCACGCCGAAGCGCTGGGCCGAGCCGACGGCGATGTCGGCGCCCATCGCGCCCGGCTCCTTCAGCAGCGTCAGGGCGAGCGGGTCGGCGGCGACGATGCCGATGGCGTCAGCCGCGTGCAGCGCGGCGATGGCGCCGGTGAAGTCGCGGACGTGGCCATAGGTGCCGGGATACTGGAACAGCGCCCCGAACACCGCCGCCGGATCGAGCGCGTCCGGGTCGGCGACGATCACCTCGATCCCCAGCGGCGCGGCGCGGGTCTGCACCACCGCGATGGTCTGCGGGTGGCAGTTCTCGTCGACGAAGAAGCCGGTGGCCTTCGACTTCGCCACCCGCTGCGCCATGGTCATCGCCTCGGCCGCCGCTGTCGCCTCGTCAAGCAGCGAGGCATTGGCGATCTCCAGTCCGGTGAGGTCACAGATCATCGTCTGGAAGTTCAGCAGCGCCTCCAGGCGGCCCTGGCTGATCTCGGGCTGGTAGGGGGTGTAGGCGGTGTACCACGCGGGGTTTTCCAGCACGTTGCGCTGGATCACCGGCGGCACCACGGTGCCGTGGTAGCCCTGTCCGATCAGCGTGGTCAGCACCCGGTTCTTGGCCGCGGTCAGCCGCATGTGGTGCATCAGTTCCCGCTCCGACTTCGGCGGCCCGAAGTCCAGCGGCTTCGCCTGCCGGATCGCCTTCGGCACCGTCTCGTCGATCAGCGCGTCGAGGCTCTCGGCGCCGATCGTCGCCAGCATCTCGTCCATCTCGGCGGGCGAGGGGCCGATGTGGCGGCGGTTGGCGAAATCGTAGGGTTCATAGTCGGTGGGGCTGAAGGCCATCGCGGCTCTCCCTGTTGATCGGTGCCCGGAATGCGGAAAGCGGTGGAACGAGACCTCAGGCGATCATCGCCTTGTAGGCATCCTCGTCCATGTAGTCGTCCATCTGCGACTTGTCGGTGGCGGTCATCTTGAAGAACCAGCCTTCGCCCAGCGGATCCTCGTTCACCAGCGCCGGGTTGTCGGCGAGCGCGGCGTTGACCTCGACGATGGCGCCGTCGAGCGGGGCGAGGATGTCGGAGGCGGCCTTCACGCTCTCGATCACCACCACGTCGTCGTTCTTAGACACCTCGCGGCCCTCCTCGGGCAGTTCGACGAAGACGATGTCGCCCAGCTGCTCGGCGGCGTGGGCGGTGATGCCCACGGTGATGACGTTGCCGTCCTCGCGGAGCCATTCGTGTTCTTCGGTGTATTTCATGGCGTGGGGTCCTCAGCGCTTGAAGTTGGCTTGGGTGAAGGGAAGCGGGGCGACGGCGACGGGCAGGCGCTTGCCGCGCACCTCGCCGGTCAGGGCGGTGCCGGTCTGCGCACGGTCCGCCGCGACATAGCCCATCGCGACGGGCGCGCCCACGGTCGGCCCGAAGCCGCCCGAAGTGACCGCGCCGACCGGGGTGTCGCCGTCGAACAGCGCGGTGCCCTCGCGCATCGGCGCGCGGCCCTCGGGGCGCAGGCCGACCCGCTTGCGCGGGGCGCCCCCGGCGATCTGGCGCAGGATGGTGTCGGCGCCGGGGAAGCCGCCGGCGCGGGCGCCGCCGGTCCGCCGCACCTTGCCGACGGCCCAGGTCAGCGCCGCCTCGACCGGCGTGGTGTCCGGCCCGATGTCGTGCCCGTGCAGGCAGAGCCCGGCCTCGAGCCGCAGCGAATCCCGCGCCCCGAGCCCGATCGGCCGCACCCTGTCGTCGGCCAGCAACGCCTCGACGATGCCGGGGGCGTCGCCGGCGGGGAGCGAGATCTCGAACCCGTCCTCGCCGGTGTAACCCGAGCGCGAGACCCAGGCCCCGACGCCGCCGATCCGCGTCACCGCCACGTCCATGAACCGCATCGCGGCGCAGTCGGGCGCGTGTTCGGCCAGCACCGCCTCGGCCGCGGGCCCCTGCAGCGCGACCAGCGCGCGGTCCCCGATCATCTCGAACTCGACATCCGGACAAAGCCCCCGCAGCCGTTCGAGGTCCGCCGCCTTGTTCGCGGCGTTCACCACGAGGAACCCGTGATCGCCCCGGTTGGCGACCATCAGGTCGTCCTCGATCCCGCCGGCATCGTTGGTCAGCAGGCCGTAGCGCTGGCGTCCCTCGGGCAGGTCCACGAGGTCCACCGGCATCGCCGCCTCGAGCGCCGGGGCGAGGCTGGCCCAGCCGCCACCGTCGCAGGGCCGGGCGACGATCTGGCCCATGTGGCTCACGTCGAACAGCCCGGCCTGCCCGCGGGTCCAGGCATGTTCGGCCATCACCCCCTCGAACTGGACCGGCATCAGGTATCCGGCGAAGGGCACCATGCGGGCGCCGAGGCCACGATGCATCTCGGTCAGCGGGGTGGTGGCGAGGTCCTCGTCGGTCATCGTCTCTCCGGTCCTGGCCGGGGCGCAAGGGCCTCCGGGCATCGCAAGGACGGGCCTCGAACCGGCCCGCAACTCGATGCCCCCTCTGTCCTTCCGCCTGAGATCGCTATCCCTTCGGCGGGCGCGCACCGCGTGGGCCGCGCCTCTCTCCAGAGTTCCTGTCGTGTCCGGGGTCCGGTGGCCTGAGAGTTTCCGGGGCGGTTGCTCCTTCGGCACCCCTTGCGGGGGTTCTCCCGCCGAACACGCCGCTACCGTATGCACGGCTGGCGGCGCGGCGCAAGAGCCTGCGGCGCCGGGGACTTGCGCCACCCGGCGCGGCGCGGCGCTCAGCCCCGCGGCTGCCAGGACACCCCGGCAGGCGGCAGGACGACGCCGTCCCACTCCACCGGCTCGGGGCCGTAGTTTAGCAGGACCCGGTGCGTTTCGGTGTCGCGCAGCCGCAGGCCGTCGGGCAGGTTCAGGTGATCCATCTCCAGTTCGGCCAGGACATCGCCCAGGATCAGGTCCCAAGTCGCGTCGTCGGGCCAGCCGGCGAGCAGCCGGACCGATCCGCCACCGGCGATGGCGGGATGGCCGTCGGTCGCGGCCAGCCGGACCTCGGCGTCGCCCTCGATCACGTCGCGCCAATGCACGAAGCGGCCGCCGTTGGCCAGCGGCACCGAGACGCCGGGGGGCAGGCTTTCGGACAGGACCACCGTCGCGTCGAGACCGGCGAGCCGCGGACCCAGCGGCACCGGGATGGCGAAGTTCGGGGTCCGGAGCCCGGACCGCGGCCCGACCAGCGCCACGCCGCCGACCCCGGCCAGCGCGGCGCGCAGCGGGTCGGACAGGGTGAACAGGCCCGGCGCGAGCACCACCTTGTAGGCCGACAGGTCGCTCGCGTCGGGCGGCAGGATGTCGATGTTCAGCCCCGCCCGGCGCAGCGCCCGGTAGGCCGAAAAGGCCAGCCGGAAGGCCGAGAAATCGGCGCCCTGCGGCTGGGTGTCCCAGGCCCAGGCGCTTTCGTAGTCGAAGACCAGCGCCGCCTCGGCCGGGGCGCAGCCCGCGCCCTCGGGCAGCTGCGCGAGTTCCCGGGCGACCTCGGCCGCCTCGCCCAGCGCCGGGGCCGGGGCGCTGTCGGGGCGCAGCAGGCCGGCATGGTTCTGTTCCTGCGCGAAGGGCGCCTGCCGCCAGCGGAAATAGCACACCGCCTCGGCCCCGTGGGCAAAGGCCTCGTGGGCCCAGAGCCGGGCCATGCCGGGCAGCGGCGCGGGGTTCCACGGCGCCCAGTTCACCGGCCCGGGCTGCTGTTCCATCACCCACCACCGGCCCCGGCCGACGCCGCGGTAGAGGTCGTGGTGGAAGGCCTGGAAGTCCGGGTCGCCCTGCCGCAGGAACCGGGCCTTGTGCTCGGGCGTGGCCTCGAGCCGGTCCGACAGGAACCCGATCGGGTAGCTGTCCCAGGTGGCGATATCGAGGTCGGCGCCCACCGCGTAGTGATCGAACTCGGTGATCCGGCCCATGTAGTTGTGCAGCAGCGGCGCGTCCGTCCGGCTGCGCAGCAGGTCGACCTGGATCTGGTTGAACACCACCACCTCGTCCGAGGCGAAGCGGCGGAAGTCCATCACGTGGGACGGGTTCGGTTCTGTCACAGTCAGGTTGGGCAGGCCGATATCGTCGAAATCGGCGTAGTCCATCGACCAGAACACGTTGCCCCAGGCCCGGTTCAGCGCCCCGATGTCGCCCTTGTAGCGGGCGTGCAGCCACTTGCGGAAGCCGTGCAGCGCCGCCTCGGAATAGGACAGCACGGTATCGTGGCAGCCGTATTCGTTGTCGATCTGCCAGGCCGCGACATGGGGGTTGCGGCCATAGCGGTTGCCCAGCTTCTCGACGATCCGGGCGCATTCGGTGCGGTAGCCGAAATGACTGAAACAGTAATGCCGGCGCGAGCCGAAGCCGCGCGGCCGGCCCTCGGCATCGACGGCGAGCATGTCGGGATGCCGGTCCAGCATCCAGCGCGGCGGCGTCGCGGTGGGCGTGCCCAGCACCACCTTCAGCCCCGCCGCGGCAAGCGTGTCGATCGCGCGGTCGAGCCAGTCCCAGTGGAACTCGCCGCGCCGAGGTTCCAGCCGGGACCACGCGAACTCGCCGATCCGCACCCAGGTCAGGCCGGTCTCGGCCATCCGGGCGGCATCCTCGGCCCAGATCGCCTCGGGCCAGTGTTCGGGATAGTAGCAGACGCCGAGACTGCGTTTCATGATCGGGATCGGTCCTTGGATCGAAGGGTCAGAGGAGCACCCGGTGCTCGGCCTGCCCGCGCGTTCCGGAGGCGCAGGCGAAGGTCTTGCCCTGGTGCGGGTTGAGGTCGTGTTTCAGCCCCTCGGCGGCCGAGGTGCAGAACAGGGTGGACAGGTCCGGGCCGCCGAAGGCCGGGCACGTGGTCTGGGTCGCGGCAAAGCCGATGGCGTCGAGAAACGCGCCGTCGGGGCCGTAGCAGGCGACCCGCCCGGTGCCCCATTGCGCGTTCCAGAACCGGCCCTCGGCGTCGAACACCGCGCCATCGGGCCGCCAGGGGGTGCCGGCGACGTCGATCCAGACCTCGGGGTCGCCGGCGGGCCAGCCGTCGCTGTCGAGCCGCACCCGCATGATCTGCTGCCGCGGCGTGTCGGTGAACACCGCGTGGCCGCCATCCGGCGGAAAGCAGATCGCGTTCGAGATCGTGATCCCGCCGAACAGCTTGCGCAATTCGCCCTTGTGGTAGCGGTAGATCGCGCCCGCGCCGGGTTCGGCGGCGATCCCCATCGTGCCGATCCAGAACCCGCCCCAGGGATCGGCCCGGCCGTCGTTCGACCGGGTCACCGGGTCGTCGGCTTCGAGCGGACAGACCGGGTCGGTCGCGCCGGTCTGGAGGTCGAGCAGGAACAGCTCGCGGGCGCTGGCGACCAGCAGCCGGTCGTCGTCGACCCAGCCCGCCGCCGAGACGTAGGTATCGAACTGCCAGTGACGGGTCCGCTCCGCCTCGCGGGTCAGCAGCCGGCGGTTGAGGATGTCGAACCAGAACAGTTGTCCCCGGCCCGGATGCCACAGCGGACCCTCGCCCAGCGTGCAGGCGGTGTCGTCGAAGATCATGCCGCGGCCCCCGCCGCCTCGTCGTAGGCGGCGACGATCGCCGCCGCGCGGGACGCGATCTCGGCGGTGGACAGGCCCGGCGTGTAGAGCGCGGTGCCGATGCCGAAGCCGCTCGCCCCCGCGCCGATCCAGTGCGCGAAGGTGCCCGGCCCGGCGCCGCCCACCGCGTAGACCGGCACCGCCTCGGGCAGCACCGCCTTCATCGCCTTCAGCCCCGCCGGTCCGATCAGAGAGCCGGGGAACAGCTTCAACCCCGTGGCCCCGGCGCGGATCGCGGCGAAGGCTTCGGTCGGGGTCATGATGCCGGGCCAGCTTTGCAGGCCGCGGGCGCGGGTGGCGGCGATCACCGCCGGGTTGCAGTCGGGCGAGACGACGATCTGGCCGCCGGCGTCCGCGACCGCGGCGACCTCGGCCTCGGTCAGCACGGTCCCGGCCCCCACCGTTGCCGCCTCCCCGACCTCCGCCTTCATCGCGGCGATGCTGTCGAACGGTTCGGGGGAATTCAGCGGCACCTCGATCACGGTGATCCCGGCGGCGACCAGCGCCTCGGCGGCGGCGGCGGCCTCGGCGGGGGTGATGCCCCGCAGGATGGCGATCAGCGGTCGGTCGGTCATCGGGTCGCTCCCAGCAGCAGGCGCGCGGCGGCCAGCCCGCGCAACGTCATGTCCTCGGCCCCGGCCCGGTCCACCGGAACGGCCTGCGCCGACAGGGCGGCGGCATAGGCCGCGGCGATCCGGTAGGCGCCGATGATCGCCACCTCCCGGCCCAGCCAGTAGGGCCGGGCCGCGGCCAGTTCGGCGCCGATCAGCAGGCCCGACAGCCGCGCCGCGGCCCGCCCCGGCGCGGTGCCGTTCAGCAGGTGGTCGGCGCGAATCCGGAACAGCAGCGCGGCGATCTCGGCAGGCCGCGCGATCGCGTCGTCCACCCCCGCCGCGAAGGCCGCCTCGTCCCAGCCCTCGGCCACCGAGTGGCGCAGGACCGAATGGGCGGACAGCAGGGCGTAAAGCTCCCCGGTCATGAAGGTGCGGAACGACACCACCTCGCCGGCGCTGATCTCGGCCCACTTGGTATGGGTGCCGGGCAGGCAGATCACCCCATCCCAGCCCGGATGGGCGGCAAGGTAGCCGGCGATCTGGGTTTCCTCGCCGCGCATCACGTCGGGCGGCGCGGCCTGCTTGAGTCCGGGCACGATGTGGACCGCGCGGGGGCCGGGCACCCGGACCGGGGTCACCGCCAGCGGCGCGCAGGGCACCGCGGCGTAGGGCGCCTCGACCCAGCCCTGCCGCGACCCGACCATGCCGCAGGCGATCACCGGGACATCGCCCGGCCAGCCGGCGGTCAGCCGGTCGAGCGCCGGGCCGAACTGGTCGGGGGCGAGGCCGCCCATGCCGTCGGCGCTGTCGCGGGCCTCGACCGGGCGGCCGTCGGCCGCCATCGCCCAGCCGCGCAGCCGCGAGGTCCCCCAGTCCACCGCGATCCAGGCCACCGGCCCCGAGGTGTTCGCCGCCGCGCTCATCCGGTCCCCACCACGCCGGCATCGGCCACGAGGCACTGGCCGGTGATCGCCCGGCTTGCCGTGGAGGCGAGGAACAGCGCCGGGCCGATCATGTCGTCGGGGCCAAGCTCGATCTTCAGCGCCTGCCGGTCGAGCACCGCCGCCTTCACCTCCTCGGTGATCCAGTCGCGCAACTGCCGTTCGGTCAGGACCATGCCGGGGGCGAGCGCGTTGACCCTGATGCCGTGGACGCCCCAGTCGCGGGCCAGCGCCCGGGTCATGCCGGTGATCGCCGCCTTGGCGGTGGCGTAGGGGGTCATGCCGCCCGCCGGCATCATGTAGACGATGGAGGACAGGTTCAGGATCACCCCGCCCGCGCCCCGCGCCGCCATCGCCCGCGCCGCGTGCTGCGCGGCGAAGAAGACGTGGCGCAGGTTCACCGCGTGCTGGGCGTCCCACTCGGCCTCGGTCACGTCCAGGCTGTCGAAGCGCATGTCGCTGGCGACGTTGTTGACCAGCACGTCGATCGGCCCCTGCGCCGCCGCCGCCCGGTCCATCGCGGCGCGCAGCGCGGCGGTGTCGGTCACGTCGCAGCGTTCCGCATGGGCATCGAGTCCGGCCGGCGGGTCGGCGAGGTCGAGCAGGGCGACCCGCGCGCCCTGCTCGCGGAAGCCGCGCACCAGCGACAGGCCGATCCCCGAGGCGCCGCCGGTCACGAGGACCGACTTGCCGGCGAGGTCGGGATAGGTCGGGCCGCCGCTCATGCCGCGCGGGGCAGCCGTGCCCAGCCCGGCAGCCAGTCGCCATGGGCCGCGCGCAGGTCGTCCACCAGCGCCCGGATCTGGCGCAGGTCCAGTTCGGCGGCGGTGTGCGGGTCCATCATCGCGGCGTGGTAGATGTGCTCGGGTTCCTCGTCGACCAGCGCCCGGACCACCAGTTCCTGCACGTTGATCTGGCTGCGCATCAGCGCGACGAGTTGCGGCGGCACGTCGTCCACCACGCTGGGCTGCACCCCGTTCGCGTCCACGAGGCAGGGCACCTCGACCGCCGCGCCGGCGGGAAGCTGCGGCATCTGCCCGGCATTGGGCAGGTTGCCGTAGATCGTGTAGGGCCGGTCCGTGACCACCGCGTTCATGATCTCGGCGGCGAATTCGTGGCTCTTCTCCACCGCGATCCCGGCGGCGGCGTCCAGCCCGCGGGCCTGCTCCGCCCAGGCCGCGGCCTGCTCGATGCAGCGCTTCGGGTATTCGTCGAGCGGTATGCGGAAGGTCTCGATCAGGTCCTCGCGGCCCTCCTTGATGAACCACGGCACGTATTCGGCGAGGTGCTCCGAGCTTTCGGTGCAGAAATAGCCCAGCTGGTCCATCACCTCGTAGCGGACCGCGTTCCAGCAGCGGGCATGGACCAGCGGCGGCTTGGGCAGCCGCCCGGCGCGGTAGCCGTCGCGCAGCCGCGAGTAGAGCGACCGGCCCGCGGCGTCCTCCAGCCGCAGGAAGAAGGCGACGTGGTTCACCCCGGCCACCCGGAAGCGGATGTCGGCCTGCGGGATGTCGAGATCGTGGGCCAGTTCCTCGACCGTGTTCTGCACCGAGTGGCACAGCCCGACCTGCTTCAGCCGCGGGAACCGCTCGGCCAGGGC
>JBFKOW010000057.1:0-18133 GCA_041628615.1 Paracoccaceae bacterium | reverse complement strand
CCGGTATCGCGTGGTTGTGGTCGGCGGCGGGGTCGTCGGCGCCTCGGTGCTCTACCACCTCGCCAGGATGGGCTGGACCGACGTGGTCCTGCTCGAACGGTCGGTGCTGACCGCGGGATCGTCGTGGCACGCGGCCGGCGGCATCCACGCGCTGAACGCCGACCCGAACATGGCGGCGCTGCAGGCCTACACCATCGACCTGCTGTCCGAGGTCGAACGGGAGAGCGGCCAGAACATCGGCCTGCACATGACCGGCGGCCTCACCCTCGCCGGGACGCCGGAGCGCTGGGAATGGCTGCAATCGGCCTACCGGGTGTTCCAGTCCATCGGCATCGAGGACTGCGCGCTGATGACCCCGCAGGAGGCGCAGGCGCGCTGCCCGATCATGTCCACCGACGGGGTGCTGGGCGCGCTCTGGGCCGACCGCGAGGGCTATGTCGACACCACCGGCACGGTCCACGCCTACGCCATCGCCGCCCGCAAGCGCGGCGCGGAATACTACGAGCACACGAAGGTCGAGGCGCTGGAGCAGACCGCCGAGGGCTGGCGGGTCCTCACCGACAAGGGGGCGATCGACTGCGAACACGTGGTCAACGCCGCCGGACTCTGGGCCAAGCAGCTTGGGCGGATGGCCGGGATCGAGCTGCCGGTCTCGCCGCTCAAGCACCACTACCTGATCTCGGACACGATCCCCGAGGTGGCGGCGCTCGACTTCGAGGTGCCGATGACCGTGGATCTCGAGGGCTTCACCTACATGCGGCAGGACCAGAAGGGCATCCTGCTCGGCATCTACGAGGTCGACCACGAGCACTGGGCGATGGACGGCGCGCCCTGGGATTACGGGATGGAACTGTTCCAGGAACAGACCGACCGGATCGAGAACGAACTCGTGATGGGGTTTCACCGCTATCCGGCGCTGCAGGAGGTGGGCGTCAAGACCTGGGTCAACGGCGCCTTCACCTTCTCGCCCGACGGCAACCCGCTTGTGGGGCCGGTGCCGGGCAAGCGCGGCTACTGGTGCGCCTGCGCGGTGATGGCCGGGTTCCTGCAGGGCGGCGGCGTCGGCAAGAGCCTTGCCGAATGGATGATCGAGGGCGAGACCGAGGCCGATACCTGGTGCATGGACGTGGCCCGCTACGGACCCTGGGCCGAGAACCGCGAATACATCCGGCAGACCACCGGGCAGTTCTATTCGCGCCGCTTCGTGATGACCTATCCCAACGAACAGCTCCCCGCCGGCCGGCCGCTGAAGAAGGCCCCGGCCTGGGGCGGGATGACCGACGCCGGGGCGCGCTGGGGACAAAGCTGGGACATGGAGGTGCCGCTCTACTTCGCGCCGTCGCCGGACTTCGCGGAGACGCCGACGCTGAAGCGGTCGAACGCCTTCCCGATCGTGGCCGAGGAATGCCGCGCCACCCGCGAGGCGGTGGGGCTGCTCGATATCACCGCGTTCTCCCGCTACGAGGTGTCGGGGCCGGGGGCCGAGGCCTGGCTCGACCGCATGGTGGCCTCGCGGCTGCCGGCGCCCGGGCGGGCCCGGCTGGCGCCGATGCTGGCGCCGTCGGGGCGGCTCAAGGGCGACCTGACGCTGTTCAACTGGGGCGACGGGACCTGGTGGATCATGGGATCCTACTACCTGCGGGCCTGGCACATGCGCTGGTTCCGCGACCACCTCGACGACGGCGTCGTCCTGCGCGATCTCGGCGAGGAGATGGCGGGGTTCTCGCTGTCCGGTCCCAACTCCCGGGCGGTGATCGAACGGGTGACCGCCGATCCGGTCGGCGCGCTGCCGTTCATGGGCTGCATGGCGGCCGATATCGGGCTGATCCGGGCCCGGGTCGCGCGGATGTCGGTCTGCGGCGAACTGGGCTACGAGATCAACTGCCGGATGGGCGACCACATCGCCCTGCGCGACACGCTGTTGCACGCCGGGGTCGGGCTCGGGATGCGCGAGATCGGGTTCAACGCGCTGCTGTCGCTGCGGCTGGAGAAATCCTTCGGCATCTGGTCGGCCGAGTTCACCCAGCGCTACACGCCTGGAATGACCGGGATGGACCGCTGGATCGACTGGTCCAAGGACTTCGTCGGCAAGGCCGCGGCGATGGCCGAACGGGACGGCGGCGGCCCGGCGCAGCGGCTGGTGACGCTCGAGATCGACGCGGCGGACGCCGATGCCAGCGGCTACGAGCCGGTCTGGTCCGGGGGCCGCCGGGTGGGCTTCGTGACGTCCGGCGGATACGGCCACACGGTCGGCCGGTCGCTGGCGATGGCGCTGGTCGACAGCGCGCACGCCGCCGAAGGCAGCGTCCTGTCGGTGCACGTGGTGGGCCGGGAATGCGCCGCGCGGGTGATCCCGGCCTCGCCCCACGACCCGGCCGGGCTGGCCATGCGCGGCATCGCGGCGGGCGGCGCGCCGGCGGCGGAGCGGGGCCGGGCATGACGCGCACCGCCGATGCCATCGTGATCGGGACCGGGGTCATCGGCTCGGCCATCGCGCTCGAACTGGCGCGGCAGGGCCGCCGGGTGCTGTCGATCGACCGCAACCGGCAGGTCGGGCACGGCTCGACCGCGGGGTCCTGCGCGATCATCCGGATGCATTACTCGACCTTCGACGGCACTGCGCTGGCCTGGGAGGGCTACCACTACTGGCGCGACTGGGCCACCTACCTGGATCTGTCCGCCGGGACGCCGCTGGCCGAGTTCCGCGAGACCGGCTGCCTGGTGATGCGGACCGAGGCGAACGGCCATCTCGAGAAACACATGCGCTACAGCGCCGAACTCGGCTGCCCCTACGAAATCTGGAGCGCGGAGGAGATCGAGCGCCGGCTGCCGATCTACCGGCTGGATCGCTTCGCGCCCGCCAAGCGGATGGACGCGCCGGGCTTCGGCGAACCGACCGGCGGCCGGATCGACGGGGCGGTGTTCTGGCCCCGCGCCGGACATGTCAACGATCCGGCCCTCTCGGCGCAAAACCTCGCCGCCGCGGCGGGCCGCGCCGGGGCCGAGCTGAGGCTCGGGGCCGAGGTGACCGGCATCCTGCAGGCCGGTGGACGGGTCGCCGGGGTGGGCCTGGCGGACGGGACCGAGATACATGCCCCGGTGGTGGTCAACGTCGCCGGGCCGGGATCGGCCCGGGTCAACCGGATGGCGGGGGTGCTCGACGACATGACGATCCAGACCCGCCCGCTGCGGCAGGAGGTGGTGCACGTCCCGGCCCCGGAGGGCTTCGATTTCGAGTCGCGGGGGATGATCGTGTCCGACAGCGACATCGCCGTCTACTGCCGGCCCGAGACCGGCAACCACATCCTGATCGGGTCCGAGGATCCGCCCTGCGATCCCCACGACTGGGTCGACAGCGACACCGGCTACGACCGCGCCTTCACCGACCAGTGGACGACGCAGGCCCTGCGCTATGCCCAGCGGGTGCCGTCGCTCGGCATCCCGTCCCGGGCCCGCGGCGTCGTCGACCTCTACGACGCCTCGACCGACTGGATTCCGATCTACGACCGGTCATCCCTGCCCGGGTTCTACATGGCCTGCGGCACCAGCGGGAACCAGTACAAGAACGCCCCGATCGCGGGCCGGATGATGGCCGCGCTGATCGGCTATTGCGAGGACGGGGCCGACCACGACGCCACGCCGCTGCGGTTCCGGCTGCCCCATGTCGGGCGCGAGATCGACGTCGGGTTCTATTCGCGCAAGCGGCCGCGGAACCCGGAGTCCAGCTACTCGGTTCTGGGCTGACGCCGCGCCGCCGCCGGGCCCGGACCGGAACTGCGGCGGCAGAAAACGGGGCGGGGCCGAGGCCGCGGGCCGGTCAGAAAAGATCAACCTCTCCCTCGGCCGCATGGGTCGCCACCGGGGTTCTCATCGGCCTGCTGGCTGCCAGCGGTGCGGCGGCCGCTTCGGTGCGGTCGAGGAGGTAGCACTCCACGTTTCCGGACACCGGCCAGAACCGGACATTGCGACCCTGCCGCCCGCCAAGCGAATGATCGACGAGATCGAAGCCCTCGTTGGCGACGTACCATTTGGCGAAATGCGCGTTCTCGGCACCGATATCCATAGCGCCGTCGTACATCTTGGCCCCGCCAAGAAGCCGGACCTTGAACCGGTGCCGGTCGCCGCCGGCCCGCAGCAACCCGTTCACGAGAAGTTCCATGGCATGGACGCCGTATTTCATCATGTTCCGGCCGGACTGGCCCGTGCCCGGCAGCAGGAAATGGGTGAGGCCGCCGACCCGCGCCTCGGGATCCCACATGCAGGCCGCGATGCAGGATCCGAGGATCGAGGTCAGCACGTCGTTCGGCTCGCGGGAGATGTGGGTCTCGCCCTGCATCACCGGGATGACGTGAAGGCCCGCAAGGGAGGATCGCTCAACCTGGCCCAAAGCCCACCTTCCTCTTTCGCCGCTCTGGCATTGCGTCAGCCGCCGGACTCCGGCGCGATTCAGAAGCCCGGAGTTCGCCGGGACCACCAAG
Organism: Paracoccaceae bacterium; assembly: GCA_041628615.1. Lineage (GTDB taxonomy): Bacteria > Pseudomonadota > Alphaproteobacteria > Rhodobacterales > Rhodobacteraceae > JAMWZF01. Next base: position 13,655 of record JBFKOW010000057.1, on the reverse strand, counting down.
GCGATCCGCCGCGTCGCGGTGCCGGCCGGTCGGAACGCCGTCGGGGATCATGGATAGCCACCGCGGGTAAAGGAAGGATGTAGCGATCCGGGATTGCCGGAGCGGCCGGTTCCGATCGGATGGACGGCGCCGGCACGAACGGCGGGCCGGCACGGGCGGGCTGGCAGGGGGCGATCGGGATCGGACCGAAAGGCGGAAACGGCGGTCATGGCGTCCTCAGAACAGGTCGACATCGCCGGGGGGCGTTTCGGTGACCGCCCCGGGTCCGCCTGCGCCCAGCCGCGATCGGAAGTGGTCGAGCCGAAGGTCGCGCATCAGCGCCTGCCGGTCGATCCCGTCCGGACAGCTGCAGTGATCCGACAGGGCGGTGACGATCGCGAGGATGTCCGACAGATGCTGCGCCAGCAGGTCCAGCCGCTGCAGCCCGATGATCCAGTCCTTCCGGCCATCGAGGTCCTTCGCGCTCGGCAGCGCGGTATCGAGCGTCGCGATGACCTCGATCAGGAACTCGACCTCCTCTCCGAGGAGCCGGAACACGCTTCCGGACGAGATCGGGGAGGCGAGCGGAGGAGCGGCTGCCGGCATCAGATCGGACCGAAGACCTTCTCGATGCACCGCTTCATGTCGCGGGCCTCGAACGGCTTCCTGATGAAATTGTTCATCCCCAGCTTGATCCCGGAGCGGATCGTCTCGTCGTCGGCGCGGCCGGTGACGAGGATGAAGGCGGTCTTCGCCATCGAACGGGAGGAGCGCATCGCCTGCAGGAGCTGCAAGCCGTCCATGCCGGGCATCACCATGTCCGACAGCACGAGATGGACCGGCTTCTGTTGCAGCCGGCTCCAGGCGTTGCCGGCGCTGCTCTCGGTCTCGTAGTTCACGATGCCGATCTCGTCGAGGGCCTGGGTGATGAGCCCGCGGCTCGTCGCCATGTCATCGACGACCATGACCTGAAGCTTGTCCCGGATCGCCATCTAGGCCCCCTTCCGCCATTGGCCGGGCCGATCGAGGCGGACCGGTTCCGCCCGCCTGATGTAGATGCCCGGCGCGACCGGACGGATTCCCGGGACGGTTTCCGGGTCCAGACGCTCGGAATGGCCGACATAAAGGAGGCCGCCCGGCCGCAGCATCCCGACGAAGCGGTTCCACAGCGTGTCGGACGTCTCCTCGTCGAAATAGATCGTGACGTTCCGGCACATGATGACATCGAAGGGCGGCTCGATCGGCCAGAGGCCGTTGAGGTTGAACCGCTTGAACGACACCAGCCGGCGCACCGCCTCGGTGACCCGGTAGGTGCCGGACTCGTGGCGAAGCGGCGGCCTGAAGAAATACTGGACGAAACGCTTGTCGAGCGGCGCCAGGGACTCGGCGGAGTATTCTCCGGCCCGGGCAACGCGCAAGGCGTCGTCGTCGATGTCCGTGGCGAGGATCGAGACGGCGGATGCCAGCGCCAGCCCCGTGCCGGACAGGACGCACATGGCAAGTTCGTAGGGCTCTTCGCCGGTCGAGCAGCCGGCGGACCAGATCCGGACCTCCCGGCCCCGGCGGGCCGCGGCCACGAGATCGGGCAGGACGACCCCGCGGAAATGGGTGAAATGGTTCGGCTCGCGGTTGAACCGGGTGACGTTCGTGGTGAAGCAGTTGATCAGTTCCTGGAACTCGGCCTGTCCCCTCGGCGTCTTCAGGAGGGCATCGTATTCCGCGAAGGACGATGTGCCGGTCTCTGCCAGCCGCTTGCCGAGGCGGGCGGCGGCCATCGCCTTCTTCCGCGGCGGCAGGTCGATCCCGGACAGCGACTTCACCAGTTGCGAAAGCTGGCGGAAATCGGAGTCGCTCAACGGGGCGAAGCTGCGCGTATGGGCTGCCACTCGGGTCATTGCTCCTCGATATCCTCCTCCGGCAGGATCTCGTGGGCATTGATGGCATGGATGATCTGATCCTCGATCGCGAAGATCCCGGTGATGAAGCCGGCCGTCTGCCGGGAGGGAAGGTTCGGCGGCGGCTGCATGTCTTCCGCGGACACCGTCAGGATGTTGGAAACCGAATCGACCAGCAATCCGATCGACTTCCGGGCGATCCGCGCGATGATGATGACGTGACGGGGGCCCGGATCGGTGCGCCCGAGGCCAAGCCGCATCGACAGGTCGAGCACCGGCAGCACCGTGCCGCGCAGGTTCATCATCCCGAGGACGTAGTCCGGCGCATGGGGCAGGGTCGTCGTGCCGTTCCAGCCGCGGATCTCGAGCACATGCTCGATGTCGAGGCAGAAAGCCTGTCCGCCGATGTTGAAGGACACGATTTCCGCCGGCATCCGGCGCGGGTCCTGCTGGCTCGCTTCAGGCATGATGCAGTCTTTCGCTGGCGGCGACCGGAGCGGGCGGGGCAGCCCGGGGGGCGTGGCGCGAGTCGCTGATGTGGTCGATGTCGATGATCAGGGCGATCTTCCCGTCTCCGAGGATGGTCGCGGCGGCGATGCCGGGGATCGCCCGGTAGTTCTGTTCCAGGCCCTTGATGACGATCTCCCGCTGATCGAGGATCCTGTCGACGCCAAGCGCCGTCTTGCGGCCGGACTCGCTCTCGATGAGCAGCAGGGGACGTTCGACACCGGCGGCCTCCGCGCCGCGGAATCCGAGCGCCGCGCCGAGATCGACGATCGGCACCAGTTCGCCGTCGAAGGCGATGACCCGGTCGGTCTCGAACACCGGGTGGATCCGGGCCTGGCCGGGCTGGAAGGTTTCGCGCAAGGCGACGGTGGGCACGATCAGCGCCTCGCCCTCGACGGCCACCACCATGCCTTCCATCACCGCGAGCGTGAGCGGCAGGGAGATCGTCAGGGTGGTGCCGGCGCCGGCTTCCGAACGGATCGAGACCCGGCCGCCCAGCGCCTGGATGTCGCTGCGGACCACGTCCATGCCAACGCCCCGGCCCGACAGGTTGGAGACCTCCGTGGCCGTCGAGAATCCGGGCCGGAACAGCAGCGCGTCGATGTCGCCGTCGGTCAGGTCGTCCGCCGGATCCACCAGGCCCCGGGCTTCGGCGGTCCTCCGGACCCGGGCGCGGTCGATCCCGGCGCCGTCATCCGACAGGGTGATGACGACGCGACCGGACCGGTGCGCGGCGTCGAGCCGGATCGTGCCGGTGGCCGGCTTGCCCGCCTCGATACGATCCCCGGGCGTCTCGAGGCCGTGATCGACGGCGTTCCTGATCATGTGGGTCAGAGGTTCGACGAGGCGTTCGACAACCGTCTTGTCGATCTCGGTGCTCTCTCCCGAGACGACGAACCGGGCGTCCTTTCCGGCGGCCCGGGCGGCTTCGCGCACGATCCGCGACATCCGCTGGAAGAGGCCGCGCACCGGCTGCGCCCGGATCGCCATGACGCTTTCCTGCAGGACGCCGGAGATCTGGCGCAGCTGGCCCATCGCCTCCATCACCGGGCCGTTCTCGGTGCGGGGCAGGTCACTCATCGACTGCCGCAGCATCGCCTCGCTGATCACCAGTTCGCCGACGAGATTGATCAGCCGGTCCACGCGATCGAGCTCGACCCGGATCGTCGCGCTCCGCGGCTCTCCGGCCGGTGGCGGCGGCGGTGGAGCCGGCTTCTCGGCGTCCGGCGTCCGGACGAGGGCGTCGCCTGCGGCGGCGGGGGGCGTCACCGGGGGCGTTTCGCCGGCCGCGTCGTTCCGCGGCGGGGTTTCCGGCGCATCGTCGAGCGCCTCGATCTCCAGGCTGCACAGCCCTTCGGCGAACTCGAAGACCTCCCGGATCGCCGCTTCGTCGGCCGGTGGACGGAGCGTCAGGCCGATGGTCCAGGACAGCGTCGCGGGGCAGGCCCCGGTGGCGATCAGGGGGGCGACGGACAAGGTATCGGCCGTCACGTCCAGCGTCCCCAGCCTGTCGAGGCTGCGGAACAGCAGTGCCGGGTCATGCCCCGATTCGTAGAGCGCCCGGGTGGCCCGGAACCGGATCCGGAACTTCGGTCCGGCGGTGTCTTCGGCGCTGTCAGCCTCGAGATCGGCGAGGGCCGCGAGATCGATCGCAACCGGGACGAACTTCGCCGCCTCGACGCCCTCGCCGGGATCCGGGCCGGCCCCGGTGTCGGGCGCCTTGCCGGTCCTGCTGACGGACATCAGGTCCTCGACGATTCGCGCGGCGGCCTCTGGATCCGGTGCCGTGCCTTCCCGGGCGGCCTCGACCAGCGCGCAGATGTGATCGCTGGCCCGGTAGAGAACCTTGAGAACGCCGTCGCCAGCCTCGACCCGGCCCGTCCGCAGGGCGTCGAGCACGTTCTCCATCGCGTGCGCGAAGGTCACGATACCGTCGAGGCCGAACGCCCCGGCGCCGCCCTTGATGGAATGCACGGCGCGGAACATGGCATTGACGGTATCTGCGTCGCTGGCCCCCGCCTGAAGGCGGTCGAGCCCGCTGGACAACGTCTCCAGCAGCTCGTCGCATTCTTCGAAGAACATGTTTCGCAGGTCGGACACGGGCCGGACTTCCTCAGACGAGCAGGCGGTGGATGGCGGCCACCAGTTTGTCCGCGTCGAACGGCTTCACGATCCAGCCGGTGGCCCCCGAATCGCGGGCCCTCTGCTTCATCGCCTGGCCGTCCTCCGTCGTCAGGACGAGGACCGGCAGGCCGCAATGGTACGGATCGGCGCGAATCCGTTCGATCACGCCGAAACCGTCGAGCCGGGGCATGTTGATGTCGGTGATGACAAGGTCCGGGACGCGGCGCTTGAGCTTCTCGATCCCGTCGATCCCGTCCTCCGCCAGTTCGACATCGAAGCCGGCCTCGGACAGGGCGAGTTGCAGCATCGTGCGCATGGTTCGGGAATCGTCGACGGCTAGGATTCTGGCGGTCATCGGGGGTCAGCCTCCATCAGGTCGGCGGGACATAGACCGAGAAGGCGGAGGCCCTCGGTGAATTCGGGGGACGGGTTGGCAATCGTGAACGACTGGCCGCTGGCGCGCCATTCGGCCCGGGCCGCCAGCAGGATCTCGAGGCCGGCGCCGCCGAGGAAATCGACACCGCTTGCGTCCAGACGGATGGCGCCGCCGCGCGCCGCCGCCAACGCGCCGCGCAGCCTGTCGCCGGTGGCCAGGTCAAGTCTGGGCGGGAGCGGGATCGCCGGCGCCGCGGCGCCGGTCAGCGGGTCCGTCATGGGTCACTCTGGTTCTTCGGCCTTTCGCCGAGAACCCTAGGATCGAGGCTTTAAGAACCGGTTACCCGTCTTCTTGCGGAGCGAGATCGACGGCAGGCGCGACGTCGTCAGACCATGCCGTCGCCGCCGCAGACCCCGCAGCGGATGCGCCCCCGGCCAAGGCAGCCGTCGCAGCGCCCGAGGACCGGGTGACCCCGGGCATCCCGGCCCTTGGGGACCTTGGCCGAGCCGCCGCAGATCTGGCAGGGGGCCTGGCCGGAGCCGTGGCAGCGGTGGCACCGGCGCTTTTGATGCGGCATCTGCCCGGACTTGTTCGGAGCGTTCGCCATGGTTCCCCGGCCGGCTTCATCGTGCCGGGCCAGTCTAGCACCGGGCCGCCTCCGCGCCAGCGCGAACCGCCGATGCGATCCGGGCCGGCGGCGGCGCGCTCAGAAATCCACCTCGATCGCGGCGCCAGTCTTGACCGCGAGGTCGACCACGGCGGCGGCCACCGCGAGGTCCTGCAGGCCGACGCCGGTGCCGTCGAACAGTGTGATCTCGTCCGGATCGGTGCGCCCCGGATGGGTGCCGTTGATCACCGCGCCGATCGGGGTGATGGCGGATTCCGCCAGCAGGCCGCGGCCCACCGCGTGCTGGGCCTCGCCGATGCTGATCGACTGCGCGATCTCGTCCGCGAAGACGGTCGCCCGGACGAGGATCGCGGGGTCCATTTCCTGCTTGCCCTTCGTGTCGGTGCCCATGCAGGCGATGTGGGTGCCGGGGGCGACCTGATCCGCCATCAGGATCGGGTCGAAGGACGAGGTGATCGAGATGATGACATCGGCCTCGGTCATGCCGTCGAGGCTGACTGCCTCGAAGGGCAGGCCGGCCTCGGCCGCGACGGACTCGAGGTTGGGCAGCATGTCCGGATGCAGGTTCCAGCCGATCACCTTCTCGAAGCGCCGCTGTTCCAGCGCGGCGCGCAACTGGAACGTCGCCTGGTGTCCGGCGCCGATCATGCCGATGACCTTGGCATCGGGGCGGGCCAGATGGCGGATCGAGACCGAGGAGGCGGCGGCGGTCCGCAACGCGGTGAGCAGGTTGCCGCCCACGATGGCGCGGACGCGGCCGGTCTCGGGATCGAACAGGAACACGGTGGACTGGTGGTTGATGATGCCGTGCCGGTCGAGGTTGTGCGGCCAGTAGCCCCCGGCCTTCAGCCCGAGGGTGCCGCCGTCGCGGTCGAAGCCGCCCTTGAAGCCGTAGAGCGCATCGGCATGGCCGATCGCTTCGCGGACCACGGGGAAGTTGTAGGCGCCGCCCGAGGCCATCGCGGCGAACACCTTCTCGACCGCGTCGAAGGCGGCGCTGCGGGTCATCAGGTCGGCGATGTCGCGTTCTGGGACGATGATCATGGGGCGGTCCTTGGGTGGTTCGGGGCGATGTCGCTTGAGCGTCGCCGGTCGTGGGGATGCCGCGGGGACCGGTGATGGCCGATCCCCGCGATTCGCGGTCCGTGAGTGTGGGACTGGTGTCCGGCGCGCCGTCAGTAGGCCTTGCCGCGGGCCGAGACCGGCCAGACGGTCTCGACGCGGCCGTCGCGCACCCCGACATACCAGTCGTGGACGTTGCAGGTCGGGTCGCAGTGGCCAGGCACGAGGCGCAGCTTGTCGTTGACCTTGAGAACGCCGCCCTCGTCCATGACGACGCCGTGTTCGTCCGAGCACTTGACGTATTTCACGTCGTCGCGGCCGAAGATCACCGGCAGGCCGGAGTCCACCGACTGCGCCTTGAGGCCGGCGTCGACGATGGCCTTGTCGGCCTTGGCGTGGCTCATCACGCTGGTCAGGATGAACAGAGCGTTCTCCCACTCGCCCTGGTCTATGCGCTTGCCGTCCTTGTCGAGGATGCGGCCGTAATCCGCGTCCATGAAGGCGTAGGAGCCGCACTGAAGCTCGTTGTAGACGCCGCTCGTGGACTCGAAATAGTAGGATCCGGTGCCGCCGCCGCCGACGATGTCGCACTCGATGCCCTCGGCCTTCAGCGTGTCCACGGCGTCCTTCACCATCGCCACGGCGATCTCGATCTTGGCCTTGCGCTCGTCGTAGGAGTCGAGGTGCTGCATCGCGCCCTGGTAGGCCTGGATACCGGCGAACTTCAGTCCCGGAGCGGCCTCGATGGCCCTGGCGATCTCGACCACTGCGGGGGTGGCGGTGACGCCGCAGCGGCCCGCGCCGCAGTCGATTTCCACCAGGCATTCGATCTGGGTGCCGTGCTTGACCGCGGCTGCCGACAGGTCGGCGACGTTGGCGATGTCGTCGACGCAGCAGATCGTGCGCGCGCCGAGCTTCGGCATCCGGGCCAGCCGGTCGATCTTGGCGGGCTCGCGCACCTGGTTCGACACCAGCACGTCCTTGATGCCGCCGCGGGCAAAGACCTCGGCTTCGGACACCTTCTGGCAGCAGACGCCGCAGGCGCCGCCCAGCTCGACCTGCAGCTTCGCCACGTCCACCGACTTGTGCATCTTGCCGTGCACCCGGTGGCGCATGCCGTGCGCCTTGGCGTAGTCGCCCATCTTGCGGATGTTCCGCTCCAGCGCGTCGAGATCGAGGATCAGGCAGGGCGTCTGGATCTCGGCCTCGGCCATGCCGGGCAGGGCGGGGATGTCGTAGCCGACTTCGAAATCGTCGAGGTTGGTGAAGTCTTTCATCTTGGTCACTCCGGTCTCGGGTGGATGGGGGTGGACACGGCCGGGGCCGCGCAAGGGGTCAGGCGCCGGTGATCCACGGCAGCTTGGCGAGGTCGACGTTGCCGCCGGTGACGATCACGCCGACGCGCTTGCCGGCGAAGCGGTCCTTGTTCTTGAGGATCGTGGCCAGCGGCACCGCGCAGGACGCCTCCATCACGATCTTCATCCGCTGCCAGGTCAGCTTCATCGCGTCGATGATCTCCTGCTCGCTGGCGGTCAGGATGTCGGTCACGTGGTTCGACACGAAGTGCCAGGTCAGTTCCTTGAGCGGGACCTTGAGTCCGTCGGCGATGGTGTCGGGCGCGTCGTCGGCGATGATGTGGCCGGCCTTGAAGCTGCGGTAGGCGTCGTCGGCCTGCTCGGGCTCGGCGGCGATGATCTGCACCTCGGGGGCGATGTTCGACAGGGTCAGGCAGGTGCCCGAGATCATCCCGCCGCCGCCGATCGGGGCGACCATGATGTCGACGCCGCCGGTCTGCTCCATGAACTCGCGCGAGCAGGTGCCCTGCCCGGCGATCACGCGCGGATCGTTGTAGGGGTGCACGAACTCGGCGCCGGTCCGGGCCTGCACCTCGGCGAACACCGCCTCGCGGGACGAGGTGGACGGCTCGCACTCGGTGATGATGCCGCCGTAGCCGCGCACCGCGTCCTTCTTGGCCTGCGGCGCGGTGCGCGGCATCACCACGTTGCAGGGGATGCCCCGGCGGCCGGCGGCGTAGGACAGCGACAGCGCGTGGTTGCCGGAACTGTGGGTCGCCACGCCGCGCTTCGCCATCTCGTCGTCCAGACCGAAGACGGCGTTCGACGCGCCGCGCACCTTGAAGGCGCCGGCCTTCTGGAAGTTCTCGCACTTGAAGAACAGCTCGGCACCGACCAGCTCGTTGAAGTAGCTCGACGTCAGGACCGGGGTGCGGTGGATGTGCGGACGGATGCGCTCGTGCGCGTCGAGCACGTCCTGGTAGGTGGGGATCTGCATCTCGGCGGTGTCCTTCATCACGCGGCGTCCTTGTCCAGCGTTGCGGTGGTTCCCTTACGGTAGTGCTCCTGCGCGGCGGCGACACCCGAACCCAGCCGGATATCGAGCCCGAGGTCGGCCATGCACATCTCGGCGGTGGCGATCCCGGACAGCGCCATGACGTCGGTCATCGACCCGAGGTGCCCGATGCGGAACACCTTGCCGGCGACCTCGCCGAGGCCGGTGCCGAAGGCGACGCCGTAGGTCTCCATCGCGTGGCTGACGATCCGGGTGGCGTCGAAGCCCTCGGGGGTGCAGATCGCGCTGACCGTGTCCGAGGCAATCTCGGGCGTCTCGGCGCAGAGCGGCAGGCCCCAGGCGGCGATGGCGGCGCGGACGCCCCCGGCGATCCGGCGGTGGCGGGCGAAGACCGCCTCCAGCCCCTCGGCGAGCAGCATGTCGGTCGCCAGCTTCAGCCCGTTCAGCAGCCCGACGGGCGGCGTGTAGGGATAGGCGTTGGCCTTGTAGCCCTTCGCCATGTCGCGGATGTCGAAGAAGGTGCGCGGCAGGCGGGCGGTCTCGGTGGCGGCGACGGCGCGGGGGCTGAAGCCGAGGATGGCGAGCCCGGCAGGCAGCATGAAGCCCTTCTGCGACCCGGTGACGGCGATATCGACCCGCCACTCGTCGAAGCGGAAGTCCATCGAGCCGATGGAGCTGACCCCGTCGACCATCAGCAGCGCCGGGTGGTCGGCGGCGTCCATCGCGGCGCGGATCGCGCCGATGTCCGAGCGGACCCCGGTGGCGGTCTCGTTGTGGGTGGCGAGGACGGCCTTGATCCTGTGGCCCTTGTCGGCGGCCAGCGCCTCGGCGTAGCGATCGACGGGCAGGGCGGCGCCCCACGGGGCCTCGACCACCTCGACGGTAAGGCCGTGGCGCTGGCAGAGATCGATCCAGCGGTGGCTGAACATGCCGTTGCGGCCAATCAGGACGGTATCGCCGGGCGACAGGGTGTTGCTGACCGCCGTCTCCCAGCCGCCGGTGCCGGTGGAGGGGAAGATGAAGACCTCGGCGGTCTCGGATTTCAGGACCTTGCGGACGCCCTCGCGGGCGGGATGGAGGATGGTGCCGAACACCGGGGACCGGTGGTCGATCGTCGGCATGTCGCAGGCCTTGCGGATCGACTCGGGGATGTTCGTCGGGCCGGGAATGAAGACCGGGTTCTGGAAACTCATGGCAGCTCCTCCTGCTTTGAGCCGGGGATAGACCAGCGCACCGGGACTCCGCAATTTTTTTGAAATCGTTTTTCGTTTCCCGGCAGACCGCGAAAGATCAGGCTTGTCAGAGGTTTATATTTTTCATATCGCGAAAATAGATTTCGGAAATTTGCAGGAGCCGCCGATGGACATCCCCGGAACCACGGAATCGCCCGACCGGAGGCCGCGCGGCCGGCCCCGCGACTGGCACGACAAGACGGCGCAGAACACGATCAAGTCGCTCGACCGGGCGATGCTCGTCTTCGACCGGCTGAGCGTGCTCGGCGGCGCCACCCTGTCGGACCTTGCCGGGGACCTGTCGCAGGCCCCGGCCACGGTCTACCGGGTGCTGGTCACGCTGGAGGGCCGCGGACTGGTCGATTTCGACCCGGCGCAGCAGACCTGGCATATCGGCCCGCGTGCGTTCCTGATCGGGTCCGCCTTCCTGCGCCGGACCTCGCTGGTCGAGCGGGCCCGCCCGGTGATGCGGCGGCTGATGGAGGCCACCGGCGAGACCGCCAACCTCGGGATCGAGCGCAACGGCAGCGTGCTGTTCCTCAGCCAGGTCGAGACCCACGCGACGATCCGCGCCTTCTTTCCGCCCGGCACCGCGTCGAGCCTGCACGCCTCGGGGATCGGCAAGGTGCTGCTGGCGCACATGCCTGTGGAGCGGCGGCGGCGGATCCTGTCGGCCTCCGCGCTGGAACGCTACACGCCGCACACCCTGTCCGACGTTGATGCGCTCGAGCAGGACCTCGACCGGACCCGGGCGCGGGGATACTCGATCGACGGGGAAGAGAGAAACCTCGGGATGCGCTGCATCGCCGCCCCGATCCTCGACGTGCATGGCGAGGTGATCGCCGGGATCTCGGTCTCGGGGCCGACCAGCCGGATCACCGAGGCGGCCACGCCGACGCTCGCCGAGGCGGTCGTCGCGGCCGCCGCCGACCTGTCGCGCGGGATGGGGGCGCGCTGACCCGGCGCGCCGCCGGCCTACCAGCCCAGCCGGCCGAGCGAGAACCCCCGCGCGAGGTGGCGGCGCAGCAGCCAGGCAAAGACCGCGCCGGGCAGCAGCATCAGGATGCTGGCCGCCGCCGCGATCCCGACATGAACCGCCCCGGTGGGCGAGGCGACGATCTTCATCACCACCCCGATCGGCTTGCTGTCCACCGTGGTCAGGGCGTTGGCGAGAGTGAACTCGGCCCAGGAAAAGACGAAGCACAGGAATGCCGTGACCGCGATCCCGGTGCGGATCTGGGGCAGCAGGACACGGAAGAAGAACCCGACCCCGGAATGGCCGTCGACCTTTGCCGCCTCGTCAAGCTCGCGGGGCACGGAGGAGATGAACCCCTCGAGGATCCAGATCGCGATCGGCACCGTGAACAGGCAATGGGCCAGCGCCACCGACAGGTGGGTATCGAGCAGGCCCGCCGCCGAATACATCTGCACCAGCGGCAGCATGACGATGGCCGGCGGCACCATCCGGAACACCAGCACCAGGAAGAACACCTGGCCGTCGCCGAAGAACCGGAACCGCGAGAACCCGTAGGCCGCCGGTAGCGCCACCGCGAGGGTGATCGCGACGTTCAGGGTGACGTAGATGGCGGCATTGGCGAAGCCCCGGACCCAGTCCGGCTCGGTGAGGATGAACAGGTAGTTCTCGGCCGTCACGGGCGCGGGCAGCAGGTTCATCTCCGCCTTGCTGACGTGGTTGGGCTGCAGGCTCAGCACCCCGAGCCAGAGGATCGGCAACAGGGTGAAGCCGAGGAACAGTGCGACGGTCCCCGACCAGCGGCGGCGCGGCCCGGTCATCGGTCCCGCCCCATCGCCCGGTAGAGCGCCCAGGCCAGCGGCACCACCACCAGCAGGTAGACCACGGACGACGCGCCCGCGTGGCCGAGGTTGAATTCGAGAAGGCCGGTCTGGATGATGTCCTGCGACAGGAAGGTGGTGGCCATGTGCGGACCGCCGCGGGTCACCATGAAGGGCTCGATGTAGATCATCAGGCCGTCCGCCATCCGGATTAGCGCGGCGATGATGAGCACCGTGCGCAGGCGGGGAAGCTCGATGTGCCGGAAGGTCTGCCAGGCGTTCGCGCCGTCGATGCTCGCCGCCTGGAAATGCGCCCGCGGGATCGACAGGTACCCGGCATAGCACAGGATCACCACGATCCCGGTCCAGTGCCAGACATCCATCGCGAGGATCACCGCCCAGGCCCAGGTCGCGCTGTCGTTGAGGTCGGGCGGCAGGCCGGCGGCGGTGAGCGCGGTGCCGAACAGGCCGATCTCGGGCTGCATCATGTGCCGCCAGAGGAACCCGACCACGATCCACGGCGTCAGCAGCGGCAGGCTGAGCAGCGGGATCAGCAGCTCGGGCCGCAGCTGCACGTGATAGAGCTTGCGCGCCACCGCGATGCCGAGCGCGATCTGAAGCGCGAGGGAGGCGGCGAAGAAGCCGAGCGTGCGGCCCAGGGCGGCCCAGAACTCGGCCTCGCGCAGCATCTCCTCGTACCAGCGCAGCCCGACCCAGATGAACCGGTCGCCGCCGAAGCTGTCGTGCAGCGAGTAGTTGATGGCGGTCAGGATCGGGGCGATGCCACCGATGGCGAGGACCGCGAAGGCCGGCAGGATGAGAAACCAGGCCCGGTTCCGGGCGATGCGTGGCTGGGGCATGGGTCCGCGCTCGTGGATCTGTCGCCCCGGCGGGGCCGCGCCCCCGGTCTAGCACGTTCCCGGCGGCCGTGGCCCGCGGAAATCGGTGCCGCGACACGGCGGCGCCGGGTGCGAGGTTTTTCCCACTGCCGGCCGCCGGGGCGCTAGTCTGCCCCGGAGGACGGCGCACCGCCGACGGAAGGGGCCGCGATGAACGCAGAAGACCGCAACGGGCCGGAAGACGGCTTCTCCGTCCTGTTCGACGGCAGGGGCGGGGCCCGCCCGATCCGGCCCGGGGAACGGCCCGTGCCGGCGCCGGCCGGCGGCTTCGTCTGGTATCACCTGCGCCGCGACAGCCCCGGCACGGCGGAGCGGCTGGCGGCGCAGGGCCTCGACGGGTTCGTGATCGACGCGCTCACCGCGGACGAGACCCGACCCCGCTGCACGGTGCACGGCAACGGCGTGTTCCTGAACCTGCGCGGCGTGAACCTCGATCCGGGCGCCGAACCCGAGGACATGATCTCGGTGCGGCTCTGGCTTGAATCGGATCGGGTCGTCGGCGTTTCGCGCCGGCCGCTGCACGCCATTTCCGACCTGCGCGGCTCGATCGAGCGCGGCGAGGCGCCGGTGTCGGTCGGCGATTTCGTCGCCCGGCTGAGCCTGCGGCTCACCGACCGGGCGGAACCGGGGGTGACCGCGCTCAACGAACGGATCGACGACCTCGAGGAGCTGATCCTCGATCCCGGCGCCGAGATCCCCCGCGCCCGACTGTCCGCCCTGCGCCGCAGCGCCATCGTGCTGCGCCGGTATTTCGTGCCCCAGCGCGACGCGCTCACCACGCTCGAGATCGAGGACCTGTCCTGGCTCGGGGACCGCGACCGCTCCCGGATCCGCGAGGCGGCGGAGCGG
>JBFKOW010000056.1:0-18383 GCA_041628615.1 Paracoccaceae bacterium | reverse complement strand
GTGACGAAGGCCTGCAGGACGTGGCTCTCGATCGGCAGGCGCATCCCGGCCAGCGCCGCAACCTGCCCCGACCGGCCCGCGACCACGATGCCGACCTTGCCGGCCCGGATCGCGCCGCGCGTGGTCTGCACCCCGCTGACCTTGCCGTTCGCGATGTCGATGCCGGTGACCTCGCAGTTCTGGATCAGGTCGACGCCGCGCCGGTCCGCGCCGCGGGCATAGCCCCAGGCCACGGCGTCGTGCCGGGCGGTGCCGCCGCGCGGGTGGTAGAGACCGCCGTAGATCGGGAACCGGCCGTTGTCGTGATCGAGGAAGGGAAGCCGTTCGCGGATCTGGGCGCGGTCGAGCAGGATCGCGTCGTCGCCCTGCGCCGCCATCGCGTTGCCGCGCCGCGCGGCATAGTCCCGCTGGCCGTCGGAATGGAACAGGTTGATGACCCCGCGCTGCGACATCATCGTGTTGAAGTTCAGCTCCTGCTCCATCCCCTCCCAGAGCTTGAGCGAATGGGAATAGAACTCGGAATTGCCGGGCAGGCAGTAGTTCGCCCGCACGATCGTGGTGTTGCGGCCGACATTGCCGCCGCCGAGATAGCCCCTCTCGAGCACCGCGACGTTGGTCAGCCCGTGTTCCTTGGCGAGGTAGAAGGCGGTGGCCAGCCCATGCCCGCCGCCGCCGATGATGACGATGTCGTAGGCGGGTCTCGGGTCGGGGTCGCGCCAGACCGGTTTCCAGCCGCGCTGGCCGGACAGGGCTTCCCTGACGATGCGGAAGGCGGAATAGGCCACGGGCGGCTCCCCTGCGTGCCCGCACGAGAAAAGCAACTTCACCGCCCGGCTTCAATGGCCGGACGCGACGCCGGATGGCGCATTATCGACGGCCGGGGAAACGGCGCCGCCCCCGCCGGGGGGGCGGCCGGGGTCAGAGCGCGAGACGGAAGTAGTCGGCCTGCAGCGTGTGGTCCATGCCGCCGCCGCAGAAGCCCATGGTCATGTTGGACGTGCCCGAGATCGTCATCCCCGAGATGAACGAGGCGCCCTCGATCCCGTCGGCGTTGGCCGCGAACTCGATATTGCCGAGCGCGAGGAGCTGCGCGCCGTAGGCCTTGAGGTTCGAGGCGAAGGTCATGCCACCCTTCGAGATGATGATCGATCCGCCGTCGTCGGCGCAGTTGTCGTCGCGGCCGACCTGGATGTGGCTGCCCTTGACCGCGTAGTCCTGGTGGGTCGCGGTGGTGATGAAGATGGTGTTGTCGAGGACGGTGCCGTTTCCGAAGGTCACCTCGCAGGGGGTATGGACGACCATGTTCTGCAGCGGCACGTCCGGCGTGATGGTGATCGAGTTGCCGTTGCAGGTGATGCGGTTGTAGGCGTTCTGGACCAGATCGGAGGCCTTGATTTGCTTGCCGTGCAGGGCGTGCACCAGCGGGCCGTTGATGTAGGCCGGCATCCGCTCGCTGCCGAAGGTCATGATCTCGTCGATCTCGTGGTTGATGCGGTTCAGAAGGCGCAGCCGGTAGACCCCGTTCCGCAGAGCCTGGCGCAGTCCCTCGTTGGTTTCGAAGCCGGAATTCGGCAGGTCCAGAAGGGTCGTGTCCGGCATCGACACGACCGATCCCGGCTCGAAGAAGTTGTTCGAGTTCACCGAAACGTAGGTGTTCGAATGGATGCAGAAGCCGTTGTAGAACGCGTTGTTGGACTGGATGTCGACCACGTCCTCGGCGACGAATCCCTCGCGGAAGCAGGGCGGCTGGTAGGTGACGAAGATCGAGTTGGTGCGCACGTCGAAAGTGTCGAAGCCGACGAACTGCATCAGGTGGCCGATGACCGGGTTGCCCCGTTCCAGCAGCCGGGCGGTGGACACCAGCACCGCCTCGGTGCCGTTGGGATCGGCGTAGAACTTGTCGTCGGCGATGTCGTAGGTGCCGAAGATGATATCGTCGGGCAGCAGCACGTCGCCGTATTTGGCGTTGGGCTGGGTGGACTGCACGAGCGCGATCGCCGCCTCCTTGGCGTCGTCGGGATCCATCGTCTCGCGGTTGTAGAGGGCGGCATGGGCCACGGCGTCGGCGGTGACCTGGAGCTGGGCACGGACGGTCATCAGGTTCTGGTAGTCGATGGCGATGCCGCCGACGATGGCCATCGCGGCGCAGATATAAAGGCCGAAGGTGGTGAGTGCGCCCGCCTCGTCCCGCCGCAAGCGGCCGGCGGTCTGCAGCCACGTCGATCTGAAGTTCGGGAGTGTCATGATGTGAGCCCTACAATTCGAGGAAATGCTCGGACGCGACCACGACATTGTAGCCGGTCAGCCAGCTGAAGAACCCGGTCGCGTCCAGATCCTCGACCGGGAGCGACAGCTGGCTCAGGATGATGCCGTTCGAGACCGAGGTGGTCGCCGCGGCGCCGGGGCTGAGATGCTGCACCATGGTCTCGATGAAGTCCTCGGTGTCGGCCGTGCTGGCGATGCGGCCGACCGAGAAGGCACGGTTGGCATCCTGCACCACTCGGTAGGCCTCGGCCTGCTTGTGGAAGACGAACGAGACGTCCACCACGGCGCAGAACAGGATGAAGAATACGGGCAGCCAGAGCACCGCCTCGATGGTGGCGCTGCCGTCCTCATCCCTGCGGAACTTCTTTCGGATATTGCTGAACCGGGCCATCTGTCGTCTCACACCTTCCAAGAGTCAGTTGCCTGCACCCGAGGATGAGTAACGATTCCGATGAATGTGTGACGACGCGGCGACGGCATTCCGGCCTTTCCGCGTCGAATTGATACAGTTCATGGCGTCCGGAGGCGGGGGCCGGCGCGGCGCCGGGCCCCCGCCGATCATAGGCCCTTGGCCTTGTAGCTCTTGGCGACCCGGTCGATGGCGACGAGGTAGGCCGCGGTGCGCAGGTCGTCGCAGTCCTTTCGGCTGTGCCAGGTTTCCGACATCGACTGGTAGGCGGCGCGCATGGTGTCGTCGAGGCCCGAGCGGACCAGTTCCAGTTCGCCCGCGCCGCGCAGGTAGCGGTCCTTGAAATCGGGCGCGAGGGTCCAGTTGATCGAACTGTCCCGGCTGATCCGCTCCAGTTCGTCGACGATGAGCTGGTGGCGGGCCTCCTCCTGCCGCCGCTGCATCCGGCCAAAGCGGATGTGGGACAGGTTCTTGACCCATTCGAAGTAGGACACGGTCACGCCGCCCGCGTTGGCATACATGTCGGGGATGATGACCACGCCCTTCTGGCGCAGGATCTCGTCGGCGCCGGCGGTGACCGGACCGTTGGCGGCCTCGATGATCAGCGGCGCCTTGATCCGGTCGGCGTTGCCGAGGTTGATGACGCCTTCGAGCGCCGCCGGGATCAGGATGTCGCACTCGGATTCCAGCACCACGGCGCCTTCGGCGTGGTTGCGCACCCCGGGGAAGTTCATCACCCCGCCGTGGCGGGTGATCCAGCCGCGCACCGCCTCGACGTCGAGACCGCCCTCGTCGTAGAGCGCACCGTCGCGTTCGATGATGCCGATGATCCTGGCGCCGTCCTCCTCCTGCAGGAACTTGGCGGCGTGGTAGCCCACGTTGCCGAGGCCCTGCACGATCACCCGCTTGCCCTCGAGATCGCCGGACAGGCCCGTCCTGGCCACGTCGGCGGGGTGGCGGAAGAACTCGCGCAGGGCGTACTGCACGCCCCGGCCGGTCGCCTCGACCCGGCCCTGGATGCCACCGGCATGGGCCGGCTTGCCGGTGACGCAGGCATTGGCGTTGATGTCGGTGGTGTTCATCCGGCGGTACTGGTCGGCGATCCACGCCATCTCGCGTTCGCCGGTGCCCATGTCGGGGGCGGGCACGTTCTGCGCCGGATTGATCAGGTCGCGCTTGGCCAGTTCGTAGGCGAAGCGGCGGGTGATCTGTTCCAGCTCGTGCTCTTCCCATTCGCGCGGGTCGATGCAGAGCCCGCCCTTGGAGCCGCCGAACGGGGTTTCGACCAGGGCGCACTTGTAGGTCATCAGCGCCGCCAGCGCCTCGACCTCGTCCTGGTTGACCTGCGGCGCGTAGCGGATTCCGCCCTTGACCGGCTCCATGTGCTCGGAATGGACGCTGCGGTAGCCGGTGAAGGTATGGATCGCGCCGCGCAGGCGGACGCCGAAGCGGACGACGTAGGTGGCGTTGCAGACCCGGATCTTCTCTTCGAGTCCGGGGCTGAGGTCCATGAGACGCACCGCGCGGTTGAACATGATGTCCACGCTTTCGCGGAAACTCGGTTCCTTGATCGTCATCCTCGGGCCTTTCGCTGTGGCTGTGCCGATCCGGGCAGGTCAGCACGATTCGGGGGGCGGTGCCACAACTTTGGGCAGTTTGTGAACGCCTGCCGCGCGGCTCCGACGGGCCATCACGGACCGGCAGCGGACCGCGCCCAGCCCTGCCCCGGTTTTGCCCCAGGGGTGAATTGTTCGTTAACGACCGACAATGCAGCGGGGGCTGGCGACTGTTTCGCCTCCATCTCCAATCGACCAGATTTCCGCTGATCGCGGCCCTATTCTTGCCCGGATTGGCTGACAGAACCGCTCCGTCGCAGACCCCCGAACCGTGCCGCTCCCGGTGCGGGTGATCGGCGGCGCAAGCCGAACCGCGATCAGGAGCCCGCGTAGACCGATGCAGGGACAGGCAGAGACGACGAGACCGACGCCCCGGGGCCTGCGAACCAGGGTTCTGGCCCGTGTCGCCCGGATGCCGGGCATGTCGCGGGTGCTTCGGCTGCGCCAATGCGAAGACGGCAGTTCGACGATCGAGTTCGTCATCCTGTTCCCGCTCATCATGCTGATGTTCTTCAACGCCTTCGAGAGCGGCATGATGATGGTGCGCTACGTGATGCTGGAGCGCGGCCTCGACGTGACGGTCCGGGCGATCCGGCTGGGCACCTCGAACACGGTCGACGCCAGCGACGTGAAGCAGATGGTCTGCAACGGCGCCGGGATCATTCCGAACTGCCTCGACAACGTGAAGGTCGAGATGGTCCGCATCGAGCCGCGCGCCTGGTCGGAACTGCCGGCACGGGCCGACTGCGTGGACCGCAACGACCCCGCGGCGCCGATGCGCAACTTCGAGAACGGCGATTCGAACGACCTGATGGTGCTTCGGATCTGCGCCCTGTTCGAGCCGATGTTCCCGCTTGCCGGGCTCGGATTCCAGATGCCGAAGGAAGACGGCGAAAGCTACGCGCTCGTCTCCACCTCAATCTTCGTGATGGAGCCCGGTTGACCATGACCAAGCTGCCCCGCCTGACCCCCGCCAAGCGCCGCATCCTCGCCGCCTTCCGCCGCGACGAGGACGGCAGCTTCGTCATCTTCTCGCTCTACCTGTTCGTGATGATGCTGATGATCGGCGGCTTCGCCGTCGACATGATGCGCTACGAGGTGACCCGGTCGCGGATCCAGAACACGCTGGACCGGGCCATCCTCGCCGCCGCCGACCTCGACCAGACCCAGCCACCCGCCGACGTGGTGCAGAACTATTTCCAGATCAACGGCATGTTGCAGTTCCTGAACGAACCGACGGTGGTGACCGGCGGGCTGAACGCGCGGACCGTGAACGCCAACGCCTCGGCCACGGTGCCGATGATGTTCGCCAACATGATCGGCATCACCACGATGGAGACCCAGACCTACGCCACCGCGACCGAGAGCGTCGAGGACATCGAGATCACCCTCGTCCTCGACATCTCCGGCTCGATGGGCTGGAACAACAAGCTGCAGGAGATGCAGGCCGCAGCGAAGGACTTCATCGACATCATCTATTCCGAGGGCGACCACGAGGACATCTCGATCTCCATCGTCCCCTACTCGACCCAGGTCGATGTCGGGCTGGCGCTGATGGAGGAGTTCACCGTCGACTGGCAGCACGACGAGAGCACCTGTGTCGATTTCTCGGCGAGCGACTACAACAATCCGTCGATCACCACGACCGAGACCCTCGCCCAGACCTCGCATTTCGACCCCTGGTACTACTGGGGGCCGATGCACGGCGACACCCAGAGCCTGATGGTCTGCCGCAACGATCCGGGCTCCGAGGTTCTCACCTTCTCGAACGTCGAGGCGGACCTGCGCAACCACATCGACGCGCTGACCGCCGGCGGCAACACCTCGATCGAGATCGGGGTGAAATGGGGCACCGCCCTGCTGCACCACGACGCCCAGCCGGTGATCGCCGGGCTGGTGGCGGACGGCATCGTTCCGCCCGAGTTCAACGGTCGTCCCTACGAACAGACGACCGGCGCGTCGCTGAAGATCATGGTGGTGATGACCGACGGCGTGAACACCACCGAATACCGGCTCACCAACTCGATCCGCGACGGCTGGTCGACCGCCCGGGTCGATCCCGAGACCGGGCATTTCTACATCCCCGGCAACGAGAACGGCGACCGCGACGGTGACGGAGACTCGAACGAGACCTACTTCGTTCCGCACCTGTTCCATATCAGCCCGAAGGGCGATTTCTGGCGGCGCAACAATGACGGGCTGCACGATCCGAACGCCGACTACGTGGTCGGGTCCGACGACGACGACGACGGCGACGGCCAGCTCTGGGACGACGATCCGTCGATCGACGACACCGGCGTCAACTGGGGCGAGACCTACGCCAACCGGACGATCCAGAACGGCACCATGGTGATGCGCTACGACGAACTCTACGACCGCGTGTCGATGCGCTACCACGCCTGGTACCACCACTACGCGCAGTTCTGGAACGCCGACCATTTCTACGACTGGGTCACCGACATCCGCTGGTCGATCTCGGGATCGCAGAAGGACGCCCGGCTGGACGTCATCTGCGACGCGGCCAAGAATTACGGCGTCCTGATCTACACCATCGGGTTCGAGGTGACCGACGATTCCGCCGCGGTGATGGAGAACTGCGCCTCGTCGCCGTTCTACTTCTACCGGGTCGCGGGGCCGGAGATCGGCGACGCCTTCCGCGCCATCGCGCGGCAGGTCAACGAACTGCGGCTGATTCACTGATCGGGGCGCGGCGCGCGCACAGGCAAGGGCAAGGCAGACAGATGCTGGGACAGATCAGATCGGCAATCGCCCGCTTCCGGGCCGACGAACAGGCCAGTCTCTCGGTCGAGGCGGTGGTCGTGTTCCCCCTGCTCGCCTGGGTCTACCTCGGGATGTTCGTCTACTTCGACAGCTTCCGGTCGCAGTCGCTGACCGACAAGGCGGGCTTCGCCATCGCCGACATGGTCAGCCGCGAGATGCACTACATCACGCCCAACTACCTCGAGACCCTCTACCAGCTGCACGGGATGATGACGAACGACCGGAACCCGACCCAGTTCCGGCTGTCGATCCTGCGCTGGGACGCGGACAACAACAAGTACGTGATGGTGTGGAGCGAGCGGAAGGGCGGCGCCCCGGAACTGTCGAACGCCGAACTGACCACCCCCGGTTTCCGCAACCGGCTGCCCGACGGGCTGCCCGACAACGAACGGCTGATCCTGGTCGAGGGCTGGACCATCTACGAGCCGCCGTTCCAGGTCGGCCTGCCGGCGGTGCGCTTCGATACCTTCATCCCGGTCCGGCCCCGGTTCACCGACCAGATCTGCTGGAACCCGGTCGAAGAGGGCGGGCCCGAATCCGCCACCTGCTGACCGCGCGGCGGATCAGTCCCGCGGCGGATCAGTCCCGCGACGGATCCGCCCCGCCCCGCTCCGCCTCGGCCAGCCGCAGCGCGATCTGTTCGGCCATCAGCTTGGCCTGGTGCGAGGCGGTGACGCCGCCGACCCCGACCCGCCGGCCGAACCGCCACCACAGGCCGGGCGCCCAGACCCGCGGCCGGCGCTGCTTCAGCACCACGAGAAACCCGTTGGAAGGCTTGAAGGCGAAGACGCCCCGCTCGACGCTGCGGATGTTCGAGAAGGCGGCGATCTCGCGGCCGGAACTGTCGCGCAGGCCCTCGGCGGTCAGTTCCACGCGCAGCAGGGTCGCCCGGCGCAGCAGTTCCGCCACCCAGGCCGCCAGCGCCCCGGTGACGATCAGGAAGACCTGCCAGCCCGGCGCGGGCGGCTGCGCGAGCGCCAGCCAGATCAGCAGCAGCGCCAGCGCCCAGAGCACGGCGGTGGCGAACCAGCGGCGCGGCGTCGAGGCGCCGATGCTGGCAAGGACCTCGGTCCGGTCTTTCGTCCTGTCTGTCATCGTCAGGGTTCCACTCCCACGGCGCGGCGCACCAGTCCCCAGTAGATCGCCTCGATCGCCGCCACGTCGAGCCGGCCGCCCTCGCGGTACCAGTTGGTCATCCCGGTCAGCATGGCGATGATCGCCAGCGTCGCGATCTTGGTGTCCTCGATCGCGAAGAGGCCGCTTCGCGCGCCGTCGCGCAGGATCGCCTCGAGCTCGTCCTCGTAGGACTTCCTCAGCCGCTCGATCCCGGCGAAGTTCGCGGGCGTGAGGTTGCGCAGTTCCATGTAGGACACGAACACCGCCTCGGCTCTCGGCGCGTGCCAGCGGATGTGGAACCGGGTGAAGGCCTCGAGCCGCTCCAGCGGGCCGCGCCCGGCGACCTCGGCCGCCGCCCGTTCGCGCGCCGCCAGAAGCTCTTCCATGTGGCCCCGCATCAGGTCGGACAGCAGGCTCTGCTTGTCCGGGGTGTAGTTGTAGAGCGCCCCGGCATGGACCCCGACCTCGGCGGCGATGCGGCGCATCGAGACGGCGGCAAAGCCGTGCCGCGCGATCAGGTCGAGCGCGGCCTGCCGGACCCGCGGCCCGGTGATGTCGGAATGTGAGCCGGTCTTGCGGGCCATGGGCGCATCTAACTGAACGGATGTTCAGTTGCAAAGCGCCTTGGGCAGCCGCCGCTTGCCCTTTCGCCGCCGCCGTGGCACGCCCGGACCATGACCCCGCGCACGCGTTTCCTCGCGGCCGTTGCCGGCCTTCTGGCGGTCGCAGCCGGCTGCACCGCGCCGCCCCGGCTGTCGCCGCCGGACCTGTTGCCCGGCGCCGCCGCCGCGGGCGAGGGGCGGCTGGCGCCGCTCGCCCCGGTCCTCGCCGCGGCGGACAGGCTGGCCGAGGCGCCGGGGCCGGATCTGGGCCCGCCGCTGGAGGCCCGGGCGGCGGCGCTGCGGGCGCGGGCCGCGGCGCTGCGCGGCGCGGTGATTCCGGCGGCGGCACGGGACCGGATGCGCGCCGGCGTGGTCTCCGCGGAACGCCCCTGACGTTGCCCTGAGCGGGCGCTTGCGATAGGGCCGTGCGAAGCGCGGTTGAGCAGGGAAAGACCCATCGACATGACCACCCCCCTCCGTCTCGGAATCGCCGGTCTCGGCACCGTCGGCGTCGGCGTGCTGAAGATCCTGCAGCGCCGGTCCGACCTGATCGCGGGCAGGGCCGGTCGGCCGCTGACCGTCACCGCCGTCTCGGCCCGCAGCCGCGACAAGGACCGCGGCGTGCGTCTCGACGGCTATGCCTGGGAGGACGACCCGGTGGCGCTGGCCCGGCGGGACGACATCGACATCTTCGTCGAACTGATGGGCGGGTCCGAGGGCGCCGCCCGCGCGGCGACCGAGGCGGCGATCGCCGCCGGCAAGGACGTGGTGACCGCCAACAAGGCGCTGCTCGCCCATCACGGCCAGGCGCTGGCCGAGGCCGCCGAGGCGGCGGGCCACGTGATCCGCTTCGAGGCCGCCGTGGCCGGCGGCATCCCGGTGATGAAGGCGCTGACCGAGGGGCTCGCCGGGAACCAGGTCACCCGGGTCATGGGGGTGATGAACGGCACCTGCAACTACATCCTGACGCGGATGGAATCGGCCGGGCTGAGCTACCGCGAGGCCTTCGACGAGGCCGACGGGCTGGGCTATCTCGAGGCCGATCCGGAACTCGACGTCGGCGGCATCGATGCCGGGCACAAGCTGTCGCTGCTGGCGGCGGTGGCCTTCGGCACGAAGGTCGATTTCGGCGCGGTGGAACTGGAGGGTATCGGCCGGGTCACCATCGAGGACATCCACGCCGCCGCCGACATGGGCTACCGGGTCAAGCTGCTGGGCGTGGCGCAGATGACCGGGCGCGGCCTGGAGCAGCGGATGTCGCCCTGCCTGGTGCCCGCCGATTCGCCGCTGGGCCAGCTCGAGGGCGGCACCAACATGGTGGTGATCGAGGGCGACGCGGTGGGCCAGGTGGTGCTGCGCGGCGCCGGCGCCGGCGAGGGCCCGACCGCCAGCGCGGTGCTCGGCGACCTGATCGACATCGCCCGCGGCATCCGGGTGCCGACCTTCGGCAAGCCGGCCGCCGATCTCGCCGCCGCCCGCCCGGCCCGCGCCGCGATCCCGGCGCCCTATTACCTGCGGATGTCGCTGGTCGACAAACCCGGCGCGCTGGCCAAGATTGCCGCGATCCTCGGCGATTGCGGCGTCTCGATCGACCGGATGCGCCAGTACGGCCATGCCGACACCGCCGCCCCGGTGCTGATCGTGACCCACAAGACCGCCCCCGCCGGGATCGCCGAGGCGCTGGCCGCGATGGCCCGCACCGACGTGATGGTGGGCGCGCCGGTGGCGCTGCGGATCGAACCGGTCTGAGCGGATCGCCGCGCTGCCGCGCGCCGATCCGCCGGGGGCTCTGCCCCAGGACCCCCGGGATATTTGCGGTCCGAAGAAAGGCGCGCCATGACCGAGACCCGCATCGACCTGGCGACCTGGCCCCGCGCCGCCGCCTACCGGCTGTTCCGCGGCTACGCGCAGCCGCATTTCGCGCTCACCGTCCGGCTCGACGTGACCCGGCTGATGGCGCGCCGGGCGGACGGCGTGTCGCCCTTCCGGGCCTGTCTGTTCGCGCTCGCGTCCGGCCTGCACGCGGTGCCGGAACTGCGCACCCGGTTCCGCCCCGGCGACCGCGTCGTGACCCATGACCGGCTGACCCTGTCGCCGACCATCGCGCTGCCGGGCGGCGGCTTCGGTTTCGGCTATATCGACTTCACCCCGGACCGGCCGGCCTTCGACGCCGCCGCGGCGGCCGAGATCGCGGCGGTCCGCGGCGGCGCCGTGCGGGTCCCCAACACCGGCGCGCGCGACGACATGGCCTACCTGTCCTGCCTGCCCTGGGTCGATTTCACCGGCCTGACCAACGCCCTGCCCGGACCCGACGACTGCATCCCGCGGCTGAGCTGGGGCAAGTTCGTCGCCGGGCCCGACGGGCGCACCACCTGCGCCGCGGCGATGGAGGTCCACCATGCGATCGCCGACGGCGCCCATGTCGCCGCCGCCTTCGCCGTCGCCCAGGACACACTCGACGCGCTTTGAGCCGGCGTTGGCGCTACCCCGCTTGTTCCCGCCGCCCGCTCTGCCCATAGAGGGGACGCAGCGCAGAGCGAAAGGCCCGACCATGACCCAGCCCTCCGAATTCCACGATCGCATGTTGTCGCTGGGCCTCGCCCGGGTGTCCGAGGCGGCGGCGATGGCGAGCGCCAACCTGATCGGCCGGGGCGACGAGAAGGCCGCCGACCAGGCCGCGGTGAACGCGATGCGCGAGCAGCTCAACAAGCTCGACATCCGCGGTGTGGTGGTGATCGGCGAGGGCGAGCGGGACGAGGCGCCGATGCTCTATATCGGCGAGGAGGTCGGCACCGGCGAGGGACCGGCGGTGGACATCGCCCTCGACCCGCTGGAGGGCACCACCCTGACCGCCAAGGACATGCCGAACGCCCTGACCGTGATCGCGATGGGGCCGCGCGGGTCGATGCTGCATGCCCCCGACGTCTACATGGAGAAGCTGGCCATCGGGCCCGGCTTCCGGCGCGGCGTCGTCACCCTCGACATGAGCCCGGCGGAGCGGGTGTCGGCGCTGGCCGCCGCCAAGGGCTGCTCGGTGGAGGACATCACCGTCTGCGTGCTCGAACGACCCCGCCACGAGGAGATGATCGCCGAGATCCGCTCGACCGGGGCGGCGATCCGGCTGATCACCGACGGCGACGTGGCCGGGGTGATGCATTGCGCCGAGCCGCACCTGACCGGGATCGACATGTACATGGGGTCCGGCGGCGCCCCCGAGGGCGTGCTGGCCGCCGCGGCGCTGAAATGCATGGGCGGGCAGATGTACGGCAAGCTCCTATTCCGCAACGACGACGAGAAGGCGCGCGCCAAGAAGGCCGGGATCACCAACTTCTCGCGGGTCTATACCCGCGACGACATGGTGACCGGCGACGTGATCTTCGCCGCCACGGGAGTGACCGACGGATCGCTCCTGCCCGGGATCAAGCGCGAGCCCGGGTTCCTCACCGCCGAGACGATCCTGATGCGGTCGAAGACCGGGTCGGTCCGCCGGATGACTTACCGCAACCCGGTCTGACGCCGCCCGCGCCGCGGGTCGGACCGAATCGAGTGCATCCGGCGGGTCGATCCGATATCGTGGTCCGCGATGAAGGATGCACCAGATATTGCGTTTCTCGGCGTCGATGCCTCTCTGACCGGGCGCCGCTGGGTCGGTCCCGCCCCGGAGATCGAGCGGCAGGCCGAAGCCCTTGCCCAGCGCGGCGCGCTGCCGCTGGCGGTGGCGCGGGTGCTGGCCAGCCGCGGGGTGATCGAGGCCGCCGCCGCCGAGGCGTACCTTGCCCCCGCCCTGCGAGACCTGCTTCCCGACCCGCGGTCCCTGCGCGACATGGAGGCCGCGGCGGCCCGGCTGAACCGCGCCGTGGCGGCGGGCCAGCGGATCGCGATCTTTGCCGACTATGACGTCGACGGCGGCGCCTCGGCCGCGCTGCTGATCGGCTGGCTCCGGGCGCTGGGCCGGGACGCGACACTCTATGTCCCCGACCGGATCGACGAGGGCTACGGTCCGAACGCCCCGGCGATGGCGGCGCTGGCGCGGGATCACGACCTGATCCTCTGCGTCGATTGCGGCACCCTGAGCAACGGCCCGATCGCCGCCGCCGAGGGGGCCGACGTGGTGGTGCTCGACCATCACCTCGGGGCCGAGACCCTGCCCCCCGCGCTGGCGGTGGTGAATCCGAACCGGGCCGACGAGGACGGCGCGCTGGCCCATCTCTGCGCCGCGGCGGTGGTGTTCCTCGCCTTGGTCGAGGCGAACCGGCAGCGCCGGGCGGACGGCGCGCCGACCCCGGACCTGATGTCGATGCTCGACCTCGTGGCGCTGGCGACGGTGGCGGACGTGGCCCCGCTCACGGGGGTCAACCGGGCCTTCGTCCGGCAGGGCCTGTCGGTGATGGCCCGGCGGTCCCGGCCCGGCCTCGTGGCGCTGGCCGACGTCGCCCGGCTCGACACCGCCCCCTCCGCCTACCACCTCGGTTACGTGCTGGGGCCGCGGATCAACGCCGGGGGCCGGATCGGGGCGGCCGACCTCGGGGCCCGGCTGCTCGCCACCGCCGACCCGCACGAGGCCGCCGCCCTGGCCCAGCGGCTCGACGCGCTGAACACCGAACGGCGCGAGGTGGAGGCGGCGGTTCGCACCGCTGCCCTGGCCCAGGCCGAGACGCGGGGCCTGGACGCGCCGCTGGTCTGGGCGGCGGCTGACGGCTGGCATCCCGGCGTGGTGGGGATCGTCGCGGCGCGACTGAAAGAGGCGACCCACAGGCCGGCGGTGGTGATCGGCTTCGAGGGCGACACCGGCAAGGGCTCGGGCCGGTCGGTAAGCGGCGTGGACCTCGGCGCGGCGATCCAGCGGCTGGCCGCCGAGGGACTGATCGAGCGCGGCGGCGGCCACCGGATGGCCGCCGGACTGACCCTTGGCCGGGCCCAGCTCGAACCGGCGATGGCCCGGCTGACCGAGTTGCTGGCGCGGCAGGGCGCGGGCGCCGGCGGCCCCGCCGACCTGCGGCTCGACGGCGCGCTGATGCCGGGCGCGGCGCAGGTCGAGCTGGTCGAGGCGATCGAGACCTGCGGCCCGTTCGGCGCCGGCGCTCCCGCGCCCCGCTTCGCGGTGCCGGACGCCCGCATCGCCCATGCCCGGGTGGTCGGCGACGGGCACCTGAAGCTGCGGCTGGACGACGGTGCGGGGAACGGACTCGACGCGATCGCCTTCGGCGCCGCCGAAACGCCGCTGATGGACGCCCTGCTGGGCCACGGCGGCGCCCGGTTCCACCTGGCCGGAAGGCTCGAGGTCAATTGCTGGCAGGGCCGGCGCTCGGCGCAACTGCGGCTGGAGGACGCCGCCCCGGCCTGACGCCGCCCGTCCGATTTTGCGCCCGCCGCGCGAGAATCCGCTTGAACCCGCGGACACAGTTTTCTAGATAGCCGCTTACACCGGCCACGGCCCGTTCGTCTATCGGTTAGGACGCCAGGTTTTCAACCTGGAAAGAGGGGTTCGATTCCCCTACGGGCTGCCACTTTCCGATTTTTTTCCTTTAGTTTCGGCGCTTTGCGCGACTCGACGGATTCGCCCCACCAACCACCCCGCCAAAACTGCGGGCGCTTGTCGCGTCTCGTCGATGGTCTTCAGGCGGTCCGCCGAAGCGGGTCTGCGCCTGAAGCTTCAGGGGAGTGACAAGGAACACCTCGACCGACCGGCGAGATGCGAGGGCTTTTTGACGGCGCAAACCTAGTCGTCCCAGAAGTCCATCATGTAGATCAGGCAGCTCTGCAGACTGTTCTCCCAATCCTCGATATCAGTCAGCTTCCAGCGAACACAGCCAGGACTCATTTTGTAGGCGCGCGGAAACCGGCCCTC
This sequence comes from Paracoccaceae bacterium, assembly GCA_041628615.1. Lineage (GTDB taxonomy): Bacteria > Pseudomonadota > Alphaproteobacteria > Rhodobacterales > Rhodobacteraceae > JAMWZF01. The sequence goes on along the minus strand of JBFKOW010000056.1, from coordinate 3,746 downwards.
GCGTTTCCAGCGGTAGATGGTATCTGTCGACACGGACAAGCGCGCCGCAACCTGCTCTACCGACATGTAAAGGTGGGATTCCGCGTTCATTTGAGTTCTCCTGAGAGGGCTTTGAGCTCGGTAAACGACCGAGGCGCCTTATGCATTCACCATCACTGCAGTCACGGAGGCATTCTCCGCGTCGCTGAGCGGCCCTTCGGTCGCCCCGCGGGGAAAGGGGCTGTCGACGGCTACGGGTCTCCAGCGGCCTCTGAAACGGCTCCCTGAGCTTCTGCTATATCGGCATCACCAGAAGTCGATCCGACGCCCGACGGCATCGCGAACACCCGCGTGCTCGCGGCTGAGCGGCGCCGCACCCCCAACGAAACTGGTTGCGGCCCAGCGGTTCCGCAGCAGCGCGCCGCACGCCTGCGCGCGACCTCACTGCAGACGACCGGCCAAATGGCCCGGAGAGCATCCCGGGTCCAGTCGACAGAGTTGCCGCTCGCCAAGTTGCGCAGGTTCCTGAGGCCAAGTTCGTTCAGCCTTGCAGCTCGCCCGGCGTGGGTCAGGCGCCGGAGATCCGGATGCTGCTCAAGCGCATCCGCCAGCCGTTCGATCCGGATGCGAGACCGTAGGATGTTTTGCTGCACTCCTTTCCGGCGCGCTTCCGGCAGATGACGGGGGGCCGCCGCCGTCTTCCCGGACGCCCTGCTCCTCGCATGCTGCGCCCGGCTATTCTCAGAAGCCCGCGTGCTTTCCGCTTCGGCGCGGCGAAGAAGAAGCTCCAGACGTCCCTTGCCGACCGCGCCCTCGGCGACGGATACTACTCGAATGCCGCGGAGGAGGGGCAGCACGTCCTTGTTTCGAGAGAGCCTGTCGATTGACGAAACGAGCAAGCCTGCCCCGCGCGCCCTGGCGGCAACGATTGCGTCCTGCAGCACGGGCCGCCTGCTCGGGGAAATGGAGGCACTGCCGCACTCGCGGTAGATCTCGATGAGGTCGCGACCGAGCGACGCCGCGAAACCACGGAGCATGTCCTCCTGTTCGGCTAGGCTGCCACCGCCTATCGCCTGCCTTGACGTCGACACCCTGATCAGGCCGACCAGGGGCCTCTCAGTATTGGTCTTCGCCGCCATCTTTGCTCTGGTTGTCATCTACTCGGTCTCGTCCATAGGGTGTGTTCATCAAGTTGGGTTTCGGTGCTGAGGAGTAGTGCAGGGATCACTGAAACCAGCAGGCCGCGCGAGGCGGCTCACGAGAGGCAGAAGTCGCCGACATGTGACCGGCACGGTTCGCTCCGATGCTTGGGCTTCGGTCGCGGCTGACGTGATGCGGTGGGCTAAATGCCCTTCACACGCCATTGGGGAAACGTGCGGCGAACATTCTTCTGGAGCTCATCCTCGATCTTCGAGAGCTGGGTCACGGCCTCGAGCGCCGTCCTTCTTTCCACGGGGTCAGAGAGATCGGATGACTCGAATTCCTGGCGCCGCGCCTGCAACTCACTGAGCTTGTAGCGGTTGATGATCGAGGCCAGTTCCACGGCGGCGTCGATCAGGTGGACCACCATCATTTCCGCCCGACCGATTGATCCTTCGGCATTCTCGAAGGCTTCCAAGGGATCTTGATCCGGATCGAGAGAGCCTGGGGCTGCAAAGTGCTCGGGGCCGAGATCATCTTCGAACGCCGGGGGCTCTATGCCCATAAGGTCAAACATAAGCTCGACCGAACTCCAGTTCGGGTCGCGCCCGAGGTGCTCGTGGAAGGGCGTCCTCAGGAACACGTAGCTCGAGTCCGGCAGCGCTTTCAGCCGCCTTTCCTCTCGTTCCAATTGGCGCCGCTTCCGTTCATTTGCTGTCATAGGCATGGCAATCTCCTTCTGTGATTGTGACAATAGCATTCACATTCACGAATGGCAAGCGCATTCTGTGGTCAGCCATCGATTCTTTCGCATAGTGCGGTCGCTGCTTGATCAACCCGCCCAAGAAACTGGCATGCCCCGATCCCAGCCCTGACATTGCTGCATGGCAGCAATTCGACGATGTCGATTGTGCGCCCGCAGCATCTGCATAGCTTTTGGATCGTCGACGCAGTTCGGCGTCGGCAGATCACAGGAGGCTAGACATGGCCTACACACGCTTCGACTTCGCACAGCCTGACCGATACGGGTTGAGTGCGCGTTTTCAATGGCTTCGCGAATCCCTCAGGAGACATGCTGCCCAACGTGCCGTCTATCGAAGGACGGTCGAGGAACTGCAGGCGCTGAGTGATCGCGATCTTGCCGATCTCGGCATGCACCGCAGCGACATCCCCCGCATCGCGCGACAGGCCCTGGAGCAAGCCTGAGAAGAGATCCGCCGGGGCTCGTCCTCCACCTGAGTTCTGGAATTCGCGGCGACACCTGTTTCGGTCTTCACGGTGTCGCCGCATCCTCCACGTGATACCGATGCCTCGGAAGATCCTTCGTCCCACGGCAAAGACACCTCAAGCCGAGCCGGAAGGACACGTGACACCCGACTCTGCTGCGGCGCCGGCCGTTGACCGGAGCGACATCCTTCCGAGTGGTAATTCCCAAGAATCGCGGGGACTTGCGCCGGTCCGGTGCGTCACGGACAGATATGGCGGCTTAGACGCCAGAGCATGTCGGCGGGCGCAAGCGGCGATGACCCCCCGATTCACTACTCCCGCCGGTCGACGAACTCCTTCTGCCGATCGGGGCCCGTCAGGGCTTTCTCCGCCGCCGTAGGGCCGCGAGGGCGCCGAGACCCAGAAGCGCCAATGGCAGGCTCGCGGGCAGCGGAATCGGCGCAATCGAATAGGCGAAGTCACCGAAGAACTCGTTGTCGATTGTTCCGGTAACGTCGTTCACCACGATACGGTCGAAGACCATGCCGCTGAAGCCGTAATACTTCGTCGTCCCGCCGGGCGCATCGGTGAACGATCCCACCAATGAGGTGCCGTTGAAGACGTCGAAGGTGAAGGTTGTGTCGAAGCAGTCGGCGTTACAGACGTCCGTATTGCCGAGGCCCGGTGTGGTCGGCTCGTCGAGGAAGAATCCGAAGGCATCGAGCTTCACGCTACTGGTGATAAGCATGTCCTCCGGGCTCGACAGCGCGATATCGTTGCCGGAAATGTTGGTCGACCACTCCGATCCGGGCAGGCCAAAGTAGATCTGGGTGGATTGGCCGGTGATCGAAAAAGTGATCGGGCCGATGGTTCCGGCACCGCCGCTCTGCACCCCGGTGTTGGGGATCACCAAAGCCGCCGCTCCAGTCGCGCCGAGGAAGGCCGCCTGATCGTGGGTCACGGTCACGGCCAGCGCCGGCCCTGCAAGGCCGATCGTCCCCGCAAATGCTGTCAGGATACGATTGAAAGTCATACTCCACCCTCTCATCACTTGTTGTGATCTTACTGAACGAGCGGGTTCATGTCGATAAGTGGACCCTTCCGCATTCAACATGCTGGTCGCGGTCCGCTCAGCAGAACGGTGCCAATCAGCCAACTGGCGGGGTCCCCACAGCGTGACGACACACGATTTCTCGGACAGTGCGTGGCGCGCAGCCAAGATGACGCGAATCAACATCCGATTGTCTGGCCACCAAACTGACCTGGCGAAGCAGCGTCGCTACCGCTCGACCAACGCCGTCCGATCAGTGTCGTCGTTCGATCTAAGCTCGTCGGTGAGGTCGAGAGAAATGATCGTGACTCCTGTCAGCGATCCGCAGTGCAGGCCCAACCAGATAGTGCGAAGGAGGATGAACCGGACC
>JBFKOW010000055.1:0-18880 GCA_041628615.1 Paracoccaceae bacterium | reverse complement strand
CATCGCGTCGAAGTCCCGGCCGTCGCGCACCGCGGCCACGTCGGCGGCCGACACGGTGATCCCGCGCCGGGCCATCGCGGCGTAGAGCGGCCGCCGGTGGGCCAGCGCCCGGGCGTAGGTCCAGCGGATGAAGGCGTCGGGATCCACCGCGGCCTCGGCCACGCCGGTTTCGTCGAGATAGGCCGACCAGCAGGCATCGAGGAAATCGGCGCGGTAGCTCATCGGCTTGGGCTGGCGGTCGAAGCGCCGGATCAGTTCCTCGGTATGGGCCTCGGTGCCCTCGATCCAGACCATCAGGCAATGCCGTTCGAGCAGCGCCAGCACCGGGTCCGAAGGGTCCTCGGGATCGACCCATTCGCAGATCGACCCGCCGGTGTCGCAGACGAAATGCGGGTAGCCGTAGAGCGCCTGCGCCCGGTCGATGAAATAGGGCGTGTCCTCGAGCGCGGCGATCTCGGCACGGCGGAACTGCGCCTGCCGGCGGCGGTATTCGTCGATCGGCAGGCCGCCCTTGTCCGGGTCGCCGGGCTTGCCGAGATAGGTCGAGACCGGGTCGAGGTTGTGGAAGCTGATGTTGGAGCCGATGTAGATCGAATCCGAACGCAGGAGGTCGCGCAGGAACGGCACCTTCATCGCCTCGCGCTTGGCGTTGTCGACGATGAACTCGCCCATGTAGCGGGTGCCGATCCGGTAATCGATCGAGTAGTGGAACCAGTCGCCGCCCTGCCGCAGCAGGTTGGCGAGTCGGGTCTTGCCCAGCCCCGACATGCCGAAGAGCAGCACGCGCTTCTTCTGTGCCAGGGTCCAGTCGGAGGCGGTGTCGTATCGCATGACCGCAGCCTTAGCCGGGCGACGCGGGCTGTGCCAGAGGGGGCGGCGACGCGGCGTGCGGAACGGGGCGCAAATGCCGCTGTGGCGGCGGGGGCGGGGGGCAGGAAACGAAACGGCCCCGCGCGGCAGCGCGGGGCCGGATGCCGTGCCGGGTCCGCCCGCGGGCGGTCGGGCTCAGAAGTAGTAGCCGATGTTGAGGCCGACGCTCACCGCGGTGTTGTCGGTGAACTCGGTGGTCGACCCGTCGGTCGCGTCGCCCAGCATGGTGTACTGGATGCCGCCGGTGACCTTCATGTCGTCCATCCGGTAGCTGCCGCCGATGCCGATCGACCGGCTGCCGTCGGTGGGCGACAGCCGCGAAGCCTCGCCGCCCTTGGCTTCCTCGTAGCCGATCCGCGCGAAGACCGAGAGTTCCTCGTTCAGCCGCCGGCCGACGCCGAGGGTGAAGGTCGTGGTGTCGTTGTCGAAGCCGGTGACGCGGTCGCCGGTGGCGCCCTCGAAGCCCGCCGGACGGACTTCCCAGACCGACCATTCGACGTGCCGGATCGAGCCGAAGACGAGCGTGTTCGCCGCCACGCCGGTCTGGAAGTCCAGCGTGATCGCCTGCGGCATCTCGACCTCGGTGGTCGATTCGAAATCGGACAGCATGAAGCCGATCGAGTTCTCGGTGGTGGCGAAGGTGTGGGTGAAGCCCTGCTCGTAGGTCAGCGCGACCCGCAGCGCGATGTCCGGGCGCTGGTAGGCGACGCCGCCGACAAAGCTGGTCTGGCCGTCCTGTTCGCCGGTGGCGGTGTAGTTGAAGGCCGGGCTGGTGGTCGCCCCGCCGGTGGCCAGAAGCGCCGGGATCGCGATGTCGGCGCTGCTCGACACGTAGCGGGCGCCGCCGTAGACCGAGATGTTCTCGTTGACGTCGTACTTCAGGACCAGCGTGGTGCCGGCGCTCTTCCAGTCGGCGGCAAGGCCGGTATAGGCCCCCATCGTGTATTCCGCGCTGGCGCCGTAGGGCCGGTTCAGGAACAGGCCGACGGCGATGTTGTCGGTCAGCTGGTTCTTGTAGCTCAGGCTGGGCAGGGTTTCGCTGTTGGCCATGTTGCCGGTCGACCCGCCGCCGAGCGGGCCGGGATAGTCGCCGGATACGTTCGGATTGACGTTGCTGATGCCGAATTCGACATAGTCGCCCTGCTCGAACAGGATGCCGTAGTTGTTCAGCGTGCGTTCGATGCCGCCCGCCGAGGCCAGAGTGGTCGATGCCAGGAGCGCGGCCAGCGCCGTCAGAGTGGATTTCATTCGCTTGTCCCCGTCGCGAAGGTGGTCAAAATCTCGGCACGGACTAAGCGGTCTGCGGAGATTCCGGTCAATCAATTACGCAGCGTCACGGGAATCGGCGCGCCGTGGCGTCACAAATTTGCAATTCCCGGCCCGGCTGCAACCGGCGGCGATTTCCTCGGCCGCAGGTTGATCCAGTTCGCCGCGACGATCACCGCCCCGCCAACGAACACCAGCAGGTCCAGCGCCTCGCCGTAGAGCGCCATCCCGACCAGCGCGATCACCGGCAGCCGGACGAAGTCCACCGGCATCACCACGGCGGCCGGCGCCAGGGACAGCGCCATGGTGAGGCAGAGATGGGCCAGAAGCCCGGCCAGGGCGATGATCGCCACCCACGGCAGCGCTTCGGCCGGGGGCAGTGCCAAGTCCCCGTCCGCCGCCGCGAAGGCCAGCCCGAAGCCGGTCTGCATCACCGTCAGCCAGAACAGGATCGCGGTCACGCTCTCGGTCCGGGTCAGCCGGCGGGTGAACAGCGCGGTGAGCCCGAAGCCGATCGCGCAGCCCGCCGCCGCGGCCAGTCCCGGGGTGATCTCGGTCAGGCCGGGTCGGGCAACGATCAGCACCCCGGCAAAGCCGAACAGCGCCGCGACCAGTCCCTGCCGGGTGATCCGCTCGCCGAGGATCAGCGGCGCCAGCAGCAGCGCCCATATCGGCGTGGTGAACTCGAGCGCGAAGACCTGCGCCAGCGGCGCGGTGGCGACGGCGTAGAGCCAGAGGTTCTGGCCGCCGAAATGGGCGAGGTTGCGCGCCGCGTGCAGGCCCATCCGCCGGGCCCGGATCTCGGCCAGGCGGCCCATCGCCGCCGCGACCGCGACCACGACGACGACGCCGATGACCGACCGGTAGAACAGGATCTCGAAGGTATCGAGGCTGGTCGCCGCCTCGCGCCCGGCCACCGCCATCGACGAGAACGACACGATCGCCCCGATCATCCACAATCCGGCGCGCAGGGTGTCGGTCATGCGCCGCCGACCTCCTCGACGGTGAAGTCCCGCGCATGGCCCGCGGTCACCGCGAACCAGTCGCTGGCCCGGGTCCGGACCTGGTGCGCCTCGAAGGCGGCGCGGTCGCGGAACAGCTCGTCCACCGCGAAGACGTCGGGCGCCGTTTCGGTGACCTCGAAGGACAGGCAGCCGGGCTCGGCCCGGGTCAGCGCGACATGGGCCGGCAGCGCGGCGCGGACCGCGGCGGCCTCCTCCGGTGGGCAGGTCAGGGTGCCGGTCAGGCGGATCATCGGGTCGGTCATCGGGTCTCCTGTCCCGGCGAAACTGGCGCGGCGGTCCCGCGGCGGCAAGCCCGGGGCGTCATTCGAGCCAGCCGAGCCGCGCCGGCGCGGGCATCCCGGTCAGCCCGGCGGCCGAGAAGGCCGCGGCGCGGGCGGCGTTGAACCAGATCGCCAGCGTCTCGCGCAGCAGGAGCCGGGCCCGGTCCGGCCATCCGGCGGGCCGCATCCGGCCCGAGGCGACCGGGACGACCCGGTCGAAGCCCGCCCATCGGTGCGAGGCCCAGGCGCGCGGCAGGTGGAACGTCTCGGTCACCACGATCACGGTCCGGGCCTCGGGCAACTGGAAGCGCGCGAACAGCGCGTTCTGCAGCGTCGATCGGGCGCGGTCCTCCCGGACGATCGCGTCGGCCGGCACGCCGAGGTCGCGGGCGAAGGCGGCCATCGCCACCGCGCCCGGCACGGTGCCCTCCGGGTGGGTGCCCTCGGAGACGAGGACGACCGGTGCGGCCCCGGCGGCGTGGAGCGCGGCGCAGGTCCGCAGCCGGCCCCGCGCGGCCTCGGGGATCGACCCGTCCGCGCCGACCCCGGCGCCGAGGCAGAGGATCGCGTCGGCCCGCGGCGGCGGCGCGGACGGATCGGGCAGGGGCCAGAGCAGGGTCCAGCCCGCCACCGCGAGGAAGGTCAGCAGAAGCAGCCCGGCCGCGACGCGGACCAGCCGCAGGATCATTCCCACTCGATGGTGCCCGGCGGCTTCGAGGTGATGTCGTAGGTGACCCGGTTGATGCCGCGGACCTCGTTGATGATCCGGGTCGCGGTCTCGGACAGGAAGTCGTGGCTGAACGGGTAGTAGTCGGCGGTCATGCCGTCCACCGAGGTCACCGCGCGCAGGGCGCAGGCATAGTCGTAGGTGCGGCCGTCGCCCATCACGCCGACGGTGCGGACCGGCAGGATCGCGGCGTAGGCCTGCCAGATCTCGTCGTAGAGGCCGTGCTTGCGGATCTGGTCGATGTAGACCGCGTCGGCCTCGCGCAGGATGGCGAGCTTGTCGCGGGTGATCTCGCCGGGGCAGCGGATGGCGAGGCCGGGGCCGGGGAAGGGATGGCGGCGGATGAAGTGCTCCGGCAGGCCAAGCTCGCGGCCCAGCGCCCGGACCTCGTCCTTGAACAGTTCGCGCAATGGCTCGACCAGCTTCAGGCCCATCTTCTCGGGCAGGCCGCCCACGTTGTGATGCGACTTGATGGTGACCGAGGGGCCGCCGGAAAAGCTCACCGATTCGATGACATCCGGATAAAGCGTGCCCTGGGCGAGGAAATCCGCGCCCTCGATCTGGCCGGCGTATTTCTGGAACACGTCGATGAACAGGCGGCCGATGATCTTGCGCTTGGTCTCGGGGTCGGACTGGCCGTCGAGTTCGCCGAGGAACAGCTCGGCCTCGTCGGCGTGGATGACGTGCAGGTTCATGTGGTCGCGGAACATCGCCACCACTTCCTCGGCCTCGTTCTTGCGCAGCAGCCCGTGGTCGACGAAGACGCAGGTCAGCTGGTCGCCCACCGCCTCGTGGATCAGCGCCGCGGTGACCGAACTGTCGACGCCGCCGGAGAGCGCGCAGATCACCTTGGCGTCGCCCACCTGCTCGCGGATCCGCTGCACCGCTTCCTCGCGGTAGGCCCCCATCGTCCAGTCGCCGGTGAAGCCCGCCAGCCGGACGAAATTCTCGTAGAGCTTCGGCCCCTTCGGCGTGTGGTGGACCTCGGGGTGGAACTGCACCGCGTAGAACCGCCGGTCGCGGTCCGCGACCACCGCGAAGGGGGCGTTGGGCGAGACCCCGTGAACCTCGAATCCGGGCGCGATTTCAGCGACATGATCGCCGTGGCTCATCCAGACCTGTTCGCGCCCCTCGGTGAACCAGCCGTCCAGCAGGTCGAGCAGCGCACCCTTCTCGGTGACATAGGCGCGGCCGAACTCGGCGGTGCCGCCGCCGCGCTCGACCCGGCCGCCCAGCATCTGCATCATCACCTGCTGGCCGTAGCAGATGCCCAGGACCGGCACGCCGAGGCCGAACACCTCTTCCGGCGGCCGCGGCGAGCCCTCGTCGAGCACCGAGGCCGGGCCGCCCGACAGGATCACCGCCTTCGGCGCGAAGTCGGCGAGAAAGGCGGCGTCGACGGCCTGGAACGGGTGGATCTCGCAGTAGACGTTCAGCTCGCGCAGGCGGCGCGCGATCAGCTGGGTGACCTGGGACCCGAAGTCGATGATGAGGAGGCGGTCATGGCTCTGTCGCATGGCGCATGGCAGTAGTGTCTCGCCCGGCTGCGCGCAAGCCGGATCGCCTGCCCCGTCGGCCATCCCGACGCCAGCCCCGGACCGGATCAGGCCGGGTCGTCCTGCCTGACGTGCGGGAAGTCGCCCGACGCGATGTAGGCCTCTTCCTCCGGGGTCGAGAGCCGTCCGTAGATCGGGTTGCGGTGCGGGTGCCGGCCGAACCGTTCGATGACCCCGCGCAAACGCATGTTCTGGGCGCGCAGGCCGTCCGCCAGCGGCGCCAGCGCCGGCGGAAGCTCGGCGATGATGCCCTCGGACAACTGGTCGATCAGGTCGATCCGGGCGAGATGGCCGGGCCCCTCGCAATGGCCGAGCGCGATGATGCAGAACAGCCGTTCCCAGGGCTTGAGGGCGGCGACATGGCCGGTCTCGATCCCTTCCAGCACCAGCCGCGTCGCCTTGATGTCCTGCGCGAAGGCTGAGGGCGTGTCGCGCCAGAGCGACCGGGGAAACTGGTCCAGCGCGATCAGCAGGGCGAGCCGTCCCTGCGGGGTTTCGGCCCAGTGATCCAGCAGGCCGCGCGCCGCGGCCTCGGTCAGCGCGGCGCAGTTCGCGCAGATGTGGTCATCGACGCCACCATACATCCGGTGTTCGATCCATGCCTGAAAGGATTCGGGCGTTTCCCAGAAGCCGTTGTCGGGAAACCAGAAATCAAGGACTTCCTGCGGATCGAATCCGGTTTCTGCCTTTGCCATCCTCGAAACCTCCGCCCGGGAACCGTCACGCGCCGCGCCCAAAGGCATCGGCTGGAGCCGAGCCTAGCACCGCAGAGGCGCCGTCACCAAGTCGAACACTCCGGACCGCCATCGGCGCCGCGGAGAATCCCGGATCACCGGGCCGGTTCATGTCGTTTTCGCCCCCCGGAGGACGCATTTCCCTCACCCGCCGGGCCGGGGCGGTCGTATGAGGTTGCGACCCACCAACGGGAGAGGTGTGCGATGACGGATACGGCGCGGGCAGGGCGCAGGGGCGGCGGCGGTGCCGCGCGGCGGGCCGAGCGGCAGGCGGTGAGTTTCGACACCGCGAAGGTGCTCGAACGCAACATCCCCACCCTCGACATTCTGACCGAGGAGGCGCTCGAGATCATCGAGGCCAATGCCGAGACCGTGCTCGAGGAGATCGGCGTCGCCTTCGTCGACAATCCCGGCGCGCTGGACCGCTGGCGGGCGGCCGGGGCGGACGTGAAGGGCGAACGGGTCCACATCCCGCGCGGCCTCGCCCGCAAGCTCTGCGCCACCGCGCCGTCCAGCTTCGTTCAGCACGCCCGCAATCCCGACCGCAACGTCGAGATCGGCGGCAACAAGCTGGTGCTCGCCCCGGTCTACGGGCCGCCCTTCGTGCGCGACCTCGACGGCGGCCGCCGCTACGCCACGATCGAGGATTTCCGCACCTTCGTGAAGCTGGGCTACATGTCGAAATGGCTGCACCATTCCGGCGGCACCGTCTGCGAACCGACCGACGTTGCGGTGAACAAGCGCCACCTGGACATGCTGCTGGCCCACATGACCCTGTCGGACAAGCCCTTCATGGGCGCGGTCACCGAGCCCGAGCGGGCGGCGGATTCGGTCGAGATGTGCGGCATCCTCTTCGGCAAGGACTTCGTGGCCGAGAACTGCGTGATGACCTCGCTCATCAACATCAACTCGCCGCTGACCTTCGATTCGACGATGATGGGGGCGCTGGAGGTCTATGCCGCCGCCGGGCAGGCCTGCATCGTGTCGCCGTTCATCGTCGGCGGGGCGATGGCGCCGGTGACGGTGGCGGGCACGCTGACCCAGGTCCTGGCCGAGGTGATGGCGGGAGTGGCCTATTCCCAGCTGATCCGGCCCGGCGCGCCGGTGATCTTCGGCGCCTTCGTGACCTCGATCGACATGAACTCGGGCGCGCCCACCTTCGGCACCCCGGAGGCGGCGCAGATCACCTACGGCGCGGGCCAGCTGGCCCGCCGGATGGGCCTGCCCTACCGCTCGGCCGGGGCGTTCAACGGCGCCAAGCTGCCCGATGCGCAGGCCGCCTACGAAAGCGCCAACAGCCTGAACGCCGGCCTGCTGTCGGGGGTGAACTTCATGCTGCATGCCTGCGGCTGGCTCGAAGGCGGGCTTGTCGCCAGTTTCGAAAAGTTCGTGCTGGATGCCGACCAGCTGGGCGTCCTGCACCACTTCGCCCGCGGCATCGACATCAGCGAGAACGGCCAGGGTATGGACGCCATCCGCGAGGTCGGTCCGGGCGGTCACTACCTTGGCTGCGCCCACACCCAGGCGAATTTCAAGCAGGCGTTCTGGCGAACCCAGGTTCTCGACTACAAGCCGTACGAGACCTGGGCCGAGGAAGGCGGCCGCGACGCCCAGGCGCTGGCCGCAGCCCGTGTCACCCGGCTGCTGGGCCAGTACCAGAAACCGGCGCTGGCGGTGGAGACCGAGGAGGCCCTGACCGCCTACGTGGCCGAGAAGAAGCGCAGCGTTCCGGACGCCTTCGGGTAGAACGGCGGTCGTCTGTCAGTTCGGCCGGCGGGCGCGGCGAACGGAAAGGCGGCCGGCGATCGGGTCCGGCCGCATCAGAGGCCGTCCGCGCGGGCCGACGTCGCCCGCAGGACCCGGGCCTCGCCCATCAGCGCGATGATGACGTCGAGGTGCCGCGCGACCGAATAGTCGGCGGCCTTGCGGGCGCGGCGGTCCTCGAGGTCGGCCTCCAGTTCCAGCAGCTTCATCACCGCCAGTCCCGGCCGCGGCGCGGAGGACTGGCCCAGGATCCGTGGCAACTGGCGCTCGCGATCGTAGTCGTTGACCCCGAATCGGGCGGCGCGAATCAGCAGCGACGGACGCCGCAGGCTGGAAATCATCGTGAGCAGATCTTGCATGTCTGGCCCCCAGTGGCGACTGTCAATCTGACAAGGCGTGTGCTTGCCGCCTCATAATTTACACAACTTTAACGTGTGTTGCCGATTGTTCGCGATCTGAGAACGGTGCGATTATCAATGGTTACAACTTGAAGATAATCCTTGGTTTCAGCCGGAATTAACGCCCGGTTAACCATACAACCCTAGGTTATCCACAACTGGGGCTTGTTGGGGCAGGACCATAGACGTCATCGGGAGACACCTCATGACCAAGGGATTGACCCGCCGCCTGACGGTGCTCGTGCTGCCGGACTGGGTTCCCGACGCAGTGCGGCACTACATGCTGCATACCGAAATCGAAGTGCCGATCCGCGGCGTCGCCCGCGCGATGGGCGTGCACGCCTCGACCATCCTGCGGCAGATCCGCAAGGTGGAGGGGCAGCGGGACGACCCGCTGATCGACGGCGGCATCCGGCGGCTGTCGGGCGACCTGCTGACCCAGGCCGACCGGCAGGGGCTCGAACGCGGCGAGGACGCGCCGGTGTCGCTGCGCTGCGAACCCGAGCGGCAGGAGGCCCGCGAGCGGTTCGAGGCGGAGGCGGCCCGCATCCTGCGGCGCATGTGCGAGACCGGCGCGGTGCTGGCCGCGGCCGAGAACATGGACAAGGCGGTCGTGGTGCGCGAGGGGCCCGATGGCGATACCTCGCGCTCGGCTGTGGTCGAACGCGACATCGCCCAGAAGCTGGCGCTGCGCGACTGGATCACCCTGAGCGGGGCGCCGGGCCGGATCACCCGCTACCGGGTCACCGCCGCGGGGCGGGCCGCGCTCAAGGGCCTGCTGGCGCGGGCCGAGAACCTCGCCCTCGGGTTCGCAGAGAGCCAGAGCCCGTTCGCCCGCGACGGCGCGCCCGCCGCGGGATCCGGACATCGCGGCGCCAAGGTCACGGCGCTGCGCGGACCCATGGCCGAAAGCCCGCTGGCCGGGCTGGCGCGCCGCCGCGACCGCGACGGCCGCCATTTCCTCACCCGCGAGCTCGTGGCCGCCGGCGAACGCCTGCGCGAGGATTTCGAGATCAGCCGCATGGGCGCGGGCGACGAGGTGGACTGGGACGCGATGATGCGGATCGCGCCGGATGATCCGGTCCGGCTGGGCGGCATGTCCGAGGGCAGTTCCCCCGAGGCGGCCCGCGCCCGGGTCGCCGCGGCGCTGTCCGACCTCGGCCCCGGCCTTGGCGACGTGGCGCTGCGCTGCTGCTGTTTCCTGGAAGGTCTCGAACTGGCCGAGAAGCGGATGGGCTGGGCCGCCCGGTCGGGCAAGATCGTCCTGCGCATCGCGCTCGAAAGGCTGCGCCGCCACTACGCCGAACAGGGCAGGCTCGGGCCCCGCATCGGCTGAGCCCCGGCCCCCGGCGGCGGCTCGCCGGCCGCCATGCAGCCAGCGCAAGGCCGCCTTCCACGGGGCGGCGCCGCTTGGAAATTCGCCGCTCGCAGAGTAGATAGCCTCATCAGGAGGACCCTGCATGAGCCCGCGCGATCTCAAGATTCCGTCCGAACGGCACCCGGAGAAGGCCCACCGGCCCGACAACGTCCAGCCGAAGAAGCCCGACTGGATCCGGGTGAAGGCGCCGACGTCGAAGGGCTACTTCGAGACCCACAAGATCATGCGCGAGCACAAGCTCGTCACCGTCTGCGAAGAGGCGGGCTGTCCCAATGCCGGCGAATGCTGGTCGCAGGGCCACGCCACGATGATGATCATGGGCGACATCTGCACCCGCGGCTGTTCGTTCTGCAACATCGCCACCGGCCGGCCCGACGCGCTCGACCTGTTCGAACCCGGCCGGGTCGCCGACGCGGTGCAGAAGCTCGGCCTCAACCACGTCGTCATCACCTCGGTCGACCGCGACGACCTCGAGGATGGCGGGGCCGAGCATTTCGCGATGACGATCCGCGCGATCCGCAAGCGCAGCCCCGACACCACCATCGAGATCCTGACCCCGGATTTCCTGAAATGCGCCCCGAGCGCGCTCGAGACCGTGGTCGAGGCCCGCCCCGACGTGTTCAACCACAACCTCGAGACCGTGCCCGGCCTCTACCCTTCGGTCCGCCCCGGCGCGCGCTATTTCCATTCGCTGCGCCTGTTGCAGCGGGTGAAGGAGATGGACCCGGCGATGTTCACCAAGTCGGGCATCATGGTCGGTCTCGGCGAGGACCGGCAGGCGGTGCTGCAGGTGATGGACGACATGCGCGCCGCCGACATCGATTTCCTGACCATCGGGCAGTATCTCCAGCCCACGCCGAAGCACCACAAGGTCGACCGCTTCGTCCATCCCGACGAGTTCAAGGCTTACGAGAAGGCCGCCTACGGCAAGGGATTCCTGATGGTCTCGGCGACCCCGCTGACCCGCTCGTCCTACCATGCCGGCGACGATTTCGCCCGGCTGCGGGCGGCCCGTCTCGAACGGCTCGGCCGGGCCTGACCGGCGGCTGGCTGGTATCGGCGCTCAGGGCAGGTAGACCTCGCGGAGGTAGACCGGGATGGTGACCACGGCGACCGGCACCGCGCCGTCGCCGAACAGGTCGGCCAGTTCCGGCGCATCCGTGACGAAGTCCACCGCGCCATCTATCTCGCGGCCGATGCCCGGGTTCATCACCAGTCCGGCAAGTTGGTCGTAGCGGTAGATCCGTCCGAATTCCGGATCGGCGGCCGAAAAGGGCCGCGCTTCGTTCTCGGTGGACCAGGCGAGCGGGATCCCGGCATGAGTCAGCCGCAGCACCGCCGCGCCGCCGGCGGTCCGAATCGTCCATTCCTCGTCGACGCTGCGGTGGCCATCGGTGCCGGCGCTGGTCTCGCTCTCTCGCGTGACGGAGGCGGCCACCGAGTTGCCGTAGGTTTCCTGCATCGGCTCGGGTTCGAACACCCGGACCACGAAGAGGCGCGGCGGTGTGTCCGGCTGAACGCCATAGACGATGACCGCGGCGGCGAGCCCCGCGGCGGGGTCGGCCGGGTTGCCCTCGGCGTCCCGGATCAGGTGGCGGTCGATCAGCGACAGGATCACGTTGCTGCCCGCCATCGGCCCGCGCGGCAGAGTCACCGGTGCCCAGCCGTCGGGCTGCCGGGCGGCGACCGCGGACGCATCGAGATCGAACCCCACCAGAACGCGGGCCTCGATCGTGCTGCCCTGGAAATCCTCGGCCGCCGCGGGCCCCGTCGCAAGCGTGACGGCGCCGGCCAGGGCGGCGGCGCGGAGCGGTTTCGGAATGCGGATCATGGCAAATCTCCCCCTTCTGCCGGTCCCGGATGGGTCCGGGACCTTCCCGGCGCGATTTTCCCATGACGGCGGGGGCAGCCGCCATGATCCGGCGCATTGTCGGGCGATTTAGTCGGATTTCACCGGGGGCAGCGCCGCAAGGTACGCCGCCAGCGCGGCGCGGTCGGCCTCGGGCAGCTTCGCCAGGTTGGCGATCACCGCCACCATCTCGCCCCCGGCGACGTCGAATTCCGGGGTGAACCCGCTCTCCAGGTAGCGCGTCACCTCCTCCTGCGACCAGGCCAGCGCCGCAGGGGTGAGGTTGGGCACCCGGCCATCGCCGGAGGGGGCCGGCGCGCCGGCCATCCACCGGTCCCGGTCGAGGTGCCCCAGCGCACCGCGCGGGGTATGGCACTCGGCGCAATGGCCCAGCGCCTCGGCGAGGTAGCGGCCGCGCAGCACCTCGGGTCCCGGCCCGTCCGGCCCGGTCCAGCGCGGCGGCCCGTTCAGCCAGCGCCAGACCGCCAGCGACCGCCGGATCGAGAACGGGAACGACACGTCATGGGGGCGGCTGGGCGTCGCATCGGCGGGCAGGGTCCGCAGGTAGGCGAGGAGGTCCGCCGCATCGCCGTCGGTCATCAGCGCGTAGGCATGGCTCGGGAACACCGGGTAGTAATACGACCTCCCGGGGCTGACCCCGGCCCGGATCGCGTGCAGCACCTCGGCCCCGGTCCAGCCGCCGATCCCCGCGTCGGGATGGGTCGAGATGTTGGGCGCGTAGAAGGTGCCGAAAGCGGTCGCAAAGGCGGTGCCACCGGCGAGGACCGGCGGCTCCGCCGCGTCGCTGCCCGGCGCGGAATGGCAGGCGGCGCAGCCCGCCGCAGCGAAGACCAGCGCGCCGGCCGCCGCGTCCCCCTGCGGCAACACGAGCGCCGGATCGGGCGCGGGCGGGGCGGTCAGTGCGAAGCCGCCGGCGGCGAGGACCGCGACGCCGGCGACCAGACCGGCAAGCACCCGGCGCATCGCGCGCCGCGGTTACTGCCGGACGCGGAATTCGCGGTGGCAGGCGCCGCAGACTCCGCCGACCGCGCCCATCTGGCCCTGCACCGCCTCGAGCCCGTCGCCCGCAACGGCGGCCATCGCCGCGGTGGCCGCGGCGAGGTCTGCCTGCAGCTTGGCGAAGCCTTCGGGGTTCTCCCAGATCACGGCGAGCGCCCGGGTGCCCTCGATGGTGCCGGCGTCGGTGCCCGGCTCCCAGTAGGCGGTCTGGTCGAGCGCGGCGAGGGCGGCGAGGTTGGCGGCGGCGGCCGCGGCGATCTCGGCGTCGTACTCGGCCTCGCCCTGCGCCATCGCGCCCAGCTTGCCGAGGTTGAAGCTGTTGAGCTGCATGTGGGACTGGCGCGCCTTCACGGTCGGGTTGGTTTCGGCGTGGCTTCCGGCGATCGCAGCGGTGGCGATCAGGCCGGTGACGACGGCGGCGGTGAGCAGGGGACGGGACATGACGGTAACCTCGTGCGGGGTTTCACTGCCCCGACCGTAGCATGGCCCCGCCGCCCCGAATCTGCGCGATCATGCACAGAATCTGTGCCCGCACCGGGCGAGTCCCGGCGGCGAATCGCCTACCGGAGGATGTCGTTCCGGCCCGCGGCGTCGACCGTGGCCCAGTCCGGCCAGCCGATCCAGCGTTCCACCGCGGCGAGCGCCAGCACCACCGCGACGATCCCGAGGACGAACTTCACCCGCGCCGCCGAGGGCGGGTTCTGGGCCCAGCGCTTGGCCCGCATCAGCCAGCGGATCTCATGCATCGGCCGCGCCCTCGCCGGTGAAGCGCACCTTGCCGATGAAGGGCAGGTTGCGGTTGCGCTGGGCATAGTCGATGCCGTAGCCGACAACGAACTCGTCGGGGATCTCGAAGCCGGTCCAGTCGGCCTTGAAGTCCACCTCGCGGCGCGCGGGCTTGTCCAGCAGGGCGATGGTCCGCAGCATCGCCGGCTTCCGGGTGGCGAGATACTGGGTGACCCGCTTCAGGGTGTGGCCGGTGTCGACGATGTCCTCGACCACGAGCACGTGGCGGCCCTCGATCTTGCCGCGCAGGTCCTTGAGGATGCGGACCTCGCGGCTCGATTCCATTGCGTCGCCGTAGGACGAGGCCTCGAGGAAATCGACCTCGACGTTGAGGTCGCTGAGTTCGCGGACGAGATCGGCGATGAACACGAAGGACCCGCGCAACAGCCCGACCACCACGATCTGCTCGACCCCGCGAAAGGTCTGCCGGATGTCGCGGGCGAGGTCCTCGATCCGGGCCGCGATGGCCTTGGCCGAGATCATCTCGTCGATCACGTAGGGCTTGCCGGTCATCGTTCGCATCCGCCGTTTCCGCGCCGCCGACCCTAGGCGCCGCGGCCCGGTGCGGCAAGGGAGCGCCCTTGCGGAACCGGGCAAAAGCGGCGACATGGCCGGGACAGCCCGCCCGCCAGAACCGCCGAACGACCTGCACAGAGCCGATGCCCCGCCACCAGGAAACCCGCATCCTGCCCTACACGCCGCAGCAGATGTACGACCTCGTCGCCGATGTCGGGCGCTATCCGGAGTTCCTGCCCTGGACCGCCGCCGCGCGGGTCCGCTCGGTGACCGACAAGGGCGACCACCAGGTGATGCTGGCGGACCTCGTGATCTCGTTCAAGGTGTTCCGCGAGAAGTTCGGCAGCCGGGTCACCCTCTGGCCGGCGCGGCGGGCGATCGACACCGCCTATGTCGACGGGCCGTTCAAGCACATGGAGAGCCGCTGGGAGTTTTCCGACGCCCCCGACGGACACGGCTGCAAGGTCCATTTCGAGGTGGATTTCGAGTTCCGCAACCGGCTGTTGCAGGGCGCCGCGGGGATGTTCTTCAACGAGGCCATGCAGCGCATCGTCCGCGCCTTCGAGCGCCGGGCGAGCGAGTTGCACGGCCCGGCGCGGGGCCCGGCGTGACCGGCGCGGCCCTCGCCCGCGACCTGCTGAAGCTCCGGGGGCGCGCGCCCACGGACGCGGCGCTGGACGCGATCGGGCTTTGCCTTTTCGACTGGGCGGTCTGCGGGATCATGGGCGCCGCCGAGCCGGTGGCCGCGGCGGCGCGCAGCCTTGCCGCGGGCGGGCCGGTCACCCTGTTCGGCGGCGGCACCGCCGACCCGCGCACCGCCGCGCTGATCAACGGCGCGACCTCGCACGCGCTGGACTACGACGACACCCATTTCGCCCATATCGGCCACACCACGGTCGCCGTTCTGCCGGCGGTCCTGGCAGTGCAGGAGGCCCGCGACCTGCCGCCGCGCGCCGCGCTGCAGGCGGCGGCGGTCGGCGCCGAGACGGCGGTGCGGTTCGGGCTCTGGCTCGGGCGCGGGCATTACGAGGCCGGGTTCCACCAGACCGCCACCGCGGGCGCTTTCGGTGCGACCATGGCGGCGGCGGTGCTGCTCGGGCTGGACGACGACCGGACGCTGCACGCGCTCGGCCTGTGCGCGACCCGGGCGGCGGGGCTGAAAAGCCAGTTCGGCACCATGGGCAAGCCGCTCAATGCCGGGTTCGCGGCCGCCACGGGCGTCGAATGCGCGCTCCTGGCCGAGGCCGGCGCGACCTCGACGCTCGCCGCGCTCGACGGGCCGCAGGGCTTTGCCGCGACCCATGCCGGGCTTGCCGAGGACAGGGCCTGGGACCTGACAAATGCCGACGACTGGCGCATCCGCGACATCAGCTTCAAGTTCCACGCCTGCTGCCACGGGCTGCACGCGATGCTCGAGGCGCTGGGATCCCTCGGCCCGCTGGACGGGATCGAGGCGGTGGAGGTGTTCACCCATCCCCGCTGGCTGTCGGTCTGCAACCAGCCCGCACCCGAGACCGGGCTTGCGGCGAAGTTCTCCTACCGGCTGACCGCGGCGATGGCGCTGGCCGGCGTGTCCACGGCGGCGCTCGCCAGCTTCTCGTCGGCGACCTGCGCCCGGCCGGACCTCGTCGCGCTGCGCGACCGGGTGACGGTGACGCCCGACGCCGATCTGCCCGAGACCGCGGCGCGGGTGCGGGTGCGCCTGGCGGATGGCGTCCGCGAGGCGAGCCACGACCTGTCCGACCCGCTGCCGCCGGCGGTCCTCGCCGCGAAGCTGCGCGGCAAGGCCGAGGCGCTGCTCGGCATGGAACGGGCCGGGGCGCTGTGGGAAGCGACCCGGCCCGGGGGTCCGCTCGACACGGACAGCCTGCGCGGCCTGATGCGGAGCGCCGCGCCTAGCTGACGTGGTCGTAGGCGCGCTCGCCGTGCACCGACAGGTCGAGCCCGGTTGTCTCGGTCTCCTCGTCCACCCGCAGCGCGGTGACGGCCCGGGCGACCAGAACGACGATCACCGTGACGACGACGGTGAACACGCCCACGATCACCAGCGACCCGGCCTGCGCCGTCCAGCTGCCCAGCCCGAACAGCGCGATCATCAGGGTGCCGAAGATGCCGCCGACGCCGTGCACCGCGAAGACGTCCAGCGTGTCGTCGATGCGCAGCACGTTGCGGATCAGGTTGACCGCCTCCTGGCACAGCACCCCGGCCACCGCGCCGATGATCAGCGCCTGCACCGGGTCGACGAATCCCGAGGCCGGGGTGATCGAGGCCAGCCCGGCGATGGTGCCGGTGACCATGCCGACGAGGGACGCCTTGCCGAACTTGATCCGCTCCCACAGCGCCCAGGTCAGCGAGGCGGTGGCGGCGGAGATGTGGGTCACGGTCAGCGCCATCGCCGCGCCGCCGTCGGCGGCCAGCTGCGAGCCGCCGTTGAACCCGAACCAGCCGACCCAGAGCATCGCCGCGCCGATCATCACGTAGCCGGGATTGTGCGGCGGCTTGGTCCGTTCGCGGCGCGCGCCCAGCATCACCGCGATGACCAGCGCCGCGATCCCGGCGGTCTCGTGCACCACGATGCCGCCGGCGAAGTCCTTCACCGGCTCGGCGAAGATCATCCCGTTGGCCAGCATCCCGCCGCCCCAGACCCAGTGCACCACCGGCGCGTAGCACAGCAGCATCCAGAGCCCCGAGAACAGCAGCACGAAGCCGAAGCCGATCCGCTCCACGTAGGCGCCGACGATCAGCGCCGGGGTGATGATGGCAAAGGTCATCTGGAAGGCGAAGAACAGGATCTCGGGCAGGGTGCCCGACAGGCTGTCGGCGTCGACCCCGGCGAGGAACGCCTTGTCGAGCCCGCCCCAGATCCCGGAGGTGCCGGATCCGAAGGCGATGGAGTAGCCCACCGCGAGCCAGAGCACGCTCATCAGGCAGGCGATGGCGTAGCATTGCATGAACACGCTGAGCACGTTGCGGGCCCGGACGAGCCCGCCATAGAACAGCGCCAGTCCGGGCAGCGTCATGAACAGCACCAGCGCGGTGGCGACGATGATCCAGGCGGTATCGGCTCCTACCATGTCCCTTGTCCTTCCTTTGTCGGGCCCTTGTCGGGCGGTCGTTGCGGGCGATGGAGCGGATTCCGGCCGCGGGCAAAAGCACGGATCTTGGGCGCCGCCGCCCAAGGGTTGTGCATTTCCGGAAACGCCTTCGGTTTGGGCGCTTCTCGCGGCTGATGCCTAGGATTTGGGCAGGGCCTGTCTCACCGCGTGGGCCAGCAGGTCGAGCGCGTGCCGGGTCGCCGCCCGGCGCACCTTCGCGCGCCCCAGCGCCCCGAAATCCACCGTTTCGATGCGCGTCCCGGCGCCGGTGGCAAGCCCGAAACAGACCCGGCCCTCGGGCTTGTATTCCGAGCCGCCTGGCCCGGCGATACCGGTCACCGCGACCGCGATGTCGGCGGCGCTGGCGGCGCGGGCACCCTCGGCCATCGCCGCGGCGACCTCCTCGCTGACCGCGCCGACCCGGTCGAACAGCCCCGGCGGCACCCCCAGAAGGGCGGTCTTGGCGGCGTTGGAATAGGTCACGACCCCCTGGCCGAAGACCGCCGAGGACCCGGCCACGTCGGTCAGCGCCGCGGCCACCATGCCGCCGGTGCAGCTTTCGGCGGTGGTCAGGGTGAGACCCGCCTCGGTGGCGGCGGCGATCAGGTCCTCGGGGCTCACATCACCACCAGGTGGGCGAGCGCGCCCAGCACCGCGACGCCGAGCGCGGCGAGGATGCCGGCCACGACGTCGTCGAGCATCACGCCGACCGGCCCGTGCCGGCGGTCGGCCCAGCCCACCGGGCCGGGCTTCCGGATGTCGAACAGCCGGAACAGCACGAAGGCGGCGATCCAGCCCGGCCAGAGCGCGAGAATCGGCGCGCCGGCATGCGCCGCGCCGACCGCCACCGGCAGCAGCGCGATCCACTGTCCCACCACCTCGTCCACCACGATCTCGGACGGGTCGGGATCGGCGGCGCCGCGGGTCATCTCGGCGGTGGCCCAGAGCCCGGCGAGGAACACCGCGGGGATCGCGAGCAGCACCAGCCAGAGCCCGCCCAGCGTCCAGAGCGCCCAGAACAGCGGCAGCGCGGCCGCCGACCCCCAGGTCCCTGGCGCGGGCCGCAGCCGACCGGCCCCGGCGACGGTGCCGATGAAGGCGGCAAGCCCGCTCATGCCGACACCAGCGTCACCGCCGCCATCGCCGCGATGCCTTCCTCCCGGCCGGTGAACCCGAGCCGCTCCGAGGTGGTGGCCTTGACGCTCACCGCGCCGATGTCGAGGCCGCAGATCCGGGCCAGTTCGGCGCGCATCGCGTCGGCATGGGGGCCGATCCTGGGCCGCTCGCAGATCAGCGTCACGTCCGCGTTGGCGATCCGGTAGCCCCGGCCGGCGGCGCGGCCGCAGGCATGGGCGAGGAAGATCTCGCTCGCCGCGCCCTTCCACTGCGGATCGGTGGGCGGGAAGTGCCGCCCGATATCGCCCTCGGCCAGCGCGCCGTAGATCGCGTCGGTCAGCGCGTGCATGCCGACATCGGCGTCGGAATGTCCCTGCAGGCCGCGGCCGTGGGGCACCGCGACGCCGCAGAGGGTGACATGGTCGCCAGGGCCGAAGCGGTGCACGTCGAAGCCGTGGCCGAGCCGGGTCTCGCTGCCCCCGCCGGCCAGCCAGCGCGCCGCCTGCATCAGATCCTCCTG
>JBFKOW010000054.1:0-18895 GCA_041628615.1 Paracoccaceae bacterium | reverse complement strand
GTGATGACGATCGAGTATCTCAAGCGCGGCAAGCCCGCCGCCGAGCGGGCCGAGGACGACGCCAGGACCCGGGCCGCGGTCGAGGCGACGCTGGCCGATATCGAGGCGCGCGGCGATGCGGCGGTGCGCGAGCTGTCCGAGAAGTTCGACCGCTATACGCCGGAGTCGTTCCGCCTCTCGCAACACGAGATCGACGCGCTGATCGCCGAGCTTTCGGACCGCGAACTGGCCGACATCCGCTTCGCGCAGGAGCAGGTGGTCAATTTCGCCCGGGCGCAGCGCGCCTCGATGACCGACATCGAGGTCGAGACGCTGCCCGGCGTGATCCTCGGCCACAAGAATATCCCGGTGCAGTCGGTCGGCTGCTACGTTCCGGGCGGCAAGTTCCCGATGGTGGCCTCGGCCCACATGTCGGTGGCGACGGCAAAGGTCGCGGGGGTGCCCCGGATCGTCGCCTGCACTCCGCCGTGGCGGGGCAAGCCCAACCCGGCGGTGATCGCGGCGATGCATCTCGGCGGCGCCGACGAGATCTACGTCCTCGGTGGCATCCAGGCGGTGGGCGCGATGGCGCTGGGCACCGAGACGATCGACCCGGTTCACATGCTGGTGGGCCCCGGCAACGCCTTCGTTGCCGAGGCCAAGCGGCAGTTGTTCGGCCGGGTCGGGATCGACCTCTTCGCCGGACCGACCGAGACGATGGTGATCGCCGACGACACCGTGGACGGCGAGATCTGCGCCACCGACCTGCTGGGCCAGGCCGAGCACGGCTACAACTCGCCCGCCGTGCTGGTCACCAATTCCCGGCGTCTGGCCCAGGACACGCTGTCCGAGATCGACCGCCTGCTGACCATCCTGCCCACCGCGGACACCGCCCGGACCAGCTGGGAGGACTACGGCGAGGTGATCCTCTGCGACAGCTACGACGAGATGCTGGCGGTGGCCGACGACATCGCCTCCGAGCATGTGCAGGTGATGACCGACCGCGACGACTGGTTCCTCGACAACATGACCTGCTACGGCGCGCTGTTCCTCGGGCCGCGCACCAACGTGGCGAACGGCGACAAGGTGATCGGGACCAACCACACCCTGCCGACGAAGAAGGCCGGCCGCTACACCGGCGGACTGTGGGTCGGCAAGTTCCTCAAGACCCACAGCTACCAGAAGGTGCTGACCGACGAGGCGGCGGCGATGATCGGCGAATACGGCTCGCGGCTGTGCATGCTGGAGGGCTTCGTGGGCCATGCCGAACAGTGCAACGTGCGGGTGCGGCGCTACGGCGGGATCAACGTGCCCTACGGCGCCGGCGCGCCGCACCGGGAAGCCGCCGAGTGACCCCGGCCGGGGCGGATACCGGCGGGCGGCGATGACCGCGGTGCTGCGCGACCCGCACAGCGCCCACAAGGCCGCGCTGGCCCCGCTCCGGGCGGCGCAGGCCGATTTCGACGCGGCTGGCGTGCGCGCGACGCTGGACGCGGTCGCGCCGGATGCGCTGTTCCGGCTGTGCCATCCGCTGGGCGATCTCGCCGGGCCCGAGGCGATGTTCGACGCCGCCTTCGCCCCCCTGCTCGCCGCGATGCCCGACCTCGAACGGCGCGACTTCATCGTCATGGCGGGGCCGGACGCGCAGGGCCAGTGCTGGGTCGGCTGCGCCGGCCACTACCTCGGCACCTTCGCGGCGCCGTGGCTCGACATTCCGCCCACCGGCCATGTCGCAGCGTTCCGGTTCCACGAGTTCTACCGCTTCGAGGCGGACAGGGTCGTGGAGGTTCACGCGATCTGGGACATTCCCGAACTCATGCTGCAGGCCGGAGCCTGGCCGCTGGCGCCGTCGCTCGGCAGGGACTGGCAGGTGCCCGGCCCGGCCACGCAGGACGGTCTGGTTCCCGGCCCGCATGACCTCGCCCAGGGGGCCGAGACCTGCGCCCGGGTCGTCGAGATGCTGGAGCACATGGTCCGTCATCCGGCCAGGGGCGGGCCCGAGCTGATGGAGCTGCCGCGTTTCTGGCACGAGCGGATGATGTGGTACGGGCCCGCCGGGATCGGCACCGCGCGCGGCATCCGCGGCTTCCGCCACTGGCACCAGATCCCGTTCCTTGCGGCGATGCCGGACCGGGGGCTGCGCGGGGATGCGGTGACCCAGCATTTCTTCGGCGACCGGAATTACGCCGCGGTGACAGGCTGGCCGAACATGGCACAGACCCTGTCGCACCCGGGCTGGCTAGGGATCGCGCCGACGGGAACGCCGGTCACCCTGAGATCGCTCGATTTCTGGCGGCTCGAGGCTGGCAGGATCCGGGAAAACTGGGTGCTTGTCGATCTGCTTCACATGTACGACCAGATCGGTGTCGACGCGCTGGCACGGATGCGGGACTTCAACAAGTCCCGGGCCGGCTTCGACCCGGAAACAGGGAGAGCGCTGGCATGAGCCTGCCGAAGACACCGTCGTTCCGTCTCGATGGGCGCCGCGCGCTGGTCACCGGGGCCTCGTCGGGGATCGGACTGGCCTGTGCCGCGGCGCTCGGCGAGGCGGGCGCCCATATCGTCGCCGCGGCCCGCAGCGCCGACCGGCTTGCGGATCTCGTGGCCGAGATGCGCGCCGCGGGAATGAGCGCCGAGGCGCTGGCGATGGACGTCGCAGACGTGGCCGCCACCGCGGCGCAGGTGGCTGAAAACGGCCCCTTCGACGTGCTCGTGAACTCGGCCGGCCTCGCCCGGCACGGTCCGGCGCTGGAGACGACCGAGGCCGATTTCGACGCGGTGAGCGGGCTCAACATCAAGGGGGCCTACTTCCTGACCCGGGCGGTGGCGAAGGGCCTCGTCGCGGCCGGCAAGCCCGGCTCGCTCATCAACATCTCCTCGCAGATGGCCCATGTGGGCGGCATCGACCGGGCGGCCTATTGTGCGACGAAGCACGCGGTGGAGGGCTTCACCAAGGCGATGGCGATCGAATGGGGCCCCCACGGCATCCGGGTCAACACGGTCTGTCCCACCTTCATCCTGACCCCGCTCACCCGGTCGACATTCGACAATCCCGAGCGCGCCGCCTGGATCCGCGAGAAGATCAAGCTCGGCCGCCCCGGCGAGGTCGAGGACATCATGGGGGCAGTGACGTTCCTCGCCTCGGACGCCGCAGCGCTGGTGACGGGCACGTCATTGCTGGTGGACGGAGGCTGGACGGCGGACTGATGGCAGAGAAGGTGACATCGCTCGAGGTGGCCCGGCGCGCCGGCGTGTCGCAGAGCGCCGTGTCGCGGGTATTCACGCCGGGGGCTTCGGTGTCGGACAAGACCGCCGACAAGGTCCGCGAGGCGGCCCGGGAACTGGGATACCGGCCCAACATCCTTGCCCGGGCCATGATCACAGGCCGGTCCCGGATCATCGGCCTGGTTGTCGGTTACCTCGAGAACCATTTCTACCCGGAGGTTCTCGAGAAACTCTCGAAGGCGCTGCAGGCCGAGGGCTACCACGTCCTGATCTTCCTGACGTCGCAGACGACCGGCAACATCGACACCGTCGTCGACGAGATCCTCGACTACCAGGTCGACGGCATCATCATGGCCTCCGTGGCGATGTCCTCGGATATCACCTCGCGCTGCGAGGCCGCCGGCGTGCCGGTCGTCCTGTTCAACCGCCTGCAGGACGACGAGAGCCTGTCGGGCGTGGCCTCGGACAACCTGGCCGGCGGCCGCCGGCTGGCGCGCTTCCTCGTCGCGGGCGGCCACCGCCGGATCGCCCACGTCGCCGGGTGGGAGGGCGCATCGACCCAGCGCGACCGCGAACGGGGCTTCCTCGAAGGGCTGCGGGAGGCGGGCCAGCAGCTCCACTCCCGCGCGGTCGGCGACTTCAAGTCCGACGGCGCGCGCCACGCCGCCCGCGCGCTGTTCGGCGGCGAGGACCGGCCCGACGCCGTCTTCGTCGCCAACGATCACATGGCCTTCGCGGTGATGGACGTGCTCCGTTTCGATCTCGGGCTGCGGGTTCCAGAGGACGTTTCGGTGGTCGGCTACGACGATGTCGCGATCGCGGCCTGGCCAAGCTACGACCTCACCACCGTGCGGCAGCCCGCCAACCGGATGGTCGAGGAAACCGTCCGCACCATGCTGACCCGCATCGACAAGCCCGACACCCCGGCCCGGCGCATCGCCTTAGACGGTCCGCTGATCGTGCGCGGATCGGCGCGGGTTCCGAAAGGATGGACCGATGAAGGGCTTTGACCCGAAGTGGACCGACTTTCCCGACTACATCCTCGGGATCACGAAGGAGATCTGGGAGGATCGCGGCATCGCGACCCTCGATCGCTACTACGCGCCCGACATGCCGGTGCGCTCGCCCGGCTCCATCGTGATCGGCAACCGCAACGTTGTGGCGGCTACGATGGCCACGCTGGCGGAGTTTCCCGACCGGACGCTCTACGGCGAGGACGTGATCTGGTGCGAGGGCAACGACGACGGCTACCTCAGTTCGCACCGGCTGCATTCGACCGCGACGCACGCCAATGACGGGGTCTACGGCAAGGCGACGGGCCGGCGCCTGCACTACCGGATCATCGCCGACTGCTTCGCCCAGGCGAACCGGATCACCGACGAATGGCTGATCCGCGATCAGGGGGCGATCGTCCGGCAACTGGGCTGGGACCCGCGGGATCATGCCCGCGACCTGATCGCGCGAGAGGGCGGGCCCGAGCGCTGCGTCCAGCCCTACCTGCCGGAGAACGACGTGGCTGGCCCTTACACCGGGCACGGCAACGACAATCCCTGGGGCGCGCGCTATGCCGACCTGCTGACCCGGCTGATGAATGCGGATTTCGCGGCGATCCCGGCGGAATACGACCGCGCGGTGATCGGCGAATACCCCGGCGGCGTGACGGCGCAGAGCCACTGCGGCGTCGACGGGTTCTGGCTCGGGCTGCGCGCCGCCTTTCCCTCGGCCGTCTTCGCCATCCACCACCGGATCGGCCGCGAAGACCCGATGATGCCGCCGCGCGCCGCGGTCCGCTGGTCGCTCGACGGGCGGCATGACGGCTGGGGCAGCTTCGGCGCTCCGACCGGGGCGCGGGTTCACGTCATGGGGATATCCCATGCCGAGTTCGGCCCCTGGGGGCTGCGCCGCGAATACACCCTGTTCGACGAGACCGCGATCTGGAAGCAGATCCTGCTGCAGACGGGGGACATCGGATGAAGACCCGCCGACCCGCACCGGCGCTGACCCGCCTGCACGGCTTCTTCGCGGGACGGCGGGCGCGGCGGCTGAACCTGCGGCCGCCGGGGGCGGGCTGCCTCCCGACCCGGCAAACCGCAGCTTCAGACAAGGACAACACCAGATGACACCTCAGGACATGGAAGCCCGGATCGTCCGCTACGGCGATCTCAAGCCCTGCAAGACTGCCTTCATCGATGCCCACACGCCGGGCAGCGACCGGAAGGAGAACTTCACCATCATCGGCGGCGGCGTATCGGAATCCCCCGACCAGCACGTCCACATCTCGATCCCGCACGGCTTCAACATCGGGGCCGCGGGCCAGCCGCCGAAATGCCGCAACTCCCTGCACGACCACCACACCGCCGAGGCCTTCTTCGTGCTGTCGGGCCGCTGGCGGTTCTTCTGGGGCCGCTGGGGCACCGCCGGCGAGGTGGTTCTGGAAGAGGGCGACATCTTCAACATCCCCACCGGCATCTTCCGCGGCTTCGAGAACATCGGCACCGATTACGGGATGATCATGGCGATCCTCGGCGGCGACGACGCCGGTGGCGGTGTGATGTGGGCGCCGCAGGTGATCGAGGACGCCCGCGACCATGGTCTGGTGCTGGGCGACAACGGCAAGCTCTACGACACCAAGAAGGGGCAGACCCTGCCCGACGGCGTGAAGCCGATGCCGCTGATGACCGAGGCGGAACTGGCGAAGCGCCCCGAGCCGACCACGGCCGAAGTCCTGCCCAACCACGTCGCCCGTTACTGGGACATGGTGGCGCTTTCCGACCGCTCGCCCTGCAAGGTGATCGGCGAGACCGGGCTGCTGCGCGACCGGCCGGGATTCGAGATCGATTTCATCACTCGCGCCTCGGCGACGGCCGCGCGGCACCGGCACGACCGGCCCTCGGTCCTGATGCCGGTCCGGGGCCACTGGCGGGTCGAATGGGACGGCGGCAGCGCCACGCTGGCCCCCGGCGACACGATGTCTGTTCCCGAGAACCTCGACCACAGCGCCGAGCCGTCGATGACCGGCGAGGCCGCGCTGTATCACATCGTGGCGACGGACGATCCGGCCGGCCCGACCTGGAAGGCCTAGGCGCCGTGCGGATGCTTTCTGCGCTGATCGGCTTCATCGGGCCGAGCATGGCGACCGCGGGGATTCTCCGCGGCCAGTGGTCCCACACGGGTCCCGAGCCGGTGCCGGCCGCGATCGAGACCACCCCGAAAGGAGACGCCCCGAAATGAGCCTTCTGACAACCCATGTCGGGTCCCTGCCTCGCAGCCAGGCCGTGGTCGACTTCATCTTCGCCCGCGAGCGCAACGAGACCTACGACCAAGCGGCCTTCGACGCCTGCATGACCGCCGCGGTCTCGGAGACGGTCCGCAGGCAGAAGCAGGCCGGCATTTCCATCGTCTCGGACGGCGAGACCTCGAAGATCAGCTATGCCACCTACGTCAAGGACCGCTACACCGGCTTTTCCGGCGACAGCCCGCGCAACGCGCCCGCCGACCTCAAGATGTTTCCGGGATTTCTCAAGCGGATTGCCGACTCGGGTGGCACGCCGCAGTATTCCCGTCCGATGTGCACCGGCGAGGTCCGCTCGAAGGGCCAGGGCGAACTGGAGAAGGACATCGCCAACCTGAAGGCGGCGATGGCCGAGCACGGCGTCGAGCGCGGCTTCATGAACGCCGCAAGCCCCGGCGTCATCTCGCTGTTCCTGCAGAACGACTTCTACAAGTCCCGCGAGGCCTACCTCGCCGCGCTGGCCGACGCGATGAAGGCGGAATACGAGACGATCGTGGCGGCGGGGCTGGACCTTCAGCTCGACTGCCCGGACCTCGCGCTGAGCCGCCACATGCTGTTCACCGACCTGTCCGACGACGACTTCGTGAAAGTCGCGAACATGCACGTCGAGGCGCTCAATCACGCGCTCGCGGACGTGCCGCAGGACCGGGTGCGGGTCCATATCTGCTGGGGCAACTACGAAGGCCCGCATTGCTGCGACATCCCGATGGCCCGGATGTTCGACACCCTGATGTCGACGAAATCGCGCTACGTCCTGTTCGAGACCTCGAATCCCCGGCATGGCCATGAATGGACCGTGTTCCGCGCGCGGAAGGCGGACATTCCCGCCGACAAGATCCTCGTGCCGGGCGTGGTCGACACGACCACGAACTTCGTCGAGCACCCGGAACTCGTGGCCGAGCGCCTGCGCCGCTTCACCGACATCGTCGGCCCGGACCGGGTGATCGCCGGCAGCGATTGCGGGTTCGGCACCTTTGCCGGCTTCGGCGCCGTCGATCCGGACATCGCCTACGCCAAGCTGGCGGCGCTGGCCGAGGGCGCGGCGCTGGCCGGGACGGCGGCATGACGCCACTCGTCCTGCTGCCGGGCATGATGTGCGACGCCCGGCTGTTCTTGCCGCAGATCGGCGCGTTGTCGGGGCCGCGCGCAGTCATGACGGCGCCGCTGGTCGGGGCCGACAGCATCGCGGCGCTGGCCGAAGAGGTGCTGCGGCAGGCGCCGCCGCGCTTCGCGCTCGCCGGGCTGTCGATGGGCGGGATCGTCGCGATGGAGGTCGTGCGGCAGGCGCCCGGGCGGGTGGAGCGGCTCGCCCTCCTCGACACCAATCCCCGGGCCGAGCTCGAAGACGTGAAGGCCCGCCGCGGCCCGCAGATGGAGGCAGTGCAGCAGGGCCGGCTGCGCGAGGTGATGCGCGACGAGATGAAGCCAAACTACCTGGTGGACGGCCCGGGCAAGCAGCGGATCCTCGACCTGTGCATGGACATGGCGCTGGGTCTCGGATCGCAGGCGTTACTCGACCAGTCGGTCGCGCTGCGGGACCGGCCCGACCAGCAGGAGACGCTGCGCGCCTATTCCGGCCCGGCGCTGGTGCTCTGCGGCCGCCACGACGCGCTCTGCCCGATCGAGCGGCACGAACTGATGCACGGTCTCCTGGCCAGGTCCCGGCTCGAGATCGTCGACGGCGCGGGCCACATGCCCACGCTGGAGCAACCCGAAACGACAACGGCGGCGCTGGCCCGCTGGCTGGAGACATGATGGACACGGACCTGCTGGACCTGCTGCGCCGGGTCGACACACCCACCGTCTGCAACGCCATCGAGGTGGCCGAGGGCCGGCGCGGCTTTGCCGGGTTCACCCGGGGCACGATGGTCTGTACGGCGCCCACGGAAGGCGCTGTGGTCGGTTACGCACGGACCGCCCGGATCGCCGCACATCGGCCGCCGGAAGCACCGCCGGAACAGGTCAGGGCGCTGCGCATGGCGTATTACCGCTACATGTCGGAAGGACCGCGGCCCGCGCTCGCCGTCATCGAGGACGCCGATTTCCCCGACGCGGTCGGCGCCTTCTGGGGCGAGATCAACACGACCGTGCACAAGGGTCTCGGCCTGGCCGGGGCGCTCACCAACGGCGTCGTGCGCGATCTTGGCGACCTGCCGGACGGATTCCCGGTGATCGCCGGTTCGGTGGGGCCGAGCCATGCTTTCGTCCATGTCGAGGAGATCGACGGCCCCGTCACCGTCTTCGGCCTGACGGTCCGGCCCGGGGACCTCGTCCATGCCGACCGGCACGGGGCGGTCGTGATCCCCGAGGCGGTGATCCCGCGCCTGCACGGGGCGGTGGGCAAGCTGCTGGAAACCGAGAAGCTGGTGCTTGGGCCGGCCCGTGCCGAGGGGTTCGATTTCACCGCATTCGAGGCCGCCTGGGCGGCATTCGAACGGGCACGCACCTGACCGGGCGCGCCGCACGCCGGCCCGGCCGCCCTTGGTCAAGCTGCCCCGGCGGATGTTGCCAACGGAGACCTGAACCCGCCGGCGCCGGGGTCCGCGGCGCTCTCGACGGGAATCCCCCGGACCAGATCGCTGGCCCGCACGGCAGACGCCGATGGGCAGTGCGTCTGGAACCTCGGGGCAACACCTCCTATCGTCGGGACCGCGATCCCACCACCGTTTCGATCCTCTATCTCAAGACACAAGGAGGATGGCAGGAACGCACCGGCATCGTCCATTCCGGGGAGACCCGGATCAGCCACGAGGGCAGCGGCGCCGCGGCGCTGAAGACCGTCCTCGACGGGATCGCCGCCCGCCGCGCGGCGCTGGCGCCGCCGGACCCGGAGACCTGAGCGATGCGCCGCGGCCCCAAGCCCAGGCCGACCGCCGCGCCCGGGCTGCGCGCGGGTGGCCTGCCGCGCTGCCCCGACCACCTCGACCCGGTGGCGCGGCGGGAATGGCGCCGGCTCGCCCGCCCGCTGTTCGATGCCGGCATCCTGACCGTGGCCGACCGCGCGGCGCTGGCGGCCTACTGCCAGGCCTACGCCCTCTGGGCGGAGGCGGTGGCCAAGCTGCGGGAGACCCCGAAGCTGATCAAGGCGCCCTCGGGCTACGTGCAGCAGTCGCCCTGGCTGTCGATCGCCAACCGGCAGGTCGAGATCATGGGCCGCTACATGGCGGAGTCGCCCAGCAGGAGCGCGAGGCGATCTCGCGGCGCACGAAGGAGGCGCTGGCCGCCGCAAGGGCCCGCGGCGTGAAGCTCGGCAATCCCAACGGCGCCGCGGCGCTCAGGCGAGCAGGGGAAGACGGCCGCGCCCTGCGCGCGAGCGTTGCCGGCAACGCCGACGCCTTCGCCCGCAGCCTCGCGCCCGTTGTTACAGCCCTTCAGGCCGAGGGCCACACAACCCTGCGGGCGATCGCATCGCAGCTCGATGCCCGCGGCATCGCCACAAGGCGGGGAGGGCGGTGGCACGTGTCGACCGTCAGGAACCTGCTGGAGCGGATCGTACACCTGCGGCGGAGATCTGGGTGAACTCCGCAGGCGGGATGGCCCGCCGGTAGAGGTGCCAGGTGGTATGGCCGAGGATCGGCAGGGTGAAGATCAGGCCGAGGAAGGCCGGAAGCAGCGACAGAAGCGTGGTGACCGAAACGATCGCCGCCCAGGTCAGCATGACAACCGGGTTCTCCCGGACGACCCGGATGGACGTCAGCATGGCGGAGATGAAATCTGTGTCCCGGTCGAGCAGCATGGGCATGGCGACCACGGTCACCGCGAACAGGACGGCAGACAGACCTGCGCCGACGCAGGTGCCGACGGCGAGGAAGGTCCAGCCCTGCGGGGTGAAGAACACGATGTTCAGGAAGCCCTCGAAATCCGAGAACGAGGAATCCTGCAGGATGATCGCGAGCCAGAGCCGGACCTGGTACATCCACACCCAGAAGATGAACAGGGTGACGAAGGCCATCCAGCCCATCTCGCGTTTGCGCTGATCGGCCATGACGGTAACGATCTCGGTCCAGCTGAAGCTCTCGCCGCTCTGCAAGCGGCGCGAGATCTCGTAGAGCCCGGCGGCGGCGAACGGCGCGACGAGCGGGAATCCAACCGCGGCGGGAATGATCATCCAGATGAGGCCCAGCCAGACCAGGCACCACACGAACAGGATGCCGAACACCGCGTAGAACAGGCCGAAGAAGCCGCTCATCAGGGGGCGCGCCCGAAAATCGGAAAGCCCGAGCCAAAGCGATGCGGTGATATCATCCCACGAGACCCTGTTGACCTTCGGGAGTCCGCCGTGCCGCGGCGCCGGATTGCCCGGCGGTGTGGGACCCGCCGTGCCGGATGTCATGGCTCAATCCTCCCGATGCGTTGCCCAGCGTCGGCCCGTCGGCCAGCGGATGCAAGTGCGAAACAGTCGCTCTTGCCATGCGACGGAGCCATGAGACGGGGCGCCACGATTGCAGAGGCGACCTGCTGCGGATGGCACCGCAAGTCCCCGGCTCGGTTCACGTCAGCGGAAGCGGTTCCAGGCATGCTGGAAAGAGCTCGAAATGTCCTCCCAGGCGCGCTCCATCCCCTTGCGCATGTCGTCCCAGGCTGCATCGCTGGCCGCCTGCACTTCCTTCATCCGCACCTGTGCTTCGTCCCGCTGCCTGCGCATCTCCTCCAACTGCTTTTCGTAGTTCGCCTTCGCCTCCGCTTCGGCGGCCCTGACCCGGGCCTGCAACTTGTCGATTTCGGCGTTCCACTCGTCGAGCCTTGCCTTCATCTTCTCGACGTATGCATCTCGATCGCTCATTCCTTGACCTCCTCGGGGTGCGCCGATTGTCTCACATGTTGGCCCAAACCCCAATGGGATGTCAGCAGCCGCATCCGCGATGGCCCGCGAAGTCCGGACCGGCGCCCCCGTCGGCGATGCCGCGCTCAGGCGGGCCTGCGCGGACAGACGCGCCCTGCGGGCGACGGTGACCGGCAGCGCCGACGGCTTTGACCACAGCCTCGCGCCTGTCATCTCAACCCTCCGCGCCGACGGCGACACCACCCTCCGCGCCCTCGCTGGCGAACTCAACGCGCGGGGCGTCAGGACGAGGCGCGGTGGCAGGTGGCTGGTGTCGAACCTGCGGAACCTGCTGGCGAGGTTCGAAAGCCTCTGATCAGGGCCCGGAGCCGATTGACCAGGCCCACGCAGCCCTCAAGGTGTCTGGTCCATCGCCTCGAAAACGCCGGTATGGGGCAGCCCTGCCGTGTCGTTCAGTCGCCGGACCTGGTCGGCGTCCTTGCCATCGAGAAGGCACATGCAGCGGCCATCTGTCGGAACGAAGACCGAGCGGATGTATCTGATTTCGTCGCTCTTGCCGGACATCTCGGCGGCCGTCGCTATCGCGGCCTTCTGGGCGCCGGCCAGATCCTCCATGCTGATTCCCCTGAGATGGCGCTCGACCATGTAAACCGTCATATCTTCCTCCCTGGTCCGGTAGTGTTCCCATGGAATGACGGTTTCGGTCCGGGCGGAAATCGCGGTTGATCATGGATCCATAACTCACGGTTAGGCTGCGCCGTGATATGCTGCAGGGATTGTGCGACGGCACGAGGCGGGTCAGGCCTGGTGATGCAGTCACGAAAGCATGGGCCGCCGGCGGGTCGCCGCTTCTGCCATCGGCAGGGCGATACGCACGCGAAGGCCGCCCTGCGCCCGGTTCGACAGTTCCAGGGTGCCGCCGTGTTCCTCGAAGACAGTCTGGGCGATGCTGAGGCCGAGGCCGACCCCTTCGGCGTGCCGGGCCTGCTGCGACGCAAGACGGCGGAACGGCTGGAACACCGTGCCGATCTCGGACTCGGGGATGCCTGGCCCGTCGTCCTCGACCTCGATGACCAGCCCGTGACCGCGGACCGCGAGGTTCACCCGTGCTCGGGATCCATAGGTCAGCGCATTGTGTATGATGTTCGTCACCGCCCGCTTCATCGCCAGGCGCTTGCAGGAATAGCGAATGCCTTCGGCCCCGCTGTAGGTGATGTCGGCGCCCTCGTCGGCGAAATCGTCGCATATGCTTTCGACGAGACTGCCGATGTCCACGGTGGTCCGGGCCTCGCTGTCGCCCGAGGCCCGGGCAAAATCGAGAAACGTGCCGATGATGGTGTTCATCTCGTCCAGGGTCGCAAGCGTCTTGGTGCGCTCTTCGGAGTCCGGCGCAAGCTCGGTGCGCAGGCGGATCTGCGTGATCGGGGTGCGCAGGTCGTGGGAAATGGCGGCAAGCATCCCGGTCCGGCCTTCGATGAGGCGGATCAGCCGGGACTGCATCGCGTTGAAAGCGCGCGCCGCGACCCGGACCTCGGCGGGCCCGGCCTCGCTCAGGGGCTCGGCGGTCAGGTCGCGCCCGAGCCGCCCGGCCGCCTGCGCCAAGTCGTTCAGAGGGGCGGTGACCCGGTTGACGAGCCACAGGGCAACGATTCCGAGACCGAACACGGCGCTTAGCAGGTTCAGGGCAAGAAAGGTTGGAAGGTAACTTGGCGTCGGAACCGCCTGGCCGTGGAAGTTGAGCCACGTGCCTTCATGGTGGTTGATCGACAGGAGGTAGGACCAGCGCACGGCGATGTCCGGCGCAGGATCGGACAATGCCCCGCCCGACGCAACGGGACGGATTCCGGCCGGCGGCGGCTCGGGTCGAAACCACACGATGATCTCCCTGTCGCGGATGCGGGGCACGAGATCGGCGATGTAGGCTTCGAGATCCTCCTCGTGCTCCGTCGGCGTGTCGTTCCGGAAGGGCGGATCGGCGCTCACCCAGACGCGGAAGGCGCGGCTGTCCGAGGCCGCCACGATGTCCGCGTTCCAGTCGTCGGGAATGTCGCGCAGCAGCCGGCTGACGCCGGCAGCGCGTTCGGACATGTCGAAGGCGTCCTGCAGAATCAGCGATTCCTGCCGGTCGCGGGAGTAGAGCGCGTAGCCGACCGTGTTGGATACCACGAGGCCGGAGATCACGATGGCCGCGGTCCGGGCCCTCAGGCTGTCGAACGTCCTCATTCGGCGGTCACGTCCGGCGCGAAGAGATAGCCGCCGCCCCAGACGGTCTTGATCGTCCGGGGGTCCTTGGGATCGTCACCGAGCTTCTTGCGCAGCCGACTGATCTGGATGTCGACGCTGCGGTCGAAGACCGCCGCCGCCCTGCCGCGCGTGAGGTCCAGCAGCTGATCGCGTGTCAGGGTCCGCTGCGGCCGCTGCACCAGCGCGAGCAGCAGGTCGAATTCGCCGCTGCTGAGCGACAGCACGACACTGTCGGGGCTGAGCAATTCCCGTTTTCCGACATCGAGCCGCCAGCCGTCGAAGCAGTAGAAGCGGACCGGATTGGAAGTGTCCGGGCCGGAACTTGCGGCGCCGCGGCGGAGAACCGCCTTCACGCGGGCGGTGAGTTCGCGGCTGTTGAACGGCTTGGGCAGGTAGTCGTCGGCCCCCATCTCGAGCCCGAGTATGCGGTCGATGTCGTCGCCCTTCGCGGTGAGCATGATGATCGGTGTCATGTCGCGGGCGCCGCGCAGTTCCCGGCACAGCGCCAGACCATCCTTGCCCGGCAGCATGATGTCGAGGACGATCAGGTCGATTGCACCGTCGGCAAGCGCCCGGCGCATGGCGGCCTCGCCGTCGGCACGGCTGATCCGGAACCCGTCGCGCTCCAGGACCTTGCCGACCAGATCGCGGATCTCGCGATCGTCGTCCACGACGAGGATATGGGGTGTCCTGCTCACGCGTTCCGTGTGACTCCGGCGGATCTCGATCCTTGTTGCCATCGTCGGAGGCGCCCGAACAGCGCCGCCGGACGGGTGCGGACCGGTTTTATTGTAACAGAGATTGTCAGCACCGGTGTTCCCAATCGGCTGTTACAACTTCGCTGAATCCTTCCGGAAGATCGAGACCCGGCATCGTCTATCTCTGGGTCGAGACGACCCGGAGAGGAGGACGACATGACAGGAGCAGCGCCGGATATCCCCGCAATGGCCGGCCCGGACGGCCCGCGGTCCGCGATGGACGCGACGTCGGGGGCGGTCGGTGCGGCGATCGCCGACTGGCCAGACGACGACGCCGACCCCGTCCGTGCGCAGGAGATTTCCGAACTCGTGTCCGGCGCGCTGCAGGATGCCATGCTGGCGGCCTCGCAGCCCTGTCCGGCGACCTACCTCGACGTGCTTGAAAGCCGCAAGCGCAACGACATCGTCGCGCGGCTGAACGGCCTGCCTTCGGTGCAGATGAGTCACCCCGTCGTGCAGGCCGAGGTCCTGAAGGAGCTCGCCATGATCCGGGCGCAATGCAAGCTTGCCAGCCGGATCGTCGAAGCCATCCGCAACTACGCCCGGTCGAAGCGTCGCGCCATGATCGCGGCGATGTCCTGAAGCATTGCCTCCGGTGGCCCTGCCTGTCCCGCTGCCACCGAGCCCTGGGCGGATCGGCTGACCGTCCCCCACGCAGCCGATCCGCCCCTTTTTCTTGAGGATGCGCAACATGTTCCTGAACCAAGTCACCAAGGCTTTGTTTTCCGGCAATATCCCCGACCGCGCACGTTCGAGCGGACCGTCGAACCACGCTGCCCGTTCGGAGTGGCCCGAGCCGTCTCCCGAGATCCGCGCGGCGGTCCGGCGGCGCAGGCTGGGCCTGCCCGGACCGTCGCAGGACGAGAGTGGACGGCCCTGGGCCAGCCCCGTCTCCTACACCGCGGTTCCCGTCCACAAGCGCGCATCAACCCGTCCGGGCCTGGCCTCTTCGGACACCTTGATCGTCACCCGCTTCCTGCTGTCCGAAGCCGACGCCTCGATGACGCGTCTGCTCGGCCGGGCGGTCGCCGGGTGCAGCGTGCTCGACTTCGATCTTGGCGGCCTCGAATTGGCCTGGCACAGCGACTTGTCCCGGGCGCTGGAGTATCGCGCCGCGATATGGAGTGTGTCCCGCCTCGTCGAGCCTGCCGGCGACCTCGTGCTCGAACACGTGGTGATGCCCTGTCGATCCGCCGCCGGGCAAACCGCGTTCGTCGGCTGGTACCACCGGGTCGGAGGAAGCCTTGCCGGCGATCCGGTCTGGTCGGAAATCATCGGCATCGGGCGGGAACAGCGCGCGCAGCGGATCTCAGAGGGTCTGCCCGAGACGATGCTTCCAGACCTTGCGATCCCGGACAACGGCCTGCAGGGGCAGGGGGACATCGTTTCTGCATACCGCGCCAAAGGGGCGATGTGACCGGGCTGCCACGCGGCGGCGGCCGGCTGATCGGCGGCACAGGTAACGACGCAATCGAAGGCAGAACGGGACGGAGCCTGGTTCGTCACTGCCCGCCGGCCACCGACACAGCCATCCGGGACCGCTCGTTCTCCTTCAGCCGCTTCACCTGGTCGGTCTTCAAGCCGCCGAACTCCTTGCGCCACCGATAGCAGGTGAACTGCGTCACGCCAGTCGAGCGCACGGCTTCGGCCACAGACTGGCCTCGCGATACCGACACGTCGACCTGCCGCAGCTTGTCGACGATCTCCTCAGGCTTGTGCTTCTTCTGGGGCAGTCCTGCATCCTCCAAATGGCTCGAAAGCCATACCTCAGGGAGGACCACTTTTCAGGGGGCAGACCACGATGACGATCTTCGCCTCGCGGACGGAGCAGAAGATCTCGCCGTTGAGCAGTTCGTCCCTGAGCGGCGCGTTGAAGCTCTCGACGTAGCCGTTCTCCCAAGGTGAGCCCGGCTCGATGTAGGCGGTCCTGGCGCCGACCGCGGCGATCCAGTCTCGGACAGACGTCGCGACGAACTCGGGACCGTTGTCCGAGTGGATGTACTCCGGAGGGCCCCTCAGGATGAAGAGATCGATCAACGCGTCGCGTACATCGATCGAGTTGAGCTTGCGTGCGACACAGATCATGTGCGCCTCCCGGGTAAACTCGTCGAGGATGACGAGGATGCGATAGGGTCGGCCGTCGTGGGTGCGATGCTGAACGAAGTCGTAGGACCAGACATGGTTCGGCCGCTCCGGCCTAAGCCGGACGCAGGAGCCCTCGTTGAGCCAGAGCCGGCTGCGCTTCTTTTGCTTCTGTGGAACCTTCAGCCCTTCGCGCCGCCGCTCGCCATCGTCCTCGGACCGATGGCTCGCGGCTCGACCCGTTTGTGGTTCACGTGCCAGCCCGCCTCGTTCAGCAGCGCCGTCACCGGCCTGTAGCCGTAGCGGCCACATTGCGTCGCTAGCTCGATGATGTCCGCCGTCAGACGATCTTCATCCGGGCGGCCTCGCGGAACCTTCCGCTGTGTCGAGCGGTGCTGACCGAGCGTGCGGCAGGCGCGGCGCTCCGATACGCCAAGCGTCTGCCGCACGCGATCGATGCACTGCCTGCGGCGCGAAGGGCTTAGAAGTTTCACCGCCCTCGCGATCCTTCTGTTCCTGCTGGCCCTGCACCGGTCGGGTGCGCGCGTCGGGTGGCTGGCCGAACAGCCTGAGACAATGGAGAAAACCAATGCTGCACAACGCCTTATGCTGAACGCAGCGGCGCGTCGCCCTCATTCTCGCAACGATCTGGGCGACCGGCTGCGCGAGGGTCGGTTCTGTGCCCGAAACCGCAGCCGTCTGCCCACCCATGGTGGAGTATGGCCGCCGGTTCCAGGCGCGGGCGGCCGAGGAAATGGCTCTGCTGCCGGAGCGGTCAGTGATCGTGGTGATGCTGAGCGACTACGCCGTGATGCGGAAACAGGCGCGGGCATGCGAGTGAAGAGCCAAAAAGAAGAATTTGTCGCGTCCGGTTTCGGATGGCTGCCCGGAAATTCTCGGGCTCGGACGGTCTATCCGGCGTGTTGGCGATCAGGGGGCGGAGTGAAAACACGCAACTTACAGGGAACCAGAATCGGATCGCTCGACGCCTGCGTCTTGCCGATCAGGTTGAACGCGGTGTCGAGCATCGCGCTGACATCTTGCTCCACCATTGCGATGTTCCCGGGGAGGTAGGACCCAAAGGGATCCCAGTCAAAGCAACCGAACCTGACATGTTCGGCACCTCTGGGCAGTTCGCGATGCCAACGCATGATCCCTTCCAACGATATGGTGGAGTTTACGAAGATCCCGATGGGCGCAAAGGGTTCGAAGTCTTTCAGGGCTGAGGCTGCCTTGTCGGGTGAGTATCCCGTTGCAAGGATGTGGTTGTCGGGAACGGTGATGGAGCGCTCCCGATGCCCAGCAAGGAACCCCTTCAGGCGTTCCGCAGTATTGTGGTCAGTCAATCGCCCGCCGACGAAACGGAGGGGGGACGTGCTGCCGAATTCCCGCGCGCAATGGTCGAGTATCAGGCGCGTGAGATCCCGGGCGCCGGAGAAGTTGTCGGAGATCACTGAGGGCGCACTGCGGCCCGGGAGGTCGAGATTGATCGACTGCACGCCGGCTGCATCGCAAAACGCCGAGATTCGTTCAGGATCGGTGGCTCCCGTCGCGATCAGGCATTCGGCCTGATAGGAAATGAGTTCCTTGGCGGCCTCGAACTCGAGCTCGGGATCCCTTTGCGTGCATGTCACGACCGGAAAGTAACCGGCCTTCCGGGCCTTAGCTTCGAATTGCTCGGCAATCTCCCCGAAGTAGCGGTTGTCGTATTTCGGGACAATCATGCCGATGATGTGAGACCGGCTCTTGCGCAGCAAGCTGGCCTGAGCATTCACCGCGTAACCCTGTTCCTCCGCGACCGTTGTGATCCGATCGGCAAGCTTCTGACTGATTCTGCGCTTCTTCCAGGTGCCATTCAGCACGGAACTGACGGCGCTCGGGGATGTGCCCACCAGTTCTGCGAGATCGTAGATCGTTGTCTTCTTTGTGCTTTTTCCCATGGCGTTCCACACCTCCGAGTGTGATCCACCTTAGCAAATGGGATGATCTTGACCAAGCGCAATCGATGGTGCATATCTGCTCAATCGATGGTGCAATCGTGCTGTCGATGGCGCATATGGAGGCTGCGTCGGGAGGACTTGTCGGCCGTGCGGTTACGGCTGTCCGGCGTGCGGAAACACCGCCTTCTCGATACATCCTCTCCGCTTGAGCGGGCGCGAAACCTGTTTGGAGGAGAACACTCATGACCAAGACCACTTCCTTCGCAGCGGCATCAGCGCTCGTTGCGAGCCTTCTGGCCACTGCCGCCGGCGCCCAGACCGTGGCCTTCCTGATGCCCGACCAGGCATCGACCCGCTACGAGGAACACGACTGGCCCGGCTTCCAGGCCGCGATGGGGGGGCTCTGCCCGGACTGCAAGCTCATCTACCAGAACGGCAATGCCGACGTCGCCCTGCAGCAGCAGCAGTTCAATTCGGTGATCGCGCAGGGAGCGACCGTCGTGGTTCTGGACCCGGTCGACTCGGCGGCGGCTGCGGCCCTGGTCGAGATCGCCAAGTCGCAGGGCGTCAAGGTCATCGCCTATGACCGGCC
>JBFKOW010000053.1:0-19064 GCA_041628615.1 Paracoccaceae bacterium | reverse complement strand
CGCGGTTGACGGGGCTCGAACCCGCGACCCCCGGCGTGACAGGCCGGTACTCTAACCGACTGAGCTACAACCGCGCGTGGGGGGTCAGATACTGCCCGCGCCGGGGGGCGTCAAGCGCCCGCGGGGAAAAAATCGCGCGCCTCGGCCGCCGGGGAGCGGGATGAACTCGGCGTCGTCGCCGGGCGGCAGGCGGAACCGGCCGTGCTGCCAGTCGCCCGCCCGCCAGGCCGCCTTGGCCGCCTCGATCCGCTCCTTCGACGAGGCCACGAAGTTCCAGCAGATGTAGCGCGGCCCCTCCAGCGTCTCGCCGCCGAGCAGCATCAGCCGCGCGCCCGCGGGACCGGCGGTGATCGACACCCGGTCGCCGGGGCGGACCACCATCATCCGCCCGGCACCGGATGTCTGGCCCGCAACCGCCACTTCCCCGGCCAAGACATGGGCGCCGCGGTCCTCGTGACCGTCGGGGAGCGTGGCACGATCACGGTCTCGATGGCGTCCACCGCGCCGCCATGGGGCAATCGGGATCGAGGGCGGGGTTCCAGGTCATGGGCGAGGCTCCGGGCTGTTGTCTCGGCACCAGAACAGGCATCCGGAAAAACGCCCAAAATCCATCCAGACGCGCCTTATCTGTGGGGAGTTGCAGGGCTGGTGGGTGGTGAGGGACTCGAACCCCCGACATCTTCGGTGTAAACGAAGCGCTCTACCAACTGAG
This sequence comes from Paracoccaceae bacterium, assembly GCA_041628615.1. Taxonomy (GTDB): domain Bacteria; phylum Pseudomonadota; class Alphaproteobacteria; order Rhodobacterales; family Rhodobacteraceae; genus JAMWZF01. Next base: position 18,352 of record JBFKOW010000053.1, on the reverse strand, counting down.
CTAACCACCCCGCGCGGCCGAGGGTCTAAGCCGCGCTGTCCTCCGGTGCAAGGGTGGCATGGACGCCCCGCACGACCCGGTGGATGACCCCCTGCCCGCCCGGCAAGGTCTCGGCCCCGACGAGGTCGAGCCCAAGCGCCACGGCGCGCAGGATGCGCGAGGTGATCCCGTGGGTCACGATGATTGCCGGCCCTTCCAGATCGGCAAGGAAGGCCCGGCCACGGGCAAAGAGCGCATCGAAGCTCTCGCCCCCTGGGGCCAGAGCGTAGAGCGCCAGAAAGCCCGCCTCCGGCGCCAGATCCACGCTCGCCCGCATCTCGTCGCGGCTCAGCCCGGTCCAGTCCCCGACGTCGATTTCCGACAGGCGGCGGTCCTGGGCGATGTCACCGGTCCATCCCGCCACCTCGGCGACGATCTCGGCGGTGCGGCGCGCCCGGCCCTGCGGCGAGGTGAGAAACGCCACCCGACCCGGATCCAGACCGAGTTCCGCCAGAAGCGCCCCCTGCGCTCGCGCCTGCGCCTCGCCCAACTCGGTCAGCGGAGAATCGAGCCGCCCCTGCCAGCGCCCGGCGCGGTTCCATGTCGTCTCGCCGTGGCGGAGCAGATAGAGATCGGGGAGATCCATCACCGGACCGGCGCGGCCCGGCCGGGGACCTGCCGCGCGTCGCCCCGCGAGGGGAAAGGGTTCCGGGCGCCTGACATCTTCGATCCGCTGTTGCCGGTCTGGAGCCAGACGACTTGGGCCACCGGACAGCGGATTGTCAATCGGCCGGCCCGTTCAAGCCGACCGGTTCCGGACTGGCGTCATGACGCAGGACGCGGACCCCGAACGCCGTCCGGACCGGGAAGACCGGGATCCCACCGCCCCGGGGCGGAACAGCGGCATCAGGCCCGACGACGAGGCCGGGCCGACGCTACTGGCACTTCGTGGCTCAGATCGGTGTCCGCCGCCTCTTGAACGCGGCAAGCCCGCCGAGTCCGGCAAACAGCATCAAGGCCGTCGCGGGCAGCGGCACCGCCGACACCGTCGCCGACTTGACGTAGAAATTCTCGCCACCGGCGATCTTGGCGAATACCCAGACGCTGGATGGGCCGAGAGCGCTGTAGTCGTTCGAGGCGCCGCCGATCGCCAGGTCCGAGAAACTGGTCGAGCCATCCGTGTTGTAGCCGATCTTTCCGGACGTCAGGGCACGGTGATCGTCGTCGACGAACATCACCGCATCCATGAAGACCGATTTCGTGAAGGTCAGCACGATGAACTCGAAGATGTTGGCGTTCGGTGCGGAAGTCCCGCCCGAGATGCCGGTGTTGTCGTCGTTGCCCGGATTCGCCTGGAACGTCGAGGTCAGGAAGCTGGTCTTGGCCGCACCGAGGCCCGCAGGGCCACCGCAGCAGGTCTTGTCGAGATAGGCGCTCGTGTCACCAAGGTTGACCGGGGACTGCGCGGTCGAGTCATACGATCCGCCTGTCGCAACGACACCGATCCCTCCGTTCGTGAACGTATCCGTCGCGTCGGTGAAAACGCCCAGACCGGCCACGTTCATGTCCGGCCGCGACTCCCAGCTCCCCTCGTTCGTTGCGGAGCCCGGCGGTGCGTCCGCCAGAGCCGCAAAGTCAAAAGTCGCCGCCGACACGGAACCGGAGGTCGCCACCGCAAGGATGGCAGCCAATGCAAATGGTCTCATTACCTCTTCCCACAAAACACGCCACGGACGCGCCGCGGCGCTTTACCCATACCGCAAGTTCTACCAGATTTGCGGCAATCCGTATGCTTTCGCTGCTTTGAGGGCCCGGATCGGAAATCCCTGAGGAAAGCGGCCCACGCATGACGGCGAAGACGGCATGGCCGGACGGCAGGATACCAATCGTCCCGGCCAGAGGGCCGCACGGCGCGCGCCCGGCGCCAGGTCACGGAAAGCCGGCGATCGGAACCTCTCCCGCCGCGCCCGGGACGCAAGGCAGGGCGCACCGCGGGTCCGGTCAGCCGGGGCGGGCGGGACATCGGTCGAGCGGCGGGGTGGTGGGTGATGAGGGATTTGAACCCCCGACATCTTCGATGTGAACGAAGCGCTCTACCACTGAGCTAATCACCCGTCGGCGGGCTGATAACGTCAGTCGCCGTCCTCTGCAAGAGGGGCGGACCCGGCATCGGATCCGGCGGCCGCCGGTTTCGGGCGGCGCAGCTTGCAGATGATGACCTTCGCTCCGGCGAGATCCTTCTCGCGGTTGACCTTGAGCTTGCCCAGCTCCGGAAAGCTGATTTCGCGGCCCGCCTCGATCGCCTCGCCGAGCAGCGCCATCGCCGCCTCGACCGCGGGCTTCACCTCGCGCTTCTTGAGCCCGCTGCGGGCCACCACCGCGTCGATGAAATCCGCCTTGCGCAGTTCCGGCGTTGCGGCGGCGGACTTGTCCGGGCCCGCGACGGCCGCTCCGGTGTCGGCGGTCACGGCGGGCGCGCGCCGTGCCGCGGCTTCGGCGGCGGGGGGCGCGGCGGGGGCGTCGGTGACCGTCCCGGCGGCGGTGCCGGCCGGACGCGCCGTCGTGCCGCCCGGGGACTTGGCCGAGGACTTGGCCGGGGTCTTGCCCGGCGATTTGGCCGTGGTCCTGGCGGCGGACTTCGCCGCCCGCTTGCGGGCCGGGGTCTTGGTTGCGGTGGCCATGCTCTGCGCCTCTGTTGATGGTTTTCGCCATGCTACCCGGAATCGGCCGGATCTCCAAACGCCGTGACGGGTCGCCTTTGACAGATGAGGCAGCGCGCCCCTAGACTGACCCCAGATATTGTAGGGAGGACCCCATGAAGACAGTGCTTGCAACCTCCGCGGCCGCCGTCCTGCTGGCGCAGTCGGCGCTCGCCGGCGGCATGGCGGAGCCGGTGCCGATGGCCCCGGTCGAGATCGTCGAGGACACCGCGGGCGGGTCGTCCAATGCCGGGCTGGTGGTGCCGCTGATCCTGATCGCGCTGATCGCCGCCGCGGTGGCCGACAGCGGCGACGGCGAGTCGATGCAGCCCAGCGATGCCCGGCTGAAGGGGAACGCGGTGCCGGTCGGCGTGACGCCCGGCGGGCTGACGCTCTACGAGTATTCCTACCTGGGACTGCCCGGCCGCTATGTCGGGGTGATGGCGCAGGAGGTCCTGGCCCACACGCCCGAGGCGGTGGTTCCGCATCCGGCCGGCTTCCTGATGGTGGATTACCGGATGATCGACGCCGACTTCGCCCACCTGAACTGACGGACGACTGCAACAACGCCCCACAAGACACTGATCAGAAACGGAAAAGGGCGCAGCCGCGGCTGCGCCCCTTGATCATTCAGAACCGGTGAGGCCGGTCAGTGCGCCGTCGCGCCGGATCCTTCGTCGGTGCCCGCCATGGCCTTTTCCAGCGCCGCGGCCTCCTCGGCGGCCTCGTCCCATTCCACCGGCTCGGGTTCGGCGGTCAGCGCCAGCTTGAGCACTTCCGAGACGTGGGACACCGGAATGATCTCCAGCCCCTGCTTCACGTTGTCGGGGATCTCGGGCAGGTCCTTCTCGTTCTCCTGCGGGATCAGCACCGTCTTGATGCCGCCGCGCAGGGCCGCCAGAAGCTTTTCCTTGAGCCCGCCGATCGCCAGCGCGTTGCCGCGCAGGGTCACCTCGCCGGTCATCGCGATGTCCTTGCGGACCGGGATCTGGGTTAGCACCGACACGATGGAGGTCACCATCGCCAGACCGGCCGAGGGACCGTCCTTCGGCGTCGCGCCCTCGGGAACGTGGACGTGGATGTCCCATTTCTCGAAGCGCGGCGGCTTGATCCCGAGTTGCGGCGAGATCGACCGGACGTAGCTCGACGCGGCGTCGATCGACTCCTTCATCACCTCGCCCAGCTTGCCGGTGGTCTTCATCCGGCCCTTGCCGGGCAGGCGCAGGGCCTCGATGTTGAGCAGCTCGCCGCCGACCGAGGTATAGGCCAGCCCCGTCACCACGCCGACCTGGTCCTTCTCCTCGGCCAGCCCGAAGCGGTACTTCGGCACCCCGAGGAAATCGTCGAGGTTCGCCGGCGTGACGTTCACGGCCGCGGTCTCCTTCTTGACGATCTTGGTCACCGCCTTGCGCGCGACCTTGGCGATCTCGCGCTCGAGGTTCCGCACCCCGGCCTCGCGGGTGTAGGTCCGGATCATCGCGGTGAGCGCCTCGTCCGACAGCGTGAACTCCTTCGCCTTCAGCCCGTGGTTCTTGAGCTGCTTGGGCATCAGGTGCTGCTTGGCGATCTCGCGCTTCTCGTCCTCGGTGTAGCCCGCGAGCGGGATGATCTCCATCCGGTCGAGCAGCGGGCCGGGCATGTTGTAGCTGTTGGCCGTGGTCAGGAACATCACGTTCGACAGGTCGTATTCCACCTCGAGATAGTGGTCGACGAAGGTCGAGTTCTGCTCCGGGTCCAGCACCTCGAGCATGGCCGAGGCCGGGTCGCCGCGGAAATCCTGCCCCATCTTGTCGATTTCATCGAGCAGGATCAGCGGGTTGGTGGTCTTGGCCTTCTTCAGCGCCTGGATGATCTTGCCCGGCATCGAGCCGATATAGGTGCGCCGGTGGCCCCGGATCTCGGATTCGTCGCGCACGCCGCCGAGGCTGATGCGGATGAACTCCCGGCCCGTGGCCCGCGCCACCGACTTGCCCAGCGAGGTCTTGCCCACGCCCGGCGGGCCGACGAGGCACATGATCGGGCCCTTCAGCTTCTTCGAGCGCTGCTGCACGGCGAGGTATTCGACGATCCGCTCCTTGACCTTCTCGAGCCCGTAGTGATCGGCGTCGAGGATGTCCTGCGCCTTGTGCAGGTCCTTCTTGACGCGGGACTTCACGCCCCACGGGATCGACAGCATCCAGTCGAGGTAGTTGCGCACGACGGTGGCTTCGGCCGACATCGGCGACATCGACTTGAGCTTCTTCAACTCGCCCTCGGCCTTCTCGCGGGCCTCCTTGGACAGCTTCGTGCCGGCGATCCGCTCTTCCAGTTCGGCGACCTCGTTCTGGCCGTCCTCGCCGTCGCCGAGTTCCTTCTGAATGGCTTTCATCTGCTCATTCAGGTAATACTCGCGCTGGGTGCGCTCCATCTGGCTCTTGACCCGGGTCTTGATCTTCTTCTCGACCTGGATGACCGACAGTTCGCCCTGCATCAGGCCCAGCACCTTCTCGAGCCGGTCGCTGATCGACAGGGTTTCGAGCAGGTCCTGCTTCTGGTCCACCGGCACGCCGAGATGGCCGGCCACGAGGTCGGCGAGCTTGGCCGGTTCGGTGGCTTCGCTGACGGCGGCGAGCGCCTCCTCGGGGATGTTCTTCTTGACCTTCGAGTAACGCTCGAACTCGCGCGCGACGGTGCGCACCAGCGCCTCGGTCTCGGCCGGGTCGCCCGGCATCTCGGTCAGGTACTCGGCGCGGGCCTCGAAGAACGAGTCGTTGGGCAGGAACTCGTCGATCCGCACCCGGGCCCGGCCCTCGACCAGCACCTTCACCGTGCCGTCGGGCAGCTTCAGGAGCTGCAGGACGTTGGCGAGCACGCCGGCCTTGTAGATGCCCGAGGTCTCGGGCTCGTCGACGGACGGGTCCTTCTGGCTCGACAGCAGGATCTGCTTGTCGTCGGCCATGACTTCCTCGAGCGCCCTGACGGATTTGTCCCGGCCCACGAAGAGCGGCACGATCATGTGGGGGAACACCACGATGTCGCGCAGCGGCAGCACGGGGTAGGACGGGCTCAGAGGTTCTTGCATGCTCGTATCCTTGTCGTTGGCAAGACGGCGGATCCCTTCAGAAGGCAATCCCAGCCGTCTCCGGTCGATGTCCCATAAGTGGGGTCCGGGGCGACGAGTTCAACCAGACCTGCGCCACCGGCGCGGGAGCAGGCTGCCCCTTTCCCCCGGCGACCGCAAGCACCCGCGTCGCCGGCGCGCGGCTGCGCGCGGCGGCGCGCCGGATCAGGCGATCACGAGGGCGGCGAAGCCGGCGACCGCGAACCAGGAAGTGGCGAAGAGAAGGAACCGCATCGATCCATCCACACGAGCTGTCGCCTAGAGGCTAGAACGATTCGCTTGAACGAATGATTAAGGATTTCCCTACCCGGCCATTTCCGTCGAAACTGTCCACCGATTGTGGCCAATCTGCCAGTATTCCCCAGATCGGGTAGCAGACCGGGATGCGCCGGACCGCTGTCCGCCCGACCCGATCCCGGTCAGATCGGCTCGATATCCCCCGCCGCGCGGACAGCGTGGAACCCGGCCTCCCAGGCGGCGAAGCGGCCTTCGGCGATGGCCGCGCGCATCTCCGCCATGATCTGCTGGAAATAGTGCAGGTTGTGCCAGGTCAGCAGCATCCCCGAGATCATCTCCTTGGCCCGGAACACGTGGTGCAGGTAGGCCCGCGAATACCCCGTGCAGGCGGGACAGCCGCAGGCGTCGTCGAGCGGCCGGGGATCGTCGGCGTGGCGGGCGTTCTTGATGTTCACGACCCCGCGGCGGGTGAAGGCCTGCCCGGTGCGCCCCGACCGCGACGGCAGCACGCAATCCATCATGTCGACGCCGCGCTTCACCGCGCCGACGATGTCGTCGGGCTTGCCGACCCCCATCAGGTAGCGCGGCCGGTCGGCGGGAAGCTGATCGGGCGCGTAGTCGAGGCAGGCGAACATCGCCTCCTGCCCCTCGCCCACCGCGAGCCCGCCGATGGCGTAGCCGTCGAAGCCGATGGCGGTCAGGGCCTCGGCGCTCTCGGCGCGCAGGTCCGGCTCCAGCCCGCCCTGCTGGATCCCGAACAGGGCGTGGCCCGGCCGGTCGCCGAAGGCGTCGCGGCTGCGCTGCGCCCACCGCATCGACAGGCGCATGCTCTCGGCGATCCGATCCCGGTCGGCGGGCAGCGCGGGGCATTCGTCGAAGGCCATCACGATGTCGGACCCCAGCAGGCGCTGGATCTCCATCGACCGCTCGGGCGAGAGTTCGTGGCGCGACCCGTCCACGTGGCTGCGAAAGGTCACCCCCGCCTCGGTGAGCTTGCGCAGGTCGGCGAGGCTCATCACCTGGAACCCGCCCGAATCGGTCAGGATAGGGCGGTCCCAGTTCATGAACCGGTGCAGCCCGCCCAGCCGGGCGATCCGCTCGGCCGTGGGGCGCAGCATCAGGTGGTAGGTGTTGCCCAGCAGGATGTCGGCGCCGGTGGCCCGGACGCTCTCGGGCAGCATCGCCTTGACCGTCGCGGCAGTGCCCACCGGCATGAAGGCGGGGGTGCGGATCTCGCCGCGGGGGGTCGAGATCCGGCCGGTCCGGGCGCGGCCGTCGGTGGCCGACAGGGTGAAGGCGAAGCGGGTCATGCCGCGGTTCTGTGGCCCGCCGCGCAGCGGAGATCAAGCCGGCACGCCCCGAACAGAGCGCTCCGAAAAGAGGTATCGGAGCGCCGCGGCCTGCGTTACACGGCGCCCCACCGCGCCAGCCGACCCCACGGGAGACACCGCATGACCGATGACGACGCCATCATCCGCCTCGGCTGGGAGGAATGGCTGGGTCTGCCCGAACTGGGCTTGCCGTCGCTCAAGGCCAAGGTCGATACCGGGGCGCGGACGTCGGCGCTGCATGCCTTCGAGATCGAGACCTTCGGCCCGGCGCTGGCGCCGAAGGTCCGCTTCGCGATTCACCCGCTGCCCGGACGCGACGACTTCAGCATCACCTGCTCGGCGCCGATCATCGACCGGCGCGAGGTGACCTCGTCCAACGGCGACAGCGAATTGCGCTTCGTGATCTCCACGGCGCTCGACGTGGGCAACGGTGTCTCGTGGCCGATCGAGATCACCCTGACCGACCGCGGCGGCATGGCCTCGCGGATGCTGCTCGGCCGGCAGGCGCTGCGCGACGACGTGGTGGTGCTGCCCGCCGAGCGCTACCTGCGCCCGGCCCGCAGCTACGACGTCTACTCGCCGCGGCGGATCCGCAAGACGACCCCGGCCCGGTCCCTGCGCATCGCGATCCTCAGCCGCGAGCCCAACAACTACTCGACCCAGCGGATCGTCCACGAGGGCGAGCGGCGCGGCCACGTGGTGGAGGTGATCGACACCGCCCGCTGCTACATGGCGATCAACGCGCTGGCCACCGAGGTGCATTACGACGGCAAGCGGCTGCCGCGCTACGACGCGGTGATCCCGCGGATCGGCGCCTCGATCACCAGCTACGGCACCGCCGTGGTCCGCCAGTTCGAGACGCTGGGCACCTATTGCGTGAACGGCGCGCAGGGGATCTCGGCGAGCCGGGACAAGCTGCACGCCCACCAGATCCTCGCCCGGCACCGGGTCGGGATGCCGCTGACCGCCTTCGCGGCCAGCCCGAAGGACACCGACAACCTGATCGGCCTGGTGGGCACCGCGCCGCTGATCGTGAAGCTGCTCGAATCGACGCAGGGCAAGGGCGTGGTCATGGCCGAGACCAAGAAGGCCGCCCAGTCGGTGATCGACGCGTTCCGCGGGCTGAAGGCCAACTTCCTCGTGCAGCATTTCGTGCGCGAGGCCGCCGGCGAGGACATCCGCTGTCTCGTGGTGGGCGGCAAGGTCGTGGCGGCGATGCGCCGGACAGCGGCGGGCGACGATTTCCGCTCGAACCTGCACCGCGGCGGCACCGCGGAGGCGGTGAAGATCAGCCGCGAGGAGCGCAGCGCCGCGGTTCGCGCCGCCAAGGCCTTCGGGCTGGGGCTGGCGGGGGTCGACCTGCTGCGTGGTGCGGACGGTCCGAAACTGCTCGAAGTCAACTCGAGCCCCGGCCTGGAAGGCATTGAAAAGGCGTCGAAACAGAACATCTCGGGGCTGCTGTTCGACCATATCGAGGCGCAGGTGAAGGGCGGCGCGACGCGGAAGCGCGCAGGCAAGCCGAAACAGGCTTGACGGCCGGAAGCCATTTCCATACTTCGTGAATAATGGAAATGAATATCGCCCTCGGCGCGCTTTCCGCGCTCGCCCAGCCGGTCCGGCTGGAGGTCTTCCGGCTGCTGATCCGGGCCGGCGCCGACGGCCTGGCCGCCGGCGAGATCGCCCGCCGGCTCGAGATCCGGCCCAACACCCTGTCCGCCAATCTCGCGATCCTGACCGGGGCGGGGCTGCTGCGGTCGGCCCGCGAGGGGCGCAGCGTCCGCTACTTCGCGGACATGGAGCGGGTACGGGCGCTGATGGCCTTCCTGCTGGAGGAGTGCTGCGGCGGCGACCCGGAGCTCTGCCGGCCGGTCCTCGACGACCTTGCCGATTGCGCCTGCTGACCCGGCATCACGACCACGAGATCACCGACACGGAGCCCCTGCCCCCATGACCCGAAACGTGCTCGTGCTCTGCACCGGGAATTCCGCCCGGTCGATCCTTGGCGAAGTGCTCTTCACCGACGCGACCGGGGGCCGCTACCGCGGCTTCTCGGCCGGGTCGCATCCGAAGACGGCGCCGCACCCGGACGCGCTCGCCCTGCTGAAGGCCAGGGGCCACGAGACCGGCGGCCTCCGGTCCAAGAGCTGGGACGATTTCGCCGCGCCGGGCGCCCCGGCGATGGACATCGTCATCACCGTCTGCGACAGCGCCGCGGCCGAGCCCTGCCCGTGGTTTCCCGGCGCCGGGATGCGGGCGCACTGGGGGCTGCCGGACCCGGCCAATGTCGAACCCGCGGCGGCCCGCGCGGCGGCCTTCGCCCGGACCTACGACGCGCTCGCCGCCCGGATCGGGGCGCTGATGGCGCTGCCGGAGGACGCCTCCGAGCACGACCTGCGGACCGCTCTGATCCGGATCGGAGAGATGGCTTGAGCGCGCCCGACATGTCGCGACGCCTCGCCGCCGAAGCGCTCGGCACCGGGATGCTGGTCTGCACCGTGGTCGGCTCGGGCATCATGGCCGAGACCCTGACCCGCGACGTGGCCGTCGCGCTGCTGGGCAACACGATCCCGACCGGAGCCATCCTTTTCGTGCTCATCACCATCCTCGGGCCGATCTCGGGGGCGCATTTCAACCCGGCGGTCAGCCTTGCCTTCGCGCTGCGCGGCGACCTGCCGTGGCGCGACCTGGGGCCCTATGTCGCGGCGCAGATCCTCGGCGGCATCGCCGGGACCGCGGCCGCCCACGGCATGTTCGCGCAGGAGATCCTGCAGCAAAGCCTGACGGTCCGGACCGGCGGCGCGCAGTGGTTCGCCGAGACGGTGGCGACCTTCGGCCTCGTCGCGGCGATCTTCGGCGGGCTGCGGTTCCGGGCCGAGGCGGTGCCGATGCTGGTGGGGCTCTACATCACCGCGGCCTACTGGTTCACCGCCTCGACCTCCTTCGCCAACCCGGCGGTGGCGGTGGCGCGCAGCCTGACCGACACCTTCTCGGGGATCCGGCCGCAGGACCTGCCCGGCTTCGTCGCCGCCGAACTCCTGGGCGCCGTGCTCGCGGTCGCGGTCATGGGCTGGCTTCTCGTCGGCCCGGCATCGCCGCGGACGCGGGCCTGAGCCGAAATTCCGCCGCGGAAGTGGCGGGCGCGGCGCCCAGCCGCTTTACCTGACTAACCCGGTCGCCTATATCGGGGACGGGCAGCAAGACAGGGGTCCGACCGATGAGCCAGACCAGCGAACATGCGCAGGGACCGATGGAGGGCGCCCCCCTCATCGCCCCGTCCTCGACGGATCACCCGCTCTACGAGCAGGTGGTCGAGGCCTGCCGGTCGGTCTACGACCCGGAAATCCCGGTCAACATCTACGATCTCGGCCTCGTCTACACCATCGACATCGACGCCGAGAACGCGGTGAAGATCACCATGACCCTGACCGCGCCGGGCTGCCCGGTGGCCGGCGAGATGCCCGGATGGGTCGCCGACGCCATCGAACCCCTGCCCGGCGTTAAGCAGGTCGACGTCGACCTGACCTGGGAGCCGCAGTGGGGCATGGACATGATGTCCGACGAGGCGCGGCTGGAACTCGGCTTCATGTGAATTGCGGCGGCCGGTTGCCCGGTCTGCCGTGTGCCCCGGTTGCGCCGTCGCGGGGGCTCTGCCCCGCCCGCGTCCCCGGCTGCGCCGGAGCCGCGGACTCCCCGGGATATTTCGGGTCCGAAGAAGGCCGGCCTATTTCAGCGCCCGTTCGAGGAAGGCGCGGGTTTCCGGCTGCCGAGGCGCGCCGAAGATCTGCGCCGGCGGCCCCTCTTCCACGATCCGCCCGTCCTTGAGGAAGCAGACCTTGTCGGCGGCCTCGCGGGCGAAGGCCATTTCGTGGGTGGCGATGACCTGGGTCATGCCCTCGGCCTTGAGCAACCGCAGCACGTCGAGCACCTCGCCCACGAGCTGCGGATCGAGCGCCGAGGTGATCTCGTCGAACAGCATAACCTCCGGCCGCATCGCCAGCGCCCGGACGATGGCGACGCGCTGCTGCTGACCGCCGGAGAGCTGGTCGGGATAGCGGTCCATGCGGTCGGCGAGCCCGAAACGGGTGAACAGCGCGGTGATCTCGGGCAGCAGCGCCTCGCGGGCCAGGCCGCGGATCCGGCGCGGCGCCAGCATCACGTTCTCGGCGGCGGTCATGTGCGGGAACAGGTTGTAGCTCTGGAATACCATGCCGATCCGCTGCCGGATCGGCTGCGGGTCGCGGCCCGGCTCGGAGATGTCCTCGCCGTCGAGCAGGATCGCGCCGTCCTCGATCGGCTCGAGCAGGTTGATGCAACGCAGCAGCGTGGACTTGCCGCCCCCCGAGGCGCCGATCAGGCAGACCATCGCCCCCTTCTCGACGTCGAGATCGATGCCGTCGCAGACGGTCAGCGTGCCGAACCGCTTGACCACGCCGCGGAGGGACAGCTTCGCCATCAGCTCCGCTCCCGCCGCTGCCGCGCCAGCAGGTAATCGGCGTAGCGCGTCGCCGGGATGGTGATCGCGAGGAAGATCACCGCCGCGCCGACATAGGGCGTGAAGTTCGCCAGCAGCGACTTGTAGACCCCGGCCTGCCGGAAGATCTCGACCGGGCCGATGAAGGACAGCAGCGCAACGTCCTTCTGCAGCGCGATCAGCATGTTCATCTGCGCCGGCACCACCCGCCGCACCGCCTGCGGCAGCACCACGTAGCGCATCGTGTCGCGGTCCGAGAGCCCCAGCGACAGCGCCGCCGCCCGCTGGCTCTGGTGCACGCTCTCGATGCCCGAGCGGAAGATCTCGGCGACGTAGGCCGAGTAGGTCAGCACCAGCGCGACGGTGCCCCAGATGTAGGGCGAGTTCCACGGCCGCGGCAGGCCCAGGCCGGGGATCCCGAAGCCGATCAGGTAGACGGTGAGCACCACCGGGATGCCGCGGAACACATCCGTGTAGGCCGCCGACAGGATCCGCAGCGGGAACAGCGCCGGGTTCCGCACGTCCCGCGCCAGCGCCACCGCCAGCCCCAGCGCCGCGATCAGCGGCACCGACCAGGCGAAGATCGCCACGTCGAGCAGGAACGCCTCGAGCAGGCCGGGAAAGGTGTCGCGGAAGACGTCCCAGTTGAAGAAGCTGCGCTGCACCTTGTCCCAGCCGGGGGCCAGCGGGATCAGCACGACGAGCGCGGCGAACACGCCGGCGGTGCTGCCGCCCGCGATCAGCAGCGACCGGCGCCGCAGGCGGTCCTCGTAGATCTGCCGGCGGGTTCGGCCCCCGCCGGCGCTCAGGTCGGCCATGTCACTGGATCAGCGGGATTCCGGTGGCGGCCTGCAGCCATTCGGCCTCGATCGCGGCCAGTTCGCCGCTTTCGGTCAGTTCCGCCAGCGCGGCATCGACGCAGGCCTTGAGCGGGTTGCCCTCCTCCATCAGCAGGCCGAACTGGTCCGGGGTGTCGCTGCGGTCGGCGGGGAACTGGCCGATCACGCTCGATCCCTCGATCATCACCGCCGACAGGAACAGCGCGGTCGGCAGGTCGAACAGCGCCGCGTCGATCTGGTTGGCGCTCATCGCCGCGTTCACGTCGGCGTTGTCGCCGTAGAGCAGCAGGTCCTTCTCGGGCTGGATCACGTCGGTCAGCATCGGCACCGCCGTCGTGGTGCCGACCGCGCCCCATTGCAGCGCCTTCAGCCCCTCCATCGTCGGCTCGGCCTCGACCCCGGGCCCGACCAGCACCGCCATCGGCGCCGAGTAGTAGGGGGCGGAGAAGTCCACCACTTCCTCGCGCTCGGGGGTGATCGAGTATTGCTGGAGGTTGAAGTCGAAGTTCTTGGCTCCCGGCTGGATCGCCTCGTCGAAGGAGGACCGGACCCAGACCACGTCCTCGGCGGCGAAGCCCATCTTCTCGGCCACGGCGTAGGCCACCGCGGCCTCGAAGCCCTGCCCCGATTCCGGGGCGTCGTCATGCACCCACGGGTAGTAGGCCGGGTTGCCGGTGGCGATGGTCAGCTTGCCGTCCTCGAGCGTGAGCCCGGCGGCGCAGTGCCCGGCGGCGAAGGCGGCCGGGGCGCACAGCGCGGCCGCGGTGCCGAGGACCAGCGCGAAAGTCGTCTTGGCAGACATGGAAAACCCCTCTCCTGTCGGTTTTGCCCGCAGTATGGAACCGCGCGCGGCATTGTCCAGCGCCGCCCCACATTTCGCTGGTCCGGCCCGCGCCGGCTGCCTAGGCTCGCGGCATGACCGAGAGGGAAAAGATGATCGCCGGAGAGTTCTACCGGACCGGCGATCCGGACCTGGTGGCGGCGCGCAAGCGCGCGCAGGCGCTGACCCGCGCCTACAACGCCACGACCTACGGCGAGGACGACGTGCGCCGGCCCCTGCTCGACGCGCTGCTGGGCAGCGGCGCGGGCCGGGCGGTGATCCGGCCGCCGTTCCACGTCGACTACGGCTTCAACATCCATTTCGAGGGCGCGGCGTTCCTCAACTACGGCTGCATCCTGCTCGATGTCTGCGAGATCCGGATCGGCGACGGGGCCGAGATCGGCCCGGGCGTGCAGATCCTGACCGCCGATCATCCCCGCGATCCCGCCTTGCGGGCCGAGGGGCGCGAGATGGGCCGGCCGATCACGCTGGGCCGCCATGTCTGGATCGGCGGCGGCGCGATCCTGTTGCCCGGGGTCTCGGTCGGCGACGGCGCGGTGATCGGGGCGGGCAGCGTGGTGACCCGCGACGTGGCCGCCGGCGTCACCGTCGCCGGCAACCCGGCCCGGCCGCTGCGCCGGGACTGACGACCAGCCAGCCCCTTGAGGCAGCGCGACCGAAAGCCTATTTTCGGACCAAAGGAGATCCGCAGATGTTCGGCATTCCCGGCAAACAGGCCGTCACCATGACCCCCCGCGCCGCCACCCGGATCGCGGCCCTGATGGCCCGGGACGGGCACAAGGGGCTGCGGATCGGGGTCAAGAAGGGCGGCTGCGCCGGCATGGAATACACCATGGACTACGCCGCCGACATCGACCCCAACGACGAGGTGGTCGAACAGGACGGCGCCCGGGTGATGATCGCGCCGATGGCGCAGATGTTCCTGTTCGGGACCGAGATCGACTACGAGACCACGCTGCTCGAAAGCGGCTTCAAGTTCCGCAACCCGAACGTCTCGGACGCCTGCGGCTGCGGCGAATCGATCAAGTTCAAGGACGTCGCGGAACTGCAGGCCGAACGGCAGCGCGGCTAGCCGCCCAATGCCCCCGGCCCGGCTCCTTCCGCGCGCGACAGGACCGGTGCGATGGCGGTGAGCGCGGCGGATATCGCCCACGCGGTCGAGCTGTTCGACGGCGTCGGCACCATCACCACCCGGCGGATGATGGGCGGGCTGTGCCTGTATGCGGACGGCACGATCTTTGCCATCCTGCATCCCGACGACGGGCTGATGCTGAAATGCAGGGGACCGCTGATCGCCGAGGTGGAGGCCGCCGGCGGCCGGCAATGGACCTACACCCGTCCGGGCAGCGACAGATCGGCGGCGATGCCCTACTGGTCCCTGCCCGAGACCGCGCTTGACGACCCCGAGGAGGCGCGGCGGCTGGCCCGCGCCGCGCTGGCCGAACTGCGCTGAGCGATCCCCGACCTAGCCGGCGGCGAGGTGCCGGTAGGTCTCGGCAAAGCGCCGCGACAGGTGGTCGACGGCCCGGATCGGCGGCGCGCCCGGGGGCGCGACGTTCACGTCGTGGCGCGGGTTGAAGAACAACGGCACCGACAGCCGCTCCGCGTGGCCGCCGATCACCCGATGCGGCGTGGCGACGATCCGGCGGCCGGTCCAGAGTTCCAGCATCTCGCCGAAATTGACCACGAATGCGCCGGGCTCGGCGGTGACCGCGGCCCAGCCGCCGCCGCGCAGCCGGACCTCGAGCCCCGGCACCCCGTCGGTCGCCAGAAGGGTCAGGCAGCCGTAATCGGTGTGGGTCGCGATGCCGAAGTCCCGCGCCCCGGCCCAGTCCGGGCGGACCGGGTAATGGTTGCCGCGCAGAAGCGCCATCGGCCGGTCGAAGGCCCCGGCGAAATGCGCCGGGTCGCCGCCGGTGGCGCCGATCACCGCCGCGAGCAGGTCCGAGGCGAAGACCAGCGCCTCGGCGAAGTAGCCTTCGAGCGTCGCCCGGAAGCCGGCCGGCGCGTCGGGCCAGAGGTTCGGCGCGTAGACCGCGAGCCCGCTTTCGGGCCATTCGTGACCGATGTCGAAGACCTGCTTGTAGTCCGGGTTGGCCTCGGGATCGACCTGCTCGGCCCCCGGCGCGCCCCAGCCGCGGTTGGAGCCGGTCCGCGCCATGTCCCACGCCGCCTTGCGCGCCGCCGGAAGGGCGAAGAAGGCGCGGTAGGCGTCGAGAACCGCGCGCACCCGCGCCGCCGGGATCGGCGTGTCGTGCAGGGTGAAGAAGCCGACCTCCATCGCCCCCCGGCGCAGTTCGTCGAGCGCCGCCGTCTCTCCCGCCAGCAGTTCGGCGGCGCTAATCCTCGGAATCCGCGTCATCATGGCCTCCCTGCCCGCTCGGGGGGCCTTTTGCCCCGCCGCGCGGCTTGCTATCCCGGCGGCGCAACACTGGACAGGGGAAAAATCATGCGCCGCAAGCTTGCCGCCGGGAACTGGAAGATGAACGGCAGCCTCGCCGCGATGGCCGAGGTGGAGGCGCTGGCCGCCACCCATCCGGCACCGGCCTGCGAGATCCTGCTCTGCCCGCCCTTTCCCTACCTCGCCCGGATGCGGGAGGCGGCCGCGGACAGCGCGGTGATGGTCGGCGCGCAGGACTGCCACACCGCCGCCTCGGGCGCCCATACCGGCGACGTGTCGGCGGCGATGCTGGCTGAACTCGGGGCCGGTCACGTCATCCTCGGCCATTCCGAGCGGCGCGCCGACCACGGCGAGACCTCGGCGCTGGTCCGGGCCAAGACCCTGGCCGCCCACGGCGCGGGCCTCGTCGCCATCGTCTGCATCGGCGAGACGCTGGACGAGCGCGAGGCGGGACGCACCCTCGAAGTCGTCACCGGCCAGCTGACCGACAGCCTGCCCGACACCGCCACCGCCGCCGATACCGTGGTCGCCTACGAGCCGGTCTGGGCCATCGGCACCGGCAAGGTCGCCACCACCGACCAGATCGCCGAGGTCCATGCCGCCCTGCGCGCCGCCCTCGTCGACCGCTTCGGGGACGCGGGCGCGGCGATGCGGCTGCTCTACGGCGGGTCGGTCAAGGCGGCGAACGCGGCCGAGATCTTCGCTGTGCCCGACGTGGACGGCGCGCTGGTCGGCGGCGCCAGCCTGACGGCGGCCGATTTATCGCCCATCGTCGCGGCGCTCGACGCGGCGCGATGAACCGGCCTGCCCCGTGACCGGCGACGCCGGCCCATCCGAGACCCGGCGCGGCGCTGCATCGGCCCTGTTGCGCTGGTCGGCGCTGGTGGCGGCGGGGCTGTGCCTCGTGCCGCTGGTCGCGGTGGCCGTCGCCGCCGCCGCCGGCACCACCGAGACGCTGGCCCATCTCGCCGACACGGTGCTGTGGCGCTTCACCGGCACCACGCTGCTGCTCGCGGCTCTGGTGGCGGTCGGGACCGGGGTGCTGGGCACCGCGACGGCCTGGCTGGTGACGATGACCCGGTTCCCCGGCGTGCGGCTGTTCGAGATCGCGCTGGCGCTGCCCTTCGCCTTCCCGGCCTACGTGCTGGCCTATGCCTATACCGACTTCCTGGACCATCCCGGCGCGGTGCAGACGTGGCTGCGGGCGGTGACCGGCTGGGGGCCGCGGGACTACTGGTTCCCCGAGATCCGCAGCGTCGGCGGCGCGGCGGCGATGCTGATCCTCGTGCTCTATCCCTACGTCTACCTTCTCGCCCGCGCTGCCTTCCTGCAGCAGTCGGCCACCGCCCACCTCGCCGCCCGATCGCTGGGTGCGGGGCCCTGGGGGGCGTTCTGGCGCGCCTCGCTGCCGCTGGCCCGGCCCGCCATCGCCGGCGGGGTGCTGCTCGCGGTGATGGAGACGATCGCGGATTTCGGCACCGTCAGCTATTTCGGGGTGCAGACCTTCGCCACCGGCATCTACCAGTCCTGGCTCAGTTTCGCGGACCGGGCGGCGGCGGCGCAGCTGGCGCTGTGCCTGCTGGCCTTCGCGCTGCTGCTGGCCCTGCTCGACCGGATGCAGCGCGGCCGGGCGCGCTACCACGGCGCGGGGAAGCGGTTCGAGCGGATGGAGCCGGTGCCGCTGCGGGGCCGGGCGGCGCTGGCGGCGATGCTGGTCTGCGGCGCGCCGGTGGCGCTGGGCTTCCTGCTGCCGGCGGTCCTGCTGTTCTCGATGGGGATCGGGTCCGAACAGAACCTGATGTCGGACCGCTACCTCGGGTTCATCCGCAACTCGGTGACGCTGGCCGGCATCGCGGCGCTGGTCACCGTCGCGGCGGCGGTGCTGATCGGATACTTCCAGCGGTTGCAGCCCGGGCGGCTGTCCGCCGCTGCCGGGCATGTCGCGCGGATCGGCTACGCGGTTCCGGGCGGGGTGATCGCGGTCGGGCTGCTGGTGCCCTTCGCCGCCCTCGACAACGCCATCGACGCCTTCGCCGAGGCCCGCTTCGGGATCGACACCGGGCTGCTGTTCACCGGGTCGATCTGGCTGCTGGTCGCCGCCTATGCGGTGCGCTTCCTCGCCGCCGCGCTCAACGCCTATGATAGCGGGCTCGCCACGCTGCACACCAACACCGACGCGGTGGCCCGGACCCTGGGCGAGACGCCCTTCGGCATGGTCCGCCGGGTGCACCTGCCGATCCTGCGGCCGTCGCTGTTCACCGCCATGCTGATCGTCTTCGTCGACGTGATGAAGGAACTGCCCGCGACGCTCATCATGCGGCCGTTCAACTTCGACACGCTGGCGGTGCAGGCGCACCGGCTGGCCGCCGACGAACGGCTGGACGGGGCGGCGGTGCCGAGCCTCGTCATCGTCGCGGTGGGGCTGCTGCCGGTGATCCTGCTCTGCCGGTCGCT
>JBFKOW010000052.1:0-19365 GCA_041628615.1 Paracoccaceae bacterium | reverse complement strand
GGCGGGACCGCCGCGGATCGGAGACCAGCGATGAACTACCTGGCGGCGACGGAACAGGTGCGGGGCAACGACTGGCCGGTGCAGGCCCGGCAGGTGATCGCCGCGGGCGGGCCCGGCGTCTGGCGGCAACTCGGCCAGATCCTCTGGCTGCGCCTCGCCCGGACCGGTCTTTCCCCCGACGAATACTACTCCTGCGCTCTGTGGAAGGGCCCGCTGACCCGGGACCGAGCGGCAAGCTTCGTACCGAACAGCAAGCGTACCGGGTATATCAAGGCCCTGCTGCTGCCCGGCGGCGACTGCCAGGCGCCGGAGATCGCCGACAAGCTCCGCACCGAGGTCCTGCTCCGCGCCGCCGGCCACCCCACGGTCCGGAGCGGCGCGGTCCTGCGGTCCGAGATCGTGCCGGAAGGCGCCGCCGTGCTCGAGACCGAGGCAGACATCGCCGCTTTCCTCTCCGATCCGGCGCGGTTTCCGCTGTTCGTCAAGCCGGCGGTCGGATCGCTCAGCTTCGGCTCGATCGCGCTGACCGGGACGACCGGCCCCGACCTGCAGGTCCTCAACCGCGGCACGATCCCGGTGGCCGGGCTTGCCGCCGAACTGGCGGCGACGGCGGGTCCCTACATCTTCCAGCCGCTGGTGCCGATGCACCCCGACCTTGGCCGCCATACCGGCGGGGCCGTCCCGGCGATCCGCATCGTCACCCTGCGCACCGGGCGCGGTCCGGCGCCGCACTACGCCGTCCTGCGGATGCCGTCCCGGACCGCGATGCATGACGGCGCCTCGCGCAATCCGCGGCTTTGGGCCGGCATCGATCTCGACACCGGGCGCCCCGGCCCGATGCGCTATCTCGGCAATCCGGGCGCCCGGCCGCCGACCCATTGGGGCGACCCGGAGACCCCGCTGGCCGAGCTTGTGCTGCCGCACTGGAAGGCGGCCGTCGACCTCTGCGTCGCGGCGCACGACCACTTCCCGCTCAACGGCTTCCTTGGCTGGGACATCTTCCTGACCCCGGACGGGCCGCTGATCAACGAGGTCAACGGCATGGCCTACCCGATCTACCAGCCGGCCACCGGCGAAGGATTGCGGCAGGGCCGGTTCGAGGCGCTATACCAGGAGGCCCTCGCCCATGTGGCTTCGGTCACCGGGGCCGACCCCGGTCGCCGAAGCTAGGGAGCAGCCGATGTCCAACAGCCAGACCCCGAAGACGGACTACCTGCGTTCGTCCGACAAAGGCCACCGGAAGGACTGGGCGGCCCTCGCCCGGCTCTGTGTCGCCGCCGGGGGGCCGAGCCCGTGGCGGCAGCTTGGCCATCTCCTGCGCCTTGCGATCACCCGCAGCCGGTTCACCGCCGGGGAATACTACCGGCTCGCCCTCTGGAACTCCGGCATCGACGCCGCGAACCTCGCCCGTTTCGTCGCCGAAGCGGACCGCACCGCCTTCAACGACGCGCTTCACCGTCCGGGGCGCGCGGCGGACGAGGCGGCGGTGATGAACAAGCTGGAGACCGAGATGCGGCTGCTGGCCGCCGGGCTTCCGGTCACCCGCACCCTTGCCGTCTCCGGTTACGACGGGCAACTGCCGCCGGACACGCGGCGGCTGCACGGACCGGCCGAGGTCGATGCCTTCCTCGCCGATCCCGGCGTCTACCCGCTGTTCCTGAAGCCGCGGACCGGCAGCTTCGCCCGCGGAACCGCCGGTGCGGTCGGGGTCGAGGGCGACATCGTCCGCCTGTCCAACGGCGTCGCCGCGCCGCGCGCCGCCCTGGTCGACGAGATCGCCGCCGCGCCGGACGGCTACCTGTTCCAGCCGCTGATGCGGGCGGCGCCGGAACTTGCCCGCCACGCGGGCAAGGCGATGCCGTCGATGCGGGTCGCGACCCTGCGGACCGAGACCGGGCCGGAACTCTGGTACGTCACGATCAAGCTGCCCTCGCCCACCCAGATGAGCGACGGCGGCTCGGTCAACATGCGCATCATGTCGGAAGTAGACCCGGCAACCGGCCGGGCGCTGCGCTGGCGCCGTATCGGCAGCCCGCTGAGCGCGGTGCCGGACCATTGGGCCGACAGGGAGGTGCCGCTGTCCGAGTTGCGCCTGCCCGGAGTGCGCCGCGCCGTGGACCTGTGTCTGGCCGGGCACGGCCTGTTCCCGGCTCTCGGGACGATCGGCTGGGACGTGTTCCTGACCCCGGACGGGCCCGTCCTGAACGAGGCCAATGCCAATCCCTTTCCCACCATCCAGGGCTGCCGGGCGGATGGCATCCGCGCCGGGGATGTCGGCGCGGCCTACGAACGGGCGCTGGCGGCGGCGCGGCGGCCGGGCGGCTAGGTCAGCCGCCGCAGGCGCCCGCAAGACAGCCGGCGAGCCACCGCATCAGGCCGGGCAGTTCCGGGCTCAGGACGAGCAGAAGGAAGAAGACCCCGGCGGCGAGCAACGCAAGTCCGCGCTTGGCCTGCCACGCCGATTGCCGGGACATCCGCGCCTGCGCGCCGAAATCCAGGCCGGCGGTAAGCTGCATCCGATCCAGCTGGCTGAGCTCGGGCCGGTGGGGCATCTCTTCGGGCGATTCGGTCATGGCGGCAGGGTCGCGGCCAATGGTGGCGGAAATCGGGACGGAAGCGGAAACGGCAACGGCCCCGCCGGGAGATCGCGGGGCCGTTCCGGGCCGGGGGACATGCGGCGCCGGTCGGGGACCCGGCGCTGCCCGGCGCCTCACCGCCGCCCGAAGAGCCAGGCGAAGGCGCTGGCCAGGGCCTTGCTGCGCTCGCAATGGGCGCGGCGGATGGCATCGCGGTGGCGGGTGTCGGGATGGGTCTCGAAGTTCATCACGGTGGGCCTCATATCAAGTGTGTCTTTCCTGAAACGAAGATGTCTCTTGGAAATCAGATTGACAAACGAGACTTCTACCGCGTTCGCACAAGAAATACCTGACTGAAAATGGCCGATCACCTGCCCCCGCTGACCGCCCTGCGCGCCTTCGAGGCCGCCGCGCGCCACCTGTCCTTCGCGAAGGCGGCGGAGGAACTGAACGTGACGCCCGCGGCGCTGTCCTTCCAGATCAAGAACCTCGAGACGCATCTTGGCCGCCCGGTCTTCCGCCGGCTGAACCGGGCGGTCGAACTCACCGAGGCGGGACGGCTGCTGGCCCCGGGCCTGCGCGAGGGCTTCGACGCCATCGGCCGGGCCTGGCGGGCGGCCCGGCGCAGCGCCGATCTGACCACGCTGCGGGTCACCGCGGGTCCGGCCTTCACCGCCAAGTGGCTTGCGCCGCGCCTGTTCCTGTTCGCAGGCGAGAACCCCGACATCGAGTTGCGCTTCACCGCTTCCCTGCGGCTGATGGATTTCGACCGGGACGAGGTCGATATCGCGATCCGCTTCGGGCAGGGCAGCGACGAGGGTTTCTTCTCCGAGACGATCATCCGGGAGTGGTTGACCCCGATGCTGAGCCCGGATCTCGCGGCCCGTATCTCGACGCCGGCCGACCTTGCCCGCGTGCCGCTGCTGCACCAGGACGACACCGCCTTCCTGCGCCCTCACCGCGACTGGGACACCTGGCTGCGCGCGATGGGGGTGACGCCGCCCGAGGCGCGGGGGACCCGGTTCTCGCAGGCCGACCATGCGGTGAACGCGGCCCTTTCCGGGGCCGGCGCGCTGCTGGGCAGGGTGTCGCTGACCGAGAGGCACCTCGCCGAGGGCCGGCTGGTCATGCCCTTCGCGGAAAGCCTCTGGGCCAATGCCGATTACCGGCTGGTCGGGCCGAAAGGGGTCGAGGCCCGCCCGCAGGTGGCCCGTTTCGTCGACTGGATCGAACGTGAGGTCGGCGGGATCGCGGCCCTCACCGAGAGCCGCGATTTCATCGATGACCGCGCCGATGCGGCCTGAGCGGCGCCTTGGGACGCCGGGGGATCAGTGCGCGGTCAGGCGCTCGATCTCCTCCTTCACCTGAAGCTTGCGCTTCTTGAGAGTCCGGATTTCCAGGGCGTCCACGCCAGGATGTCGTTGCGCTTCCTCGACAGCGTCAGAGAGATGTTGATGCTTCTTCTTCAGTTCCTGCAGGTGCGCAGTCAGACTCATGGGGTCCTCCATCTCGTTCGCTGAATGATGCGAGTGCATCACAGAACCGGGCAGTTGTCACGCTGCGCGGCAGCACCGGAACGGGTTCGTGAGCGGACCGGCGCCAGTTCGCAGCAAACCCATCCAATCGTTGCGAATCCGTTAAGCGTGCAGGATCAGGGGCGCGGCATTGCGCAATATCCCGGTGGCGGCGACCGAGTAGTCGTCGCCGTCCCGCCGGTGGCGGTCTCCGTCATGCAGAATCAGCGGCGGATTCAGCCTGAGACCGGCCCGTCCGCCCTTGGTCGCCTGCAGCAGGACCAGGCTCGCCGCGCGCCCGGCCCGCGGCGCCAGCGGCTGGACGATGACCGATCCGAGACTGGCCGGCAGGGCGCCGAGCAGCCCGCGCAGCCCCTCCGCCCGGTAGATCGCGGTCAGCGTGCCGCGGGGCCGCAGGCGCTTCGATCCCGTCGCCAGCCAGTCCCCGAGAAGCGCGGGCCCACCGCCCCGGGCGCGGTCGCGGCCCGCCTCCGCCGCCTCGGTCGAAGCGGTCCGGTCGAAATAGGGCGGGTTCATCAGCACGTGGTCGAAGCCCCGCGCCCGCAGGTCGGCCGGCAGGTCCCGCAAGTCCGCGGTGACCACTTCGGACAGCCCGTTGCGGCGGGCGAGGTCGGCGTAGTCCGGCTGAACCTCGACCCCGGTGACCTGCGCGCCCGGGACCCGCGCCATCAGGCAGGCGCCCGCCGCCCCCGCGCCGCAGCCGAGGTCGAGCGCGGACTGCCCGGCCCGGGCCGGCACCGCGGCGGCAAGGAACACCGCGTCGATTCCCGAACGGAACCCGTTCCGGGGCTGCCACAGCACGACCCGACCGCCGAGGAACGCGTCCCGCGTGAGATCAGCGTCCGACGTCGATGTCATTGTCGCGCAGCACCTGCGCGGCAAGGAAATGGTCCTTGTCCCGCACCATGATCCGCCGCGGCAGGATGCCGATGCTGCCTTCCAGAACGCTCATGTTTACGTCCATCTCGAAGGTCTCTATACCCTCCCCGCCGAGCAGGGCTTGGGCGAAAGCGATGACGGTCGGATCGTTGCTGCGCAGGAGTTCTCTCATGCATGTCACATTGAGCGGGGCCCTGGCCCTTGTCGAGCCGATAGCGGAGACCCGATGACCCTCGATAGTCAGCCCGACGCCGCGACGAAGCCGCACGAGCGGCTGGCCGCGCTGCTGGCCGACGACATGGCCGAAGTCTCCGCGCTGATTGCCAAGCGGATGGCCTCGGAACACGCCCCGCGGATCCCGGAGGTGACCCGCCACCTCGTCGAGGCCGGCGGCAAGCGCCTGCGCCCGATGCTGACCCTCGCGGCGGCCCGGATGTGCGGCTACGAGGGCGGCAACCACGTGAAGCTCGCCGCGACGGTCGAATTCATCCACACCGCGACGCTGCTGCATGACGACGTGGTCGACGAAAGCGAACAGCGCCGGGGCCGGCCCACCGCGAACCTGCTGTGGGACAACCCGTCGAGCGTTCTGGTCGGCGACTACCTCTTCGCCCGGTCGTTCCAGTTGATGGTCGAGACCGGGTCGCTGCGGGTGCTCGACATCCTCGCCAACGCCGCCGCCACGATCGCCGAGGGCGAGGTGCTGCAACTGACGGCCGCACGGGACGTGGGCACGACCGAGGACACCTATTTCAAGATCGTCCGCGGCAAGACCGCGGCGCTGTTTTCCGCCGCGACCGAAGTGGGCGGGGTGATCGCCGGACAGCCCGAACCGGTGACCCGCGCGCTGTTCGCCTACGGCGACGCGCTGGGCATCGCCTTCCAGATCGCCGACGACCTGCTCGACTACGGCGCCGGCGCGGGCACCGGCAAGAACATCGGCGACGACTTCCGCGAGCGGAAGCTCACGCTGCCGGTCATCAAGGCCATCGCCGCCGCCGATCCCGAGGAGCGGGCGTTCTGGCGCCGCACCATCGGCAAGGGCGACCAGGCGCCGTCGGACCTGCACGAAGCGCTGGACATCCTGCACCGGCGGGGCGCCATGGCGGCGGCGCGGAACGACGCGCTGGACTGGGCGGGGCGGGCGCGGGCGGCGCTTTCGGGGCTGCCCGAGACCGAGCTGCGAGGCATCCTCGTCGACCTCGCCGACTACGTGGTCGCGCGGCTCAACTGATCCGGCTTCCGACCTCTCCGGTCATCGCAGCAGTGGCGCCGGGGCCACCCACCATGCCATCTGCGACACCTGGATCGCGCGGGCGACCCGCCGGGCGTGGTCCATGTCCCGGACCAGGCCGACGCAGGTCGCCCCGGACCCCGACATCCCCGCCCAGCGCACGAAGGGCTGCCGCCGCAGCAGGCCCAGCGCCGTTCCGATCTCGTGCGCGCGCGCGGTGGCGGCCTCGGTCAGGTCGTTGCGTTGATGCGCCAGCCATTCGGCGAACCCGTCGAGATCCATGCCCTTCGGTATCGAGCCCATCGGCGGGTTGTGGACCTGCTTCAGCCCGGCGAAGACCTCGGCGGTGGGGACGCTGACGCCGGGATTGACGAGAACCAGCGCGCAGTCGGGCAAGGCCGGCGCATGGCTGAGCCGCTCGCCGATCCCCCGCATCCGCATCGCGCGCGGCTGGGCCATGCAGACCGGCACATCGGCCCCCAGCGACATGGCGAGCGGATCGGTGACCTTCGGCGCCGGCAGACCCCAGAGCCCGGCAAGCAAGGGCAGCACGGCGGCGGCGTCGGACGACCCGGAGCCAAGCCCGGCCGCGTGCGGCAGCGCCTTTTCGAGCGTCAGGGCCGCGCCCGGCACGCCCTCCCGGCCGGCGCGCAGCGCCTCGGCCGCGCGCAGGACGAGGTTGCGCCCGTCGTCGGGCACGCCGTCCGAGAACGGCCCGGTCACGGTCAGGGTCAGGTCCGTCGAGGCCCGCGCCGTGATCGTGTCGCCGATCCCGGCGAAGACCACGAGGCTGTCGAGGTCGTGGTAGCCGTTGTCCCGCTGGCCGGTCACGTGCAGCGTCAGGTTGACCTTGGCCGGCGCAAGGGTCCGCAGGGGCGCGCTGGGCCGCAGCGGGTCAGCCATCGTCGCCGGCGACCCGGATCAGCGGCGCCGCCCCCTCCTCGGCGAGGACCGCGTCGAGCCCGATCTCGAGCTTCCGGCGGATCCGCGCGGTTTCCTCGTCGTCGGTCGACAGCGACAGCGCCCGGTTCCACTGGAACTCGGCCTCGATCAGCCGGCCGACCGCCCAGAAGGCATCGCCCAGGTGATCGTTGATCACCGCCTCCATCGGTTCCAGCTCGGCCGCCCGTTCGAGATGGGTGACCGCCTCGCCATACTGGCCGAGCCGGAACAGCACCCAGCCGAGGCTGTCCACGATCGCGCCGTTGTCGGGCCGCTGCGCCACCGCGCGCTCGATCATGCCGAGGGCTTCGTCCAGTTGCTCGTTCCGCTCGACCAGCGAATACCCGAGGTAGTTGAGCACCTGCGGGTGGTCCGGCTGCAGCGCGAGCGCGGCGCGGAAGTCGGCCTCGGCGCCGGGCCAGTCGTCCTGCCGGTGGCGCACCACGCCGCGCAGGTAATGCGCCAGCCAGACCGAGCCGTCGGACTCGGGCAGCAGCCCGAGGGTCGTGGTGTAGGCCGCCTCCGCGCCGGCGTCGTCGCCCGCGTCCCTCAGGATGTTGCCGAGGTTGAGGTGGACGCCGGCCATGTCCGGGTGAGACCGGGCGAGGGCGCGCAGCACCTCCGTCGCCGCCTCGATCCGGCCGGCCTTGCGCAGCACCTCCGCGCGGCCGGTCTCGGCGCTTGCAAAGGCGGGATCCTCCCGGTCGATCATCCGGTAGGTCTCGTCCGCGAGCCCGTACTGGCCGAGGCGCTCCAGCAGGGCGGCAGTCAGCAGCACGCTGTCGACGTCGTCGGGCCGCAGCGCAAGCGCGGCGCGGACATAGGCCAGCGTGTAACTGTCGGCGGTTTCCCCGTCGAGCGCGCCGGCGACCGACAGGTAGGCTTCGGCGATGCCGGCCTGCGCGTCGGGAACAAGGCCGGCGGTCAGCGTCTCGCCGCCGGAGATCCGGTCGCGCAGGGCGGTGACCGGCGCGTCGGCCTCGGGTCCGAAGACCGCGTCCAGCAGGGCCACCGCGTCCGCGGTCCGGCCCATGCGGGCCAGCACCTCGGCCTCGGCCAGCGTGGAACGGCGGGTGCGCTGCATCCCGGCGGTCGGCGGAAGCGCGAAGATCGCCTCGGCGCCCTCGAGGTCGCCGACGGCGGCCAGCGCCAGGGCCTTGTGGTAGAGGCCGAAGGCGCGCAGCCCGCGCGACTCGATGACCGCGTCGAAGGCGTCGAGCGCGGCGCTCATCCGGCCTTCGCCGACAAGGGCCCAGGCCCGCGCCAGCCCGTCGACCAGCGGTCCGATCGACTCGCCGCCGTCGATCCGCTGCTGCAGTCCGGTCCAGTCCCCGCGCCGGGCGCCTTCGACCTGGCGGACGAGGAAGGCGAACTGGCTCGCCCCGCCGGCGGCGACCAGCCGGTCCGCCGGGCCCAGCGCGCGCTCGAACTGGCCGAGCCCGACATGGGCGGCGATGGTGCTGTCCAGCAATTGCAGATTGCCCGGATCGTGGCCGAGCGCGCGGGTGAAGAAGACCGCCGCATTGGCGAAATCGTTGGCCGCGGCGGCGCTGCGTGCCGCGAGGTAGTCCCCCGCCCCCTGCTGCGCGGATGCCGGGGCGGCAATCGCGACGGCGAGGGCCGTGCACAGACCCGTTGCCCAATGTCTCATCTGATCCGTTCCGGATTTGCTGCCTGCGAGACCGGACCATAGGAGCGATCCCGGCCCGGAGTCCACCGGACCGGCGATCACGTTGCGAAATCCGGCCTACATGTTCGGGTAGTTCGGCCCGTCTCCGCCCTGCGGCACCGTCCAGGTGATGTTCTGCGACGGATCCTTGATGTCGCAGGTCTTGCAGTGGACGCAGTTCTGGAAGTTGATGACGAAGCGCGGGTCCTGCCCGGCTTCCTGCACCACCTCGTAGACCCCGGCCGGGCAGTAGCGCTGCGCCGGCTCGGCGTATTTCGGCAGGTTCACCGCGATCGGGATGCCCGGGTCGGCCAGCCGAAGGTGGGCCGGCTGGCTTTCCTCGTGGTTGGTCATCGAGAAGGACACGTTGGTCAGCCGGTCGAAGGACAGCTTGCCGTCGGGCTTGGGATAGTCGATCGGGGCGAACTTCGCCGCCTCTCCGGTCGCCGCCGCGTCGGTCTTGCCGTGGCGCAGGGTGCCGAGCAGCGACAGCCCGAACAGGTTGTTGGTCCACATGTCGAACCCGCCGAGCCCCAGCGAGGCGAGCAGGCCGTAGCGCGACCAGAGCGGCTTGACGTTGCGGACGCGCTTGAGGTCCTTCGCGATCGGGCCGCCGCGGACCTTCGCCTCGTAGCTGTCCAGCAGGTCGCCGGACCGGCCGGCGGCGATCGCCTCGGCGGCGGCCTCGGCGGCCGCGATCCCGGACAGCATGGCGTTGTGGTTGCCCTTGATCCGCGGCACGTTGACCATCCCGGCGGAACAGCCGAGCAGCGCACCGCCGGGGAAGGCCAGCTTCGGCATCGACTGCCAGCCGCCCTCCGAGATCGCCCGCGCGCCGTAGGCGATCCGCTTGCCGCCCTTCAGAAGCTCCGCGACCATCGGGTGGTGCTTGAACCGCTGGAACTCGGCGTAGGGCGACAGGTAGGGGTTCTCGTAGTTCAGGTGCACGACGAAGCCGACATAGACCTGGTTGTTGTCGAGGTGGTAGATGAACGACCCGCCGCCGGCGTTGCCACCGAGCGGCCAGCCCATCGTGTGGGTGACGGTGCCTTCCCGGTGCCTGGCGGGGTCGATCTCCCACAGCTCCTTCATGCCGAGGCCGTATTTCTGCGGCTCCGCATCGGCGTCGAGCTTGTATTTCGCGATCACCTGCTTGGACAGCGACCCGCGCACGCCCTCGGACAGCAGGACATACTTGCCGAGAAGCTCCATGCCGGGCTCGTAGCCGTCACCCGGCGTGCCGTCGGGGTTGCGCCCGAATTCGCCGGCGATCACTCCGCGCACCGCGCCGTCCTCGCCGAACACGAGGTCCGAACAGGCCATGCCGGGAAAGATCTCGACGCCCAGCGCCTCGGCCTGCTCGGCCATCCAGCGGCAGACATTGCCCATCGACACGATGTAGGTGCCGTGGTTCGACATCAGCGGCGGCATGATCGCGTTCGGGATGCGGAGTTTCCCGGCCTCGCCCAGCATGTAGAAGTTGTCCTCGCCGACCGGGACGGTGACCGGCGCGCCGCGGTCCTTCCAGTCGGGCAGAAGCGCGTCGAGGCCGCTGGTGTCGAGCACCGCGCCGGACAGGATATGCGCCCCCACTTCCGAGCCCTTTTCCAGCACGATGACCCCGAGATCGGGGTCGATCTGCTTGAGCCGGATCGCGGCGCTCAGGCCGGCGGGGCCGGCGCCCACGATCACGACGTCGTACTCCATCGATTCGCGCTCGATCCCGGTGCCGTCCATCATCGTCATCTCCTCTGCGTCACCGCTTCAGCCGGGCTTGACCTCGGCGTCAACTTGCCTCCGGGTTAGTCGACATGGGCCTTCGCTGCAATTGCGACACAGCGTTACTTTGCAGTGCGGTGCCGCCATCCGCCGGGCCGGTCCCGCCGCCGGGCCGGTCCTTAAGCCTCTGGACCTCAGCCTCTATGTCGTGTCAGTTCGATGCGGCCCGTTCGGGGCGCCGTGCAGGCAGTTGACGAGGATGCGATGGACAAGATTCCGCTGACCCGGTCCGGCTTCGACAAGATCGACGCCGAACTCAAGCACCTGAAGTCCGTCGAACGCCCCGCGATCATCCGTGCGATCGCCGAGGCGCGCGAGCATGGCGACCTGTCCGAGAATGCCGAGTATCACTCGGCGAAGGAGAAGCAGAGCTTCATCGAGGGCCGGATCAAGGAACTCGAGGGGGTGATCTCGCTCGCCGAGGTGATCGACCCGTCCAAGCTGTCCGGCCCGATCAAGTTCGGCGCCACGGTCCAGCTTGTCGACGAGGACACCGAGGAAGAGAAGACCTACCAGATCGTCGGCGAATACGAGGCCGACATCGCGTCGGGCAAGCTCAACCTGATGTCCCCGATCGCCCGCGCCCTGATCGGCAAGGAAGAAGGCGACAGCATCGAGGTCCGCACCCCGGGCGGCGAGAAGTACTACGAGATCCTCTCCGTCTCCTACATCTGAGGTCCGCCATGGCCGACGCGCCGCGACCCCCGACCCTTCTGCGGACCGCGTCCGCCCCGGCGGCGCCGGGAGATGCGGAGACTGCGGGGCAAGGCGCCGGTCAGCACACCGATCACCCGCCACCGATGACCGACCTCGACGCCAGGATCCCCGCCAGCCGGGGCATCGGCCCCGGCGAAACCATCGCCGCGGTGCTGTCGCTGGGCTGGATGGCCGCGGTCGGCCTGTTCTTCCTGTTCATGCCCGGCGGCGAGGCGGGCTTCGACCCGCTGCGCTTCGTCCTCGTCCTGATGGCGATCTTCCTGCCGGTGGCGATGATCTGGGTCGCCGCCGCCTCCGCCCGCTCGGCCCGGATCATGCGCGACGAGGCCCGCCGCCTGCACGCCGCGATCGAGGGAATGCGCCGGACCTATCTCGAGGACCGCCAGAAGTCGGCCTTTTCGGGCGCCGGATCCGCGAGCATGGAACGCAAGCTGACCGAGATCGCCCGCGCCGCCCAGAAGACCGAGTCCGCGCTCGCCACCTTCGCCACGCGCCGCGCCGAAACGTTCCACGCCCCCGCCCCGGTCGAGCGCGAGACCGGCGACCAGCCGTCCCTCGCGCTGGGCACCCAGGCCGAGGATCGCCAGCCCCGGCTGGCCTCCGCCGATCTGATCCGGGCGCTGAACTTCCCCGACAACGAGGAGGACGACGAGGGTTTCGCCGCCCTGCGCCGGGCGCTGCGCGACCGCCAGGCCCGCCTGCTGGTGCAGGCCAGCCAGGACGTGCTCACCCTGCTCAGCCAGGACGGCATCTACATGGACGACCTGCGCCCCGACCGCGCGAAACCCGATCTCTGGCGCCGATTCGCGCAGGGCGAGCGGGGCGAGGCGGTGGCGCCGCTCGGCGGGATCCGGGACCGGTCCTGCCTCGCCCTGACCAGCGGCCGGATGCGCGAGGACCAGATCTTCCGCGACACCGCGCATCACTTCCTGCGCCGCTTCGACCAGATGCTGGTGGGGTTCGAGCCGACCGCGAGCGACGACGAGCTGGCGGCGCTGGCCGAGACCCGGACCGCCCGGGCCTTCATGCTCGTCGGCCGGGTCAGCGGCACCTTCGGCTGATCCGGGCCGCGGCCGGTTCAGGCCAGCCGCCGCACCATCGTCGTCGCCGCCGCGAAGCCGAAGACGTGCCGCAGCGGCCCGGTCGGTTGCCGGGCGACGGATTCGAACCCGCGCCGTTCGTACAGCGCCCGGGCCCGGTGGTTGTCCTCCACCACGTCGAGCCGGACTTCGGCGTAGCCCCGCCGCGCCGCCTCGCGGGCGATACCCTCCAGAAGCGCGGTGCCGATGCCCCGCCCGCGGGCCTCCTCGCAGACGCAGAGGCCATCCATCAGGAACC
The DNA here is from genome assembly GCA_041628615.1 of Paracoccaceae bacterium. Classification (GTDB taxonomy): domain Bacteria; phylum Pseudomonadota; class Alphaproteobacteria; order Rhodobacterales; family Rhodobacteraceae; genus JAMWZF01. Next base: position 6,696 of record JBFKOW010000052.1, on the reverse strand, counting down.
GCCGGTCCTCGCTGTCCCGTTCGAGCAGCGCCAGGAGGCCGTGCCGCCAGAGCGCCCCGCGCCAGCCGTAGATCGCCGCGAGGTCGGCGCGGGTGCCGCCGACGAAGGCGCCGGCCGGGGTCTTGAACCCCGCCACGCCGACGATGCGCCCGTCCGCGTCCCGGTAGGTCAGCGCGTGGTCGGGATCGGCGACCCGGGCGACGAAGTGCCGGGCCCGGTCGGCGGGGCCCAGCACCCGGCCCAGCTTGCCGCCGAAGGCGGCCCAGTAGAGCGCGGCGACGCGGGTCCGCTCGTCCTCGGCGAAGCCGGCGGCGACGGTCACAGCCCGAAGCTCCCGTAGGGCAGGAACCGGACCGGGGTGCCGGGGGCGATGTCGGCGGCGCCGTCGGGCAGTTCCACCAGCCCCTCTGCCCAGCTCAGACCCGACACCCGCCCCGAGCCCTCGGAGGCAAAGACCTCGGCGCGGCCGTCGCGGACCCGGGCGCGCAGGTATTCCCGTCGGCCGGGTTTCTTGGCCTTCGAGAAGGCTGCCGGGACCTCGAATCCCTGCGGTTCGGTCCAGCCCGCCCCCGCCAGCAGCGACAGCGCCGGCCGCGCGAAGACCAGCGAGCAGACGAAGGCCGCCACCGGGTTTCCCGGCAGGCCGAACACCGGCACCCCGTCCCAGAGGCCGAGCGCGAGCGGCCGGCCCGGCTTGATCGCGATCCGCCAGAGGGCGAAACTGCCGCTGTCCTTCAGCAGCCGCGAGACGTGGTCCTCGTCCCCCGCCGAGGCCCCGCCCGAGGTCAGGATCACGTCCGCTCGTGCGGCCCCCGCGGTCAGCCGCGCCGCGATCTCGTCCGGCCGGTCCGGGGCGATGCCGAGGTCCACCGCCTCGTACCCCCAGCGCCCCAGCAGCGCCTGCAGAATCGGCCTGTTGGCGTCGGCGATCCGGCCGGGCCGGTCGGGACGGTCGCAGACCTCGTCGCCGGTCGACAGGATGGCGACCCGGAGCCGCCGCCGCACGCTGACCTCGCCGATCCCGGCGGCGGCGAGAACCCCGGTATCGGCGGCGGTGAGCACCCGCCCGGCGGTCAGCGCGGCTTCCCCGGCGCGCAGGTCCTCGCCGGCGCGGCGGGTGTTCGCGCCCCGTTTCAGCGGACCGTTGAAGGCGATCGCGGCGCCGTCGGTGGTCACGTCCTCCTCGAGGATCACGGTATCGACGCCGTCGGGGATGACGGCCCCGGTCAGGATGCGCAGCGCATGGCCGGCCGGCACCGCGCCACCGAAGGGCGCCCCGGCGGCGGCCCGGCCGGGATGCAGGGGCAGGGTCTGTGCCGTGGCGCCCGGGGCGAGCGAGGCCTGCGCGAAGCCGTAGCCGTCCACCGCCGAGTTCGCCGCGGGCGGATGGCTGAGCCGGGCCACCGCGTCGGCGGCCAGCACCCGGCCGGCGGCGTCGGCGGCGGCGACGGTCTCGATCCCGGTCACCGGGTGCAGGCTGGTCCGCAGGTGGTCGAGCGCCCTGTCCACCGGAGTCCAGCGGGTGCCGCGCGGCAGGGCAAAGCAGTCGTCGCTGAGGGGCGGCGGGACAAGAGTCTCGCGCGTCGCGGCGATCAGCTCTTCCTCATGCCCGACCCCGAGTATCCAGCCTTCCTCCGGTTCGTCCACGGACATCATCCTCATGAGCCTTTCGGGTGCGAGGCGGCTCAGGGCCCGGGCCAGAAGCCGCACCTGGGCGCGGTCGCGGATCGGGTCCCCGGCGGCCTTCACGGCGGGCTCGATCAGTCCTGGCCAGACCTCGACAAGCGCGACGGGCTGTCGCGTCAGGTCGAAGGGCCAGACGCCGATCTCGCCGGGAAATGCGGCCCGCAACCGCGACAGCGCCGCCATCCCGGTCATGACCTGCCCGCCGACGGCCCCGGCGCCACCCATCTGCCAGCAGGAAAAACTGCCCTTCGCAAGCCGCTCGACCCGCCGCTTCTCTCTCTGGCCATGATCCCGCGTCCGGTCGGTGCCCTTGCGGGGGAGGTGGGGGATGTCCTCCTTCGTGCCGTTGAACCAGAACGGTCCGACGCCGGGAAAGCGGGCGTTGAGCGATCCGGCAAGCGCGAAGCGGTCGTTGCCCCCGGGCCTGTCGGAGAGATGCTCTGCGAAGAAATCCCACAGCCGCAGCGGCGAGCCGACCCCCACGATCGCCCCCGCGAAGCCCATCGGGTAGCCGAAGGGAAAATCGAAGCCGATCAGGAGACGCCGTCCGCTGGCGCGTTCCTGCCGGATCAGGTCCGCCACACGCGCCATGGCGACATCCCGGTTGCGGAGGTATTCCGGTGGCTGCTCGATGCCATTACGGACAAGTCCGAGCCAGATCGCGTCCTTTCGCGGGGTGGGACCGGTGTCGTTGCCCGCCGACCAGTCGATCACCGCGAAAGCGTCAAAGCTCGTCACAGGCCCACCTCGGACAGGACGAAACCGGCGATCCCGGCGGTATCGTCGAGCTCGAAGACCGGCCGGCCGGCGTCGGGGACAGGGTGATCGGCGGCGATGGCCCGGATACCGGGATCGCCGGGGGCGAGCGGCGGATTGCCTGCCGCCGCCCGGCGGGCCTCGATCTTGGGGTGCCCTTCCCCCTTCCAGCCCTCGATCAGTACGAGGTCCACCGGGTCGAGCCGTGCCAGAAGATCGGCCAGCGGCGGTTCGGCGGCGCCGCGCAACTCGGTCATCAGGGCCCAGCGCACCCCCGAGGCCAGCAGCACCTGCCGCGCCCCGGCGATGCGGTGGCGGTGGCTGTCGGTGCCGGGCTGATCGACGTCGAAGGCGTGGTGCGCGTGCTTCAGGGTCGAGACGCTGAAGCCCCGGCCGGCGATCTCGGCCACCAGCCGTTCGACCAGCCCGGTCTTGCCCGCATTCTTGTAGCCGACCACGCCGTAGATTCTCACAGCATCGCCTCCGCGGCGGCAAGGTCGGCGGGGGTGTTGATGTTGAAGAACGCGTCGTCCTCGAACGGCACCGTGGCGGCGCCGTGCGTGTCGGTCCAGATCACCACCTTGCGCAATCCGCCGGCCAGTGCCGCGCGCAGATCGTCGCGCAGGGCGACCGGCCAGTAGCCGAAGGTCGGATGCCGCACGAGGCGGCCCTCCTCGCGGGTCGCGGCCAGCGCGATCGGCAGACCCTCGCGCGCCGCGGCCCCGGACAGCCGTGCGGCGAGATCGGCGGGAAAGAACGGGGTGTCGGCGGCGGCGCTTACCACATGGGTCGCGCCCTGTCCGGCGGCCCAGTCGAGCCCGGCCAGAACCCCGGCCAGCGGCCCGGCATGGCCGGCGATGCTGTCGGAGAGGACCGGCAGCCCGAAGTCCGCGAACCGCTCCGGCGCGCCGTTGGCGTTGAGCGCAAGCCCGTCGACCTGCCCGGCCAGCCGGTCGATCACCCGGGTCAGCAGGGTCCGGCCGCCGAGGTCGAGCAGGCACTTGTCGCCGCCGCCCATCCGGGTGGCCAGCCCTCCGGCGAGGATCACCCCCAGCGGCCGGGTCACGCCGCCCCCTTGCGCCCGGCGCCGCGGGGGTCGTCGGCGACGCTGCCCGGGTCGGCGTCGCGGATCAGCCGGTCGTCGCCGCTCAGGCAGTTGAAGCGGCGGCCCTTGAGCCGGCCGATCAGGGTCAGGCCGACCTCGCGGGCGATCTCGACGCCCCAGGCGGTGAAGCCCGACCGCGAGGCCAGCGCCGGAATCCCCATCAGCGCGCACTTGATGACCATTTCCGAGGTCAGCCGCCCGGTGGTGTAGAGCAGCTTGTCCGCCCCGCGCACGCCTTCGGCCCGCATCCAGCCGGCGACCTTGTCCACCGCGTTGTGGCGGCCGACATCCTCCATGTAGACCAGCGGCTGGCCGCCCTGGCAAAGCACCGTGCCGTGGATCGCCCCGGCGGCGAGGTAGAGCGACGGGGTGCGGTTGATCCGGTGCGACAGGGCATAGAGATCCGAGGTCCGCACCTCGGTCCGGGGCAGGGTGACGCCCTCCAGCCCCTCCATCATGTCGCCGAAGACGGTGCCTACCGCGCAGCCCGAGGTCCGGGTCTTCCGGCGCAATTTCTCCTCGTGGTCGGTGGGCCGGTCGGTGCGGACCACCACGGTCTCCAGTTCCTCGTCGTAGTCGATGCCGGTCACCGTCTCGTCCGGGCGCAGCATCCGCTGGTTGGTCAGGAAGCCGAGGGCGAGGTAGTCGGGGTAGTCCCCGATGGTCATCGCGGTGACGATCTCCTGGCCGTTGAGGAAGATGGTGAGCGGGCGTTCCTCGACCACCGAGGCCGCCACGGCGGCACCGGACTCGTTATGGCCGTCCACCGTCCGGGTCAGCCGCGCCGCGGCCGGATCGGGGGCGATGATGTAGCCGCTCAGGTCGTCGTTCCGGGCCAATTGCCATTCTCCATCGGGGCCGGTAAGCCCGCCGTCATCAACCCTTTCCCGGCACCCGGAAAACGTCAAGCCGTGCAAGCGACCACCGGCACATCGCCCATCGCGGCGGGAATCCGCGACGGTTCCCCGTTCCTGTTCGTGGTGATCCCCTTCGCCATGCTCTTCGGGGTCGTGGCGACCGAGGCGGGGCTGCCGCTGGCCGAGGTGATGGTGATGACGACGCTGGTGATCGCCGGCGCGGCCCAGTTCGCGGCGCTGCAACTGCTGCTGGAGGACGCCGCGCTCTGGCTGGTGATCGCCGGGGCGCTGGCGGTGAACCTGCGGATGGCGATGTATTCCGCCTCGCTGGCGCCGCATCTCGGGGCCGCGCCGCTGTGGCAGCGGGCCTGCGCCGCCTACCTCCTGTTCGACCAGCCCTACGCGCTGTCCATGACCCGGTTCGAGACCCATCCGGCAGAACCGGTGCGCGATCGGATCGGCTACTATTTCGGAGTGGCGGTGCCGGTGGCGCTGGCCTGGGTCGCCGCGACGCTGGCCGGAGCGCTGATCGGGTCGGCGATCCCGCCAGAACTGGCGCTCGACTTCGCGCTGCCGATCACCTTTCTCGCCCTGCTCGCGCCGATGCTCAGGACGCTGGCCCACGTCGCCGCCGCCGGCGTGTCGGTGGCGGTGGCGCTGGCGCTGGCCGGGCTTCCGGCGGGGGCGGGGCTGCTGGTCGCGGCCGTCGCCGCGATGCTGGCCGGCGCGCTGGTTGAGACCGCACTGGAGGGGTGCCGCCGATGACCGCCTCGCCTGCCGAGGTCTGGCTCGTGATCGGGGTGCTGGCGGTCGGCACCTTTCTGATCCGGTTCTCGTTTCTCGGGCTCATCGGGGACCGTCCGCTGCCGCCCTTCGCGCTGCGCCTGCTGCGCTACACGCCGGTGGCCGTGATCCCGGGGATGGTGGCGCCGCTGGTGCTGTGGCCGGCGGCGACCGGCGGGGTGCCGGATCTGCCCCGGCTCTGCGCCGCGCTGGCAACGCTGGGGGCAGGGGTCTGGACCCGCAACATCTTTGCCGCGGTCGGCGCGGGGGCACTGGTGCTTTACGGCGGGCTGTGGCTGGCGGGCCGGATGTGAAAGCGCGCCGCCCGGGCGGACGGCACTACTGGCCGGGCTGGATCATCCCGTCCCGGACCAGCCGGTCGAAGGCCGCCTGCGCCAACGACTTGTCGTCGCTGTCGTTCTCCCGGTAGGTCGACACCTCGACCCCCGTCAGCGCGCCGAACTGCTTGGCCAGCCGGTCGGGAAAGAACGTCGGCCGGATCGATTCGAACCCGGGGAGTTTGGCGATGGCCCGCGAGGTGTGCCGCGTGCAGAAGGATTTCGGCACCGCGCCGTTGGCCTCGACCAGCTGCTTGGCGCGCTCGGCCACCGCGTCGGGGACGATCTTCTTCTGGATCAGGAGGTAGTAGGTCGCCCGGGCGTGGTAGGAAATGTAGAACTGCGCGATCCGGTCGTTGATCCCGTAATGCACGTCGTTGCGTTCAGGGATCGATTCGTGGCCGAAGGTGCCGGCGGCGTCGAAGATCACCCGCTGCGAGGCGTTGATCATCAGTCCGGTATGGGCGCCGTTGTCGGACTGCACGTTCTTCATGGTGAAGAGCGTGAGATAGGCCGGACCCGGATCGCGGTAGGCGACCTGCTGGATGAATTCCGACGTCGACCAGTGCGGCGTCGCCCCGCAACCCGCAAGGACGAGGGGCGCTCCGACGAGAAACGACCGGCGGTTCACGGCGCTCAGCCGTTGATCAGGGCAAGAAGGATCAGGGCAACGATGATGACGATCACGGTCCGGACCGTGAAGGTCATGAACGTCGCGAAGGTCTGTTCCTGGGTGCGGATATCCATCTCGCCGTGCTTGTGCTCTGCCATGAACCTCGGTCCTCGGTCTGGTGTCGGTCTGATTTGCCGACAGGTGTTAGCCGATCGTGCCGGGCCTGTCACGCCGCCGTGCGCGGTCAGCTTGTCGCGTCCCCCGTCCCGGTTTCGAGCGCCCGCGCCAGCCGGAACCCGATCCGGTTTGGCCGGTCGTTGCCCGCGGCCTTGGGCAAGGCCCGCAGCATCACCGACAACTGGGTGACGTGCTGGATCAGTTGCGTCCGCGTGCCGTCCTGGTCGCTGCCATAGAAGGTGACGATGTCGGGGTCGAAATAGCCGATCCCCTCGATCCGCAGAATGCCGGTCTCGGCGCCGACGAAGCCCATCGCCACCTCCTGGTCGCCGTCGAGCTGCGCCTCGAAGTTCTGGATGTAGAGGATCAGCCGCTCGTAGG
>JBFKOW010000051.1:0-19530 GCA_041628615.1 Paracoccaceae bacterium | reverse complement strand
GGTGATGACGGCCTGGCGCGAGCGGTTGTACTGGATCGTCAGCTTGTCGATCATCTCGCCCGCGTTCCGCGTCGCGTTGTCCATCGCGCTCATCCGCGCGCCCTGTTCCGAGGCGCCGTTCTCGAGCAGGCCCGAGAAGATCGCGGTCGCGACCCCGCGCGGCAGCAGGTCGGCGAGGATCGCCTCCTCGCTGGGCTCGTAGTCATAGAGCGCGTCGGGGGCCTCGGTGCCCTCGGGCGCCTCGAACGGGATCACCTGCTGGGCGGTGGGCTCCTGCGTCACCACGTTGACGAACTTCGAGTAGAAGATCGTCGCCACGTCGAATTCGCCGGCGTCGAAACGGTTCAGCACGTCCTGCGCGATCTCGCGCGCGTTCTCGTAGCCGATCTTCTTCACCGCCGAGAGGTCGATATGGGCGACGAAATGATCGCCGTAGTCGCGGCGCATGGCGTCGCGGCCCTTCTTGCCGACGGTGAGGATCTTCACCGTCTTGCCGGCCTTGAGCAGTTCCGCCGCGCGGGCCTTCGCCAGCTTGGCGATGTTGGCGTTGAAGCCGCCGCAGAGTCCGCGCTCCGCGGTCAGCACCACGAGCAGGTGAACGTCCTGCCGGCCCGTCCCGGCCAGCAGCCGGGGCGCGCTGTCACTGTCGCCGACGCTGGCCGCCAGCCCCGCCATCACCGCGTTGAAGCGTTCGGCATAGGGCCGCGACTGTTCTGCCGCGTCCTGGGCCCGCCGCAGCTTGGCGGCGGCCACCATCTGCATCGCCTTGGTGATCTTGCGGGTCGACTTGACCGACTCGATCCGGTTCTTGAGGTCCTTGAGGCTGGGCATCCCTTATCCTCAGGCGAAGTCTTTGGTGTATTCGTCGAGAACCTTGCGCACCCGCTCCTCGGCGTCGCCCTTGATCTTGGGATCGTCGTTGGTGATCCAGTCCAGCAGGTCCTTGTGGTTCGACCGGACGTGCTTGAGCAGTCCCGCCTCGTACCGGCCCACGTCCTTGACCGCCACCTTGTCGAGGTAGCCCATGGTCCCGGCGCAGATCACCACCACGATCTCGGCGTTGGTCAGCGGCGAGTACTGCGGCTGCTTCATCAGCTCGGTCAGGCGCGCGCCCCGGTTCAGCAGGCGCTGGGTGGCGGCGTCGAGGTCCGAGCCGAACTGCGCGAAGGCGGCCATCTCGCGATACTGGGCGAGCGACAGCTTGATCGGGCCGGCGACGGACTTCATCGCGTTGGTCTGGGCCGACGAGCCCACCCGCGACACCGACAGACCGGTGTTCACCGCCGGGCGGATGCCCTGGTAGAACAGTTCGGTCTCGAGGAAGATCTGGCCGTCGGTGATCGAGATCACGTTGGTCGGGATGAACGCCGACACGTCGCCGCCCTGGGTCTCGATGATCGGCAGCGCGGTCAGCGACCCGGCGCCGTTGTCCTCGTTCAGCTTCGCCGACCGCTCGAGCAGCCGCGAGTGCAGGTAGAACACGTCGCCCGGGTAGGCTTCACGGCCCGGCGGACGGCGCAGCAGCAGCGACATCTGGCGGTAGGCCACGGCCTGCTTGGACAGGTCATCGTAGATGATCAGGGCGTGGCGGCCGTTGTCACGGAAAAATTCCGCCATCGCGGTCGCGGCGTAGGGCGCGAGGAACTGCATCGGCGCCGGGTCCGAGGCCGTCGCGGCGACGACGATCGAGTATTCCAGCGCGTTGTTCTCTTCCAGCTTCTTGACCAGCTGGGCGACGGTGGAGCGCTTCTGGCCCACGGCGACGTAGACGCAGTAGAGCTTCTTGCTTTCGTCGTCACCGGCGGCGTCGTTGTAGGACTTCTGGTTCAGGATCGCGTCGAGGGCGATGGCGGTCTTGCCGGTCTGCCGGTCGCCGATGATCAGTTCCCGCTGGCCGCGGCCGATCGGGATCATCGCGTCCACCGACTTCAGGCCGGTCGCCATCGGCTCGTGCACCGACTTGCGCGGGATGATGCCCGGCGCCTTCACGTCGGCCACGAGGCGGACGTCGGTGTTGATCGGGCCCTTGCCGTCCAGCGGGTTGCCGAGGCCGTCGACCACCCGGCCGAGCAGGGCGTCACCGGCCGGCACGTCCACGATGGCCTTGGTCCGCTTGACGGTGTCGCCTTCCTTGATGTCCTGGTCGGTGCCGAAGATCACGACGCCGACGTTGTCGGTCTCGAGGTTCAGCGCCATCCCCATGATGCCGCCGGGAAACTCGACCATCTCGCCGGCCTGGATGTTGTCGAGCCCGTAGACCCGGGCGATCCCGTCGCCGACGCTCAGCACCCGGCCGACCTCGGCGACTTCGGCTTCCTGACCGAAGTTCTTGATCTGGTCCTTCAGGATCGCAGAGATTTCTGCAGCTTGGATCGCCATCTTATCCGACCTCTTTCATGGTGTTCTGGAGCCCGGCGAGCTTGGAGCGGATCGAGGTATCGATCATCTTCGAGCCCACCTTGATGACGAGACCGCCGATGAGGCTTTCATCGACGCTCGCCTTGATGTTCACGTCCGACCCGATGCTCTGCTTCAGGGTCGCCTTCAGTTTCTCGACCTGTTCGTCGTTCAGCGGCTTGGCGCTGACCACGTCGGCCGTGATCTCGCCCCGCGCCTCGGACAGCCGGGCCCGGAGCACGGCCACCAGTTGCGGCACGACGAACAGCCGCCGCTTCGACGCCATCAGGCTGAGGGTATTCGTCAGGATTCCGCCAAGACCCATCTTCTCGGCAATGGCCCGGATCGCCCGGGCCTGTTCCTCGCGCCGGTAGAGCGGCGAGGCGATCATGGCGCGCAGTTCGGCGCTGTCGGCGAGTGCGGTGTCGATCTGGTCGATATCGGCTTCCAGCGCGTCGAGCGCCTTTGCCTCCTGCGCCAGTTCGAAGACCGCCGTGGCATAGCGCTTGGCGATGCCGGTAGAAAGCGAAGCTGGTTCGGACACGTCCACCCTTCCGATCTGTTGGCCGCCCCGTTTGGCCCCCGCGACGCCGGCTGTCGACAGGGTATCGGGCAGCATTGGACGAGGCCGGAGAAGCAGACCCCGACCCTCAAATCACGGCGGATGTATCAGAGGGAAACTGGGTGGGCAACCGCCTTGCGATCCCCTGCCGCACCATGGTCGGGTCCCCTTGTTTTGCTGGATGCAGGCGGCCGCGAGGCGGGCCGCGCGGACCGGCTGCGGCACGGCCGCGGTGCGGGGCGCCGGATCCGGCGCGCCGTCACGGATTCGATGCTGCCGACCGCGTTCCGGCGGGCCGGACCCTGCCGCGCGCCGGCGCGCACCGGCGCGAGGGTTCCGCGACCGGCTTGCCGATGCCTTCGAGAATGCGCAGCGGCCGGACCACTGCCTCGGGCAGGCCCGGCCGCTGCGGCGCCGCGACATGCTTGGCGGCCTCGACCACCAGCACCCCGCCGGCCCGGAACACCGGTATGTGCCGGCCCACGCCTTCGAGGATCGCCGCCATCCGCCGTCCGACGCGCTTCTCGGACGGCGGCTGATACAGGGTCGACCGGGCGCTCTCGATGCGGAAATCGTGCCGCCGGAGTTGCGCGTCCAGCTGGCTCAGGGTGTAGGGCCGGCCGTAGCCGAAGGGCGTGCGGTCCGACCGGGACCACAATCCGGTCCGGTTCGGCACGATGAACACGATCCGGCCCTCCGGCGCCAGCACCCGCCACGCCTCTTCCAGCAGCGCCGCCGGGTGGTCCGAGGTCTCCAGCCCATGCAGCAGCACCAGCCTGTCGGCCGCGCCGCTGGCCACCGGCCACAGGGTGTCCTCGCACAGGACGCTCACGTTCGGTCCCTCGGGCGGCCAGGGCATGCAGCCCTGCGGCCCCGGCATCAGCGCGGTGACCCGCCGGGCCTCGGTCAGGTAGGGACGCAGGAGCGGCGCCGCGAAGCCGAAGCCGACCACGCTCTGCCCCGCCACCTTCGGCCAGCAGCGCCGCAGGTCGTTGCGCAACACGGTTTGCACGGCGCGGCCGAGGCGGCTCCGGTAATAGAAGTTGCGCAGCTCCTGGACGTCGAGATGCATGGGCCTCGGGCACAGCGATGGGGCCGCCGGTCTTGACCCGACCTTAGCAACTGTCACCATGAGGTCCATGACCTATCGCATCCACACCATCCCCTGCCGCACCGACAACTTCGCCTTCCTGATCGAGAAGGACGGCGGCGGCGTCGCGCTTGTCGACGCCCCCGAAGCGGCGCCCATCGTCCGGGCCCTTTCCGACCTCGGGCGGAGCCTCGACGTGATCCTCCTCACCCATCACCACGGCGATCACGTCGAAGGGGTCGCGGCGCTGCGCGCCGCCGGTGCCGAGGTCTGGGGCGCCGCCGCCGACGCGCATCGGCTGCCCGCGCTGGACCGGGCGCTGCAGCCCGGCGACACGACACTGTTCGGCGACCGGCTCGAGGTGATCGACGTGCCCGGTCACACGGTGGGTCACATCGCCTACCATCTGCCGGCCGCCGAAGCGGCCTTCACCGGCGACAGCCTGATGGCGCTCGGCTGCGGCCGGCTGTTCGAGGGAACCCCCGAGCAGATGTGGAACAGCCTGTGCCGGCTGAGGGCCCTGCCGCCGGCGACGATGATCCACTCCGGCCACGAATACACCGCCGCGAACGCCCGTTTCGCGCTGACCGTCGACCCGGACAACGCCGCCCTGCGCGACCGTGCCGCCGAGATCGACCGCCGACGCGCCGCCGGTGCATGGACCGTTCCCGAGGCGCTCTCGGTCGAAATCGCGACCAACCCGTTCCTGCGCGCCGACGACCCGGCCCTGAAGCGGGCGATGGGGATGGAGCAGGCCGCCGACGTCGAGGTCTTCGCCGCGATCCGCGCCGCAAAGGACCGGTTCTGACCGCTCTGCGCCGGAACCGCCGGCTCTCCGCCCCGGAAATGCCGGAATCGTTGCGCAAGCTTGTGATTGTCCGGACGCACCCCACATGTTGCAGGCGAGGTGCCCAAGAGCGCATCATCGGGCGGTCCGGACGGCATCGTGAACGGTTTTCTTAAAAAAAGTCCTTGAAGGTTCGCCATCGAAAGCGAACTTTAAACTTACGAGGCCACGGTCGGAGCGGGGCCAAGTCCCCGCCAAGACCCCGATCAGAGGAGCACGTGCAGTGCCGTCTTTCTCGAACACCCTTGAGCAGTCCATCCACGGGGCTCTGGCGCTGGCGAATGCCCGCCGCCACGAGCTGGCGACCCTGGAACACCTGCTGCTCGCCCTGATCGATGAGCCCGACGCCGCGCGGGTCATGAAGGCCTGCTCGGTCGATCTCGAAGAACTCCGCAAGAGCCTCGAGGAGTTTATCGAGGATGACCTTTCGACACTGGTGACCGACGTGGAAGGCTCCGAGGCGGTGCCGACCGCAGCCTTCCAGCGGGTGATCCAGCGGGCCGCTATCCATGTCCAGTCCTCCGGCCGGACCGAAGTGACCGGAGCCAACGTTCTGGTCGCGATCTTCGCGGAGCGCGAGTCGAACGCCGCCTACTTCCTTCAGGCCCAGGACATGACCCGCTACGACGCGGTGAACTTCATCGCCCACGGGGTCGCCAAGGACCCGGCCTATGGCGAGAACCGCCCGGTCAAGGGCGCCTCCGACAGCACCGAGGAGACCGTCTCGGGCAACACCTCCGATGCCGGCGAGGACAAGGAATCCGCGCTGGCCAAGTATTGCGTCGACCTGAACGCCAAGGCCCGCAAGGGCGACGTGGATCCGCTGATCGGCCGCGAACACGAAGTGGAGCGCTGCGTGCAGGTGCTGTGCCGGCGGCGCAAGAACAACCCGCTCCTGGTGGGCGACCCCGGCGTCGGCAAGACCGCCATCGCCGAGGGCCTGGCCCGCAAGATCGTCGGCGGCGAGGTGCCCGACGTGCTGTCCGGCGCGACGATCTTCTCGCTCGACATGGGCGCGCTGCTGGCCGGAACCCGCTATCGCGGCGATTTCGAGGAGCGGCTGAAGGCGGTGGTGAACGAACTGGAGGATCACCCCGACGCGGTTCTTTTCATCGACGAGATCCACACCGTGATCGGCGCCGGGGCCACCTCGGGCGGGGCGATGGATGCCTCCAACCTGCTCAAGCCGGCGCTTCAGGGCGGCAAGTTGCGCTGCATGGGCTCGACCACCTACAAGGAATTCCGCCAGCACTTCGAAAAGGATCGTGCGCTGTCGCGGCGGTTCCAGAAGATCGACGTGAACGAACCCTCGGTCGAGGATTCGGTGAAGATCCTGCAGGGCCTGAAACCCTATTTCGAGCACCATCACGCGATCCGCTACACGTCGGACGCGATCAAGTCGGCGGTGGAACTTTCGGCCCGCTACATCAACGACCGCAAGCTGCCGGACAAGGCCATCGACGTCATCGACGAGGCCGGCGCCGCCCAGCACCTCGTGGCGGAATCCAAGCGGCGCAAGACCATCGGCCCGAAGGAGATCGAGGCCGTGGTGGCCAAGATCGCCCGCATCCCGCCCAAGACCGTTTCGAAGGACGACGCCGAGGTCCTGCGCGACCTCGAGGCCAGCCTGAAGCGGGTCGTGTTCGGCCAGAACGCCGCCATCGAGGCCCTCTCCGCCTCCATCAAGCTGGCGCGCGCCGGCCTGCGCGAACCAGAGAAGCCGATCGGCAACTACCTGTTCGCCGGCCCCACCGGCGTCGGCAAGACCGAAGTGGCCAAGCAGCTTGCAGAGACGCTCGGCGTGGAACTGCTCCGCTTCGACATGTCCGAATACATGGAGAAGCACGCGGTCAGCCGGCTGATCGGGGCCCCGCCGGGCTATGTCGGCTTCGACCAGGGCGGGCTGCTGACGGACGGCGTCGACCAGCATCCCCACTGCGTGCTGCTGCTCGACGAGATCGAGAAGGCGCATCCGGATGTCTACAACATCCTGTTGCAGGTGATGGACCACGGCACGCTGACCGATCACAACGGCCGGACGGTGGATTTCCGCAACGTGATCCTGATCATGACCTCGAATGCCGGCGCGACCGAGCAGGCGAAGGCGGCGATCGGCTTCGGCCGCGACCGCCGCGTCGGCGAGGACACCGCCGCCATCGAGCGGACCTTCACGCCGGAATTCCGCAACCGGCTCGACGCGGTCATCTCGTTCGGCGCGCTGCCCAAGGAGGTGATCCTGCAGGTGGTCGAGAAGTTCGTCCTGCAGCTCGAGGCCCAGCTCATGGACCGCAATGTCACCATCGAGCTGCTGCCGGAGGCGGCGGAATGGCTCGCCGACAAGGGCTACGACGACAAGATGGGCGCGCGGCCGCTGGCCCGGGTGATCCAGGAGCACATCAAGAAGCCCCTCGCCGAGGAACTTCTCTTCGGGCGGCTGACCAAGGGCGGCCTGGTCCGGGTCGGCATGACCGACGGCGCGATCGATCTCCGGATCGAGGAACCCGAGAAGCGCCAGATCCCGAACCGGAAGAAGCCGCCGCTGCTGACCGCCGACTGACGGCGACGGCAACCGGTCCCCGATCCATACGGCAGCGCCGCCCCCCGGGGCGGCGCGCGGCGTCTACCGTTCGGTCAGCTTGAGTTCGATGCGCCTGTTCTGGGCCCGCGCCTCGGCGCTGTCGCCCTCGACGAGGGGGCGGTACTGGCCGAAGCCGTTGGCGGCTAGCCGCTCGGGCGGAATGCCGAGGCTGTCCTGCATGTAGCGCACCACCGACAGCGCCCGGCCCTGGCTCAGTTCCCAGTTGTCGGCGAACTCGCCCTGCCCCGACAGCGGCACGTCGTCGGTATGGCCGTCGACCCGGATGATCCAGTCGATGCCCGCCGGGATCCGGTCGCCGATCTCGCGCAGCAGCGCGGCGACGTTGGCGATCTCGGCCCGGCCCTCGGCGGACAGGTCGGCGCTGCCCGGTTCGAACAGGACCTCGGAGGAAAACACGAAGCGGTCGCCGACGACCCGGACACCCTCCTGACCCTCGAGGATGTCGCGCATCTGGCCGAAGAAATCGGACCGGAAGCGTTCGAGGTTCTGCGCCTCGGCGGCCAGCCGGGCGGCCTCCTCCTCGAGCCGCAACCGCTCGGCTTCTTCCAGTTGCCGGCGGCGGCGCTCTTCCGCCGCGGCACGGGCCAGCGCGGTGTTGAGCCGCGAGCCCAGCGCCTCGATCTGCACCTGCGCGTCGACCTCGGCGGCCTCGGACGCGTCGAGCAGGCCCTGCAACTGGCCGATCTGGGTGCGCAGGGCGGCGACCTGCTGGTTCAGCGCCTCGACCCGGCGGCGGGCGTCGGCGGACAGGCTCTCCTCTTCCGACAGCGCCGCCCGGGCCTGCGCCAGCAGCGCCGCCTGCCGCTCGGACTCGGTCATCTCGCGGGTGGCGGCCGTCTCCGCCGCCTGCCGCGCGGCGATCGCGGCGGCCAGCTGCGCCTCAAGCTCCCGCGCCTCCCCGGTCGCGGTATCCGCGGCCCCCAGGGCGGCGGCGAGCCGGTCGCGCAGGTCGGCCGTCTCGGCCGCCGCCGCGTCGCGGGCGACAAGCGCCGCCGCCAGCCGGGCTTCGAGATCGTCGCGCGCCGTCTCCGCGGTTTCCTGCGCCGCGAGGGCGGCGGCGAGCCGCGCCTGCACCTCGCTCTCGGAGAGGTCGGCCGCCGCCCGCGCCTCCTCCAGCGCCGCGCGGACCGCCTCGAGATCGTCCGCCGCCGCCGCCCGCGCCGCGACCGCCTCGGCGAGCCGCAGCGACAGGTCCTCGGTCCGGTCCCGGCTCTCCGCCAGCGCCGCTTCGGCCTCCTGCCGGGCCAACAGCGCCTCGGCCAGCCGGGTCTGCAGATCCTCGCCGGTCGACCGCGCCTGGGTCAGTTCGGCCTCCGCCGCCTCGCGGGCGAGGATCGCCTCGGCCAGCCGGACATCGAGATCGGCGCGTTCGGCCTCCAGCCGGTCGATGGTCTGCCGGGCCGCGGACAGCGCCTCGGCCCCGGTGTCGGCCAGCCCCAGCGCCGCGACCAGCCGGGCGTCCAGCTCCGCCGCCTCGGCGCGGGCCGCGTCGCGATCGGTTTCGGCCGCCTCGAGCGACAGGAGCGTCTCGGCCAGCCGGCTGTCGAGCCCCTCGCGCGCCGCTTCGGCGGCGGCGAGCAGGGTCAGGGTCTCTTCGGCCTCGCGGCGCTGCGCCTCCAGTTCGAGGGTCATCGCGGTCAGTTCGGCATCGGCATCCGCCAGCCGGGCGCGCAGGGCCTCCGCCGCCGCCGCGTCGGCCAGCGCCGCCGCCTCCATCTCGGATATCCGCGCCGCGTCCGCCTCGGCGGCGGCCTGCAGTCCGGCGATCTCGGCGCCGGCCTCCTCGCCCCGGCGGCGCAGGTCGGCGATCAGGGCCTCCAGCGCCTCGCGCCGGGCGGCGGCCAGCCGGGCTTGCTCCTCGTTGGCCGAGATCTCGTCGCGCGCCTGCGCCAGCGCGAGGGTCAGCGCCTCCTGCTCCGAAACCAGCCGGGTCTCGGTCTCTTCCAGCGCCGCAATGCGCTCGCGGTCCGCCAACCGGTCGGCCAGCAGGCCCGCGACCCGCGCCTCGAAGACCGTGATCTGGGCCGCCTGGGCATCCCGCTCGGCCGCCAGGGCGTCGATCAGGTCGGCCTGCCGCTCGGTGGTCGAGGTCATGTCGGACAGCGACGTCGTCAATTGCCCGACCCGCTGGGCCAGCGTCGCGGAGCGGTCCCGTTCGAGCCCGAGCGCATCCGCCAGCCGCTCCACCTCGGAGCTGAGCTCGAGAAGCTGCCGGTCCTGCCCGGTGATCGTCTCCCGCAGCGCGAACTGGATGACCGTGAAGATGGTCAGGACGAACATCAGGACCAGCAGCAGGCCGGTCATCGCGTCGACGAAACCGGGCCAGATCGATGCCTGGAACCGGGCCCCGGTCCTGCGGCTGAGCGCCACCGCTCAGCCCTCCCTGCCCGGGTCCCGCGCCTTGCCGCCGGCAAAGGCGCTGGGCGGCTCCCGGCGCGGCGCCCCGCCCTGCCGCACCGCGCGGCTCAGCGCCGCGAAGTCGGAGCGCAGGTCGGCCATGACTTCCTCGCGGCCGGCGCTCATCTCCTCGAGGATGCGCAGCAACTGCACGTCGATGGACCGCAGCCGCATCCGGCTTTCGGCATCGATGCCTTCGAGCCCGCTCTCCTGGATCTTGTCGATCAGCGCCGCCTGCCGGTCGAGCACCCGTTCCATCGTCTGCTGCATCCGCCCGGTGTCGTCGATCCGCTGCGCGAGCCCCGCGATCGCCTGCACAAGTTCGGACAGCCGGTCCTCAACCTGCGCCCGGCCGATGTCGGTCTGGGTGAACATCATCTGCAGGGCTTCCATCTGCTCGGCCATGTGATCGACCACCGAGGCCAGCACCCCCTGCTCTCCGCCCTCCTCGCCGCTGGCGAATCCGACCCGGGTGATCGAGGACAGCCATTCCTCCAGTTCCCGGTAGAACCGGTTCTGGCCGTGCCCGGCAAACAGTTCCAGCAGCCCGACGACCAGCGACCCGGCAAGCCCGAGCAGCGACGAGGCGAAGGCAACGCCCATCCCGCCAAGCTGGCTTTCGAGCCCGACCTGCAACCGCCCGAAGATGTCGACCCCGGTCTCGCCGTCCTTCGGGGTCAGCGAGCGGATCGTCTCGACCAGCGCCGGGACGGTGGTCGCGAGCCCGTAGAACGTGCCCAGAAGACCGAGGAAGATCAGCGTGTTGACGATGTAGCGCGTGACCTCGCGGTCCTCGTCGATACGCTGCGCCACGGTATCGAGGATCGACCGCGAAGCGGTGGAGGACAGCTGCATCCGCGCGCCGCGCGACCGCAGCAGCGTGGCCAGCGGCAACAGCAGCCCCGGCGCCTGCTGCCCGGTGCCGATCGGCGGAGCGGCGAAATCCTCGATCCAGCGGACCGACCGCACCAGCTGGCTGACCTGCGCGAAGGTGGCCACCACCCCGATCAGGAAGACCAGCGCGATGAAGCCGTTGAGGTAGGGGTTGGCGAGGAACACCGGCGCCACCCGCGGATAGGCGACGTAGCTGCCCGCCGCGACCAGCCCCAGCGCCACCAGCATCGAGGTGATCTGGCGGATCGGCTGGGTGAATTGCGGCTTTGCCTCAGCGTCCCGAGTGTCCATGCGGGCCGGGTCCTGCTCTTTGTTCTGCGCCAGATACCATATGTGGGGTCACCCCTGAACCCAAACGATTTATGCGCCGAGCGCCCGCACCCGGTCCACCAGCCAGTCCATGTCCGGGTCGGTGATGCCCAGTTCGACCAGATGCGCGGCGGTGTTGTAGAGATATTCGTCGTTCGGCCCGCGCCCGCCCACCGACCGCGCGATCATCTGCGCCTGGGTTTCCAGCGGCAGGGTCACGTATTGTCGGTGATCGGGATCGACGACGTAGGTGACGGCGGTGACCGTCCGCCCGTCGGCCAGCGCCACGGGAAGTTGCCGCTCGATATAGGCCGAGGAGATCAGCTCCCGCTCGCGCAGCATCTCGAGCACGGAGGCGGCCTCGGAGGCGTCCGCCCGGAACGCCATTCCGGTGCAGGTTGCGCCGGCGGCAGCGTCGAGCGCGAGCACCAGCCCCGGTTCGTCCTCGGTGCCCCGGTGGTGGATCGACAGCATGCAGAACGACCGGTGGTAGCCGTCGAGCCGGGCGCGCACCGCCTCGGCCGGCGCGAAACCGGGGTTCCACAACAACGATCCGTAACCGAACACCCACATGGCTGGCCCTCCTGTCCGGCCGCCTCTAGAACACGGGCGCGGCCGAGATTGAAGGGGTCCCATGCGCAGCATCGTCGTCGTCACCTTCGGCTTCGCGGTTCTCTATGCCGCCTTCTGGACCTTCGGCCGGCAGGACCGTCTGGCCGACATCGCGGCGCTAAAGGACCGTCTCGCGGCGGCGGGCGTCTCGGTCAGCTACGACCGCTTGGCCACGCGGGGATTCCCGTCGCGCTTCGACACGCGGGCGGAGGGGCTGGAACTGACCTTGCCGGGCGGTCCGGCCTGGCGGCTGCCCGAGATCGAGGCGGCGGCGCTGAGCTACCGGCCTGCCGACCTGATCGTGACCTTCCCGGTGCGGCAGGAGATCGTCACCGCGGATGGCCCGGTGCCGGTCACCTCCGCGCGGCTGCGGGCGCAGGTCGCGCTGACCGGTGACGGCTGGCCGGCACGGATCACGGTGGAGGGCGAGGGCCTCGCCGCCGAGGGGCTGTTCGCGGCCGGGCGGTTGCTGGTGGCGGCGCGGCGGGACGGCGCGGGCGGGATCGACCTCTATGTCGAGGCGGCGGACGCCCTGCTGACCGCGGGCGCGGCCCCGGTGACGGTCGACAGCCTGCGCGCCGACCTTCGGCTGCTGCCCGTCGGGCCGGCCGGGCCGGACGGCCGCCGGCCGGTCGACCTCGTCATCCGGTCGGCGGAAGCGGTGATCGGCGGCGCCCGCCTGACGCTCTCGGGCAGCACCGCGGAGGGGATCGCCGCCGCCCCGGCATGGCCCGCGCCCGTCGCCGCCCTGCTGCCGCTGTCGAACGCCCCCGCGCCCGAGACCGGTCGGCTGCCGCCGGCGGCCCTGTCGCTGCCCTGGCCCGAGGGGCTCTAGTCCCGTTTCGGCACCCGGCCGAAATCCGGGGCATCGGTGTCCTGCCCGGCCTCGATGATGCCGCGCCGGATCGCCCGCGTGTGGGTGAAATAGGCGTGCAGGTGGTCGCCGTCGCCGGTGCGGATCGCCCGCTGCAGGGCGAACAGTTCCTCGGTGAAACGGCCGAGGATTTCCAGCGTGGCGTCCTTGTTGGTCAGGAACACGTCGCGCCACATCGTCGGGTCCGAGGCGGCGATCCGGGTGAAGTCGCGGAAGCCCGCGGCGGAATACTTCACCACCTCGCTGTCGGTGACCCGCTGCAGGTCGTCGGCCACGCCGACCATCGTGTAGGCGATGAGGTGCGGCGTGTGCGAGGTGACGGCGAGCACGAGGTCGTGGTGGTCGGCGTCCATCAGGTCTGTGTTCGACCCGAGCGCCTCCCAGAAGGCGCGCAGCCGGTCCACCGCCGCCGGGTCGCTGCCCTCGAGCGGCACCATCAGGCACCAGCGGTTGTCGAAGAGTTCGGCAAAGCCCGACCGGGGCCCCGACTGCTCGGTGCCGGCAAGGGGATGGGCGGGGACGAAATGCACCCCCTCGGGGACGTGCGGGCCCACGGCCTCGATCACCGCGCGCTTGACCGAGCCGACATCGCTGACCGTGGCGCCGGGCTTCAGGACCGGGGCGATCTCGGCCGCCACCGCGCCCATCGCGCCCACCGGCACGCAGAGCACCACGAGGTCGGCGCCCTCGGCGGCGGCCGCGGCGCTGTCGGCGACGATGTCGCAGAGGCCGATGTCGCGGGCGATGGTGCGGGTCTCGGGGGACCGGGCATAGCCGGTGACGACACGCGCCGCGCCCGCCCGCCGGATCGCCCAGAACATCGACGACGCGATGAGCCCCAGCCCGATCAGCGCCACCCGGTCGTAGATCGGGGTCATCGGCCGCCCTCCTCGCGCCAGCGGGTCAGCGCGGCGATCACCCGGCCGGTCTGGTCCGCGTCGCCCACGGTGATCCGCAGTCCTTCAGGGAAGCCGTAGCCGGCGACCTGCCGGACAAGGATCCCGTCCGCCACCAGCGCGGCGTTGGCGGCCTCCGCCTCGGCGGCGTCGGCAAAGCGGGCCAGCACGAAGTTGGTGTCGCTGTCATCGACCGACAGGCCCAGCTGGCGCAGCGCCCCGGTCAGCCGGGCGCGCTGTTCGCGGTTCAGCGCGGCGCAGTCGCGCACCCAGGCGCGGTCCCGCACCGCGGCCTCGGCGGCGGCGAGTTGGATCACCGACAGGTTGAACGGCTGCCGGATCCGGGTCATCACCTCGATCAGCGCCCGGTCGCCGTAGCCCCAGCCGATGCGCAGCCCGCCCAGCCCGTAGATCTTGGAAAACGTTCGCGTCATCAGGACGTTGGGCCGCGAACCGGCCAGCGCGACGCCGCCGTCGTAGCCGTCGAAATACTCGGTGTAGGCCCCGTCGAGCACCACCACGACGTCCTCGGGCACGGCATCGACCAGCCGTTCGATCTCGGCCAGCGGAATCGAGGTGCCGGTCGGGTTGCCCGGGTTGGTGACGAGGATCACCCGCGTCCGGTCGGTCACCGCGGCGAGAATCGCGTCGACATCGACCCGCCGCTCGGATTCGGGCACGCAGACCGGCGTCGCCCCCGCCATGTGGATCAGCACCGGGTAGAGCGAGAAGCCGTGTTCGGTGTGGATGATCTCGTCGCCCGGCCCGGCGAAGGCCTGGGTCACGAATTGCAGCACCTCGTCCGAGCCGACGCCGCAGATGATCCGGTCGGGGTCGAGCCCGTGCACCTCGCCGATGGCCGCGCGCAGCGCGGCGTGGTCGGTGGAGGGGTAGAGATGCACTCTCGCCGCGGCGTCCGCGATGGCGGCCAGCGCCGAAGGCGGCGGCCCCAGCGGGTTCTCGTTCGAGGACAGCTTGAGCACGTCGGTTCGGCCGGCGATTGCCGACTTGCCGCCCTCGTAGAGCGCGATCTCCATGATCCCGGGCTGCGGTCTGATGCTCATGTCCAAATCCCGATCCTGCCCGGCCCTTCTAGCCAGCGGCGAAACCGAGGGCCAGTGCCCGCTCGGCCTGCGTCCATTCGCCCCCGGCGGACCGGGTCAGGAGGCCAGCACGTTGCGGAACTGCCAGGGATCGCTGTCGTCGATGTCCTCGGGGAAGTGCTGCCAGCGGTCCTGCAGCGGCGTCCAGTCGGTGTAATGCGCCTCCACGGGGCCGAGATAGGGCCGCTGCACCTCGAGGCACCGGACGTGGTCCATCTCGTCGGTCTCCACGATGCCCGCGCCGGGGTTCTCCAGCGCCCAGACCATCCCGGCCAGGACCGCGCTGGTGACCTGAAGCCCGGTGGCGTTCTGGTAGGGGGCGAGGTCGCGGGTCTCGTCGTTGGACAGCCGCGAGCCATACCACAGCGCGTTCTTCTCGTGGCCGAACAGCAGCACGCCCAGTTCGTCGATGCCGTCGACGATCTCGTCCTCGTTGAGAATGTAGTGGGTCTCCTGCTGGCGGCCCGAACCGAACATCTCGTGCAGGCTCAGCACCGCGTCGTCGCAGGGGTGATAGGCATAGTGGCAGGTCGGCCGGAACTCCGGCGCCGCCGGGTCGCCCACGGTGTAGTAGTCGGCGATCGAGATCGCCTCGTTGTGGGTGACGAGGAAGCCGAATTGCGGCCCCGGCGTCGGGCACCAGGTGTGGACGCGCGTGATCGCCCCAGGCCGTTCAAGCCAGATCGCCGCCTGGCAGCCGGTCTCGTGCCGGTGGCCGTTCTCGGGGAACCATGTCTCGTGGGTGCCCCAGCCGAGTTCCGCCGGCTGGAACCCTTCGGCGATGAAGCCCTCCACCGACCAGGTGTTGACGAAGACGCCGCGCGGCCGGGGCCGGTTGCGAACCTGGGTGTCGCGCTCGGCAATGTGGACGCCCTTGACGCCGAGCTCCTGCATCAGCGCCGCCCAGCCGGCCCGGTCGGCGGGCACCGCGGCGTCGCGGCCGGTGTCGCGGGCCAGGGTCAGCAGCGCCTCCTTGACGAACCAGCTCACCATGCCGGGATTGGCGCCGCAGCAGCTCACCGCCGTGGTGCCGCCGGGATTGGCCGCCTTCTCGTCCCGCACCGCCTGCCGCAGGGCATAGTTGGTCCGCGCCGCGTTGTCCTCGGTGTCGAAGTAGTAGCCTGCCCAGGGCTCGACCACGGTGTCGATGTAGGGCACGCCGATCTCGCGGCAGAAGCGCATGATGTCGAGCGACGAGGTATCGACGCTGAGATTGACGCAGAAGCCCTTGCCCGGGGTCAGCAGCCGGCCCAGCACCTCGCGGTAGTTGTCGGCGGTCAGCGACACCTCCTCGAAGCGCAGGTTGTGCTGCTTGAGGAAGCGGTGATTGGCGGCCTCGGGCTCGATCACCACGAACTGGTCGGCGTCGTAGTCGAAGTGCCGCTCGATCAGCGGCCAGGTGCCCTTTCCGATCGACCCGAAGCCGATCATCACGATGGCGCCGTCGATACGGCCGTAGACGGGATGCGCGGTGGTCATGGCGGCGGGGTCCTCCTCATCTCGGGTCCGGCCTGCCTAAGGGATCGGCGGCGAAGCGCAACCCCCCGGACCGGCCGGCGGACATGCGAAGGGCCGCCCCGGCAGGAGCGGCCCCGTATCGCTGCAGCGGCAGAACCGGATCAGTTCTGCGCGTAAAATTCGATGACGAGGTTCGGTTCCATGTGCACCGGGTAGGGCACGTCCGACAGGCCAGGGGTGCGCACGAAGGTGGCGGTCATCTTCGAGTGGTCGACCTCGAGGTATTCCGGCACGTCCCGCTCCGGCAGGCCCACGGCCTCGAGCACGATGGCAAGCTGCTTGGACCGCTCGCGGACCTCGATCACGTCGCCTTCCTTGACCCGGTAGGACGGGATGTTGACCCGGTTGCCGTTGACGAGGACATGGCCGTGGTTGACGAACTGCCGGGCGGCAAAGATCGTCGGCACGAACTTGGCGCGGTAGACGACCGCGTCGAGGCGGCGCTCCAGCAGGCCGATGAGAAGCTCGCCGGTGTCGCCGCGCTGGCGCTCGGCGTCGGCGTAGATCCGGCGGAACTGCTTCTCGGTCAGGTCGCCGTAGTAGCCCTTCAGCTTCTGCTTGGCGCGCAGCTGGAGACCGAAGTCCGACATCTTGCCCTTGCGGCGCTGGCCGTGCTGGCCGGGGCCGTATTCGCGGCGGTTGACGGGGGATTTCGGGCGGCCCCAGATGTTTTCGCCCATCCGGCGGTCGATCTTGTACTTGGCAGCCGTGCGTTTGGTCACGTCTGATCTCCTTCAAATGACGTGCCCCGGCGGGGCCGGGGCGATGTGAAGGGCGTTGTCCTCTGGACCGGGCGGGGCCGGACCCTGACAGGCATCCCCTTGCGGGGGCCACCAACACCAATGGCGGCGGGGCATAGTCGGTCCCGCCGGGGCTGTCAACGCCGCTCTGCGGCTCCGGTCAGGCGGCCTCGTGGCGCAGCAGCGCCGCCTCGGACGGCCGCAGCAACCGGCGGGCATGACCGCCATAGGCCGAGGGGTCCGCGGCGGTCTCGGGCATCGCCCCGGCCAGCCGGATCCGGTCCGCCGGCGACAGCCGGTCCAGTGCCCCGTCCCCGGGATGGAAGCTCTCGGTCTCGACGCCGTTGGCAAGGACGATCTGGTGGCTCGGCAGCAGCAGGTGATGGTAGGTCACCTCGCGCCGGGTGCGGTCCACGGAGATGCCCGGCAGGTCGAGCAGGTCGCGCGCGGCGACCAGCACCTCGGGCGTGTTGAACAGGGTGCGGGCGGCGCGGCCGGCGATCAGGACGCGGTGATCCGGCGACACCAGCAGCGGCCGGTCGCCGGTGGCGATGCGGATCGGGGCGAGGTCCGGCATCGCCTGCACCCGGGCGCCGGTGACGCGGCTCGCGCCGGTCCAGACCACGTCCTGCAGGCCGTCGTCGCGGGTCTGCACCCGTGTCCCCGGGGTCAGGTCCTCGACCGGGATCTCGCCCCTTTCGGTGGCGATCAGGGTGCCGTCCGCGAAACAGACGACGCCCGGGACCTCGGCGGTCTCCGCGCCCGGCCCGCGGGGCCGGGTCGGCAGCAGGGTCTCGCTCACGATCCAGAGTTCGCGGGTCCGCGGCGGGATCTCCCCGGCGAACAGGCAGAGCGGGTGCCTGCCCGGCCCGACATCGATCAGGGTGACCATCCACAGGTCGCGCCCGTCGGTGACCTGGAAGCCGGTCTCGAACAGCGGCACGTCGACGGCGACCCGGTCGATCTCGGCGGTGTCGGCCTCGACCGCCCGGAGCAGGCGGCGCACCGCGTGGGCCGCACGGCGGCGGATCTCGCTGGCGCCGACGGCGTCGCCGAGCGGCAGGACCTCGGGCGGGCCATCGACCCGCACCGCCTCGCCAGACCACGACCAGACCGCCCCGACCCGCAGCGCGTCGAGCGGCGCGGCCGTCTGGCCGTCCGTCTCGGTCTGCGACCACGATATGACAAACGTGCCGCGAAAGCCGGTTTTCATGCCTGCGAACCTGCCGTTTCTTGTTCTTTTTCGACCTCAAGGCGCCGGTCTCTGGCGGACCGGTCGCGTGTCGGCAGGCTAGCAGGCGCGGGCGCCGCCGATCAAGCCGCTTCAGGAGCGGCGTGCAACTATCCGGTCAGAAGTTGAAGTTCAGCTTCAGGGAGCCGACGACCTGGCCCTCCGGCTGGCCCTCGAATTCCTCGGACAGGTAGGTCAGCCCGTAGAAGAAATTGACCGATTGGCTGAGCTGCCAATGGACCCCGCCGCGCACCCGGTAGCGGACCTCCTCGGCGACGACGCCGCGGCTGGCGGGGAGCCATGCGCTGTCCCGCACCCGTGCGACATCCGCGCCGGCGACGAAGGCGAAGCCGGTCCCGGGGCCCGAGATGCCGCGGTAAAGATGCCCGGTGGAGGAGTCCCGGATCAGCAGGTCGTCATGCAGGAACGGCCCGATGGCGACGTCGGCCCCGGCGCGGATCAGGTCCTCGGGACCGGCCTGAAGCTCGACGAAGCCGCGCAGGTGGCTGTAAGGGCTCAGCCGGACCGACCGCGACAGCTCGGTCGAGCCCTGCAGGTGGACGGCGTCGGGCAACTGGGTGTCGAGAACCGCGAGGTCGGGCGCCGAGACCCGCTCGTGAAACCAGTCCTGCGCCGCGCCGACCCCGGTCTGCGGGCCGACGAAGACGATGTCGGCGCCGAGCCGGAGATCGTAGGCGCCGCGGCTGACATGGGTGTGCAGGCCGGCGGACAGGATCCCGGCATAGGGCCGGTCCTCGGCCCCGACCGCCGCCGGATCGGACGGCGCGAGGATCTCGTTGCGCAGCCGGTATTCCAGCAGCGCGCCGAATGCGGCGGGCGGGCGGCCCTGCCAGTCCGGCCCGCGGACGATCGAATAGCTGTAGGAGCCCGACCGCCAGCGGTCGCGGCCATCGCCGATGATATCGTTGCTGAACAGCCGGCCGAAGCCCAGCGTCGTGCGCGGCTCCGCCGCCGCCTGCCCCGCGGCAAGGGCCAGCAGGGCGACACATATCCAACCTGCACGCACCATGTGCCCGCCCCCGTTTCGCAAAAGCCGCAAGAATCGAACCTCGAGACCGGGCTAGCAACCCGCATCACCTATCGCCACGGCAAACCGCACTATCGGGCCATACAGCCCCAGGTTGTGACCCCAAAGCCGATTTTCAGGCGCGCGCGCCCGCCGCATTGTCCCCGTTCACGGGACAATCGCCATCATTTCGAGGAATTGGCAGACCGGGCCGACGACCTCAGCCGCACTTCGAGTAGCCGCAATTGCCGCAGGTCATGCAGCCCTCGACCATCCGCATCTCGTAGGACCCGCAGGACGAACAGGCCGGGCCGCGCGGGCGCATCGACACCACCTCGGCCTCGGGGTCGGACTTGAGCCCGAGCCCCTCGCCGGCGAGAAAGCCGATCTGGATCATGTGCTTCTCGATCACCCCGCCGATGGCGGCGAGGATC
>JBFKOW010000050.1:0-19699 GCA_041628615.1 Paracoccaceae bacterium | reverse complement strand
GCCGACATGGTGCCCCGGCATCGCCGACAGCGTCCCCGCCGCCGGCACCGTCAGCACGAAGGTCAGGATCAGCCCCAGCCCGATCGACAGGTGCAGCGCCGGGGGCAGGCCGCTGTCGCGGTTGCGCAGGATGGCGATGCCGTAGACGAGACTCGCCGCCGTCAGCGTCACCGCGAAGACCCCCATCAGCAGATAGAGCGACTCCATCGCCGGGGTGGCGACGTTGTAGTGTGACGCGGTGCCGAACATCGCCGCGCCCGCGATCCACAGGATCTCGCCCAGCGTGGCGATCACCACCACCCCGCCGAAGACGCGCAGGGCGGGCCGGGCGAGGAACCCGGCAGGCAGCCAGCGGGCGAAGAAGGCGAGGCTGAGGAAGTAGATCGACAGCGCGGCCTGGAACTTGATCGGCTTCAGCCAGACGTTCTCGCCCTGGAACAGCCGGGGGTCGAGAACGGCGGCCGGCAGCGTCACCGCCAGCGACAGCGCCAGCGCGAGGCCGAGCGCGGCAAGGGTCGGATCGGCGGCGAAGGGCCGTCCGAGGGACAGCGGCGGCAGCGGGGCGGCGGCGCGCGGTGCGGGCAGGAGGGCGGTGGCAAGGGCGGTCATCTCAGGCACCCATCGGTTGCGGCGCGGCAAGCCGGCGCGCGTGACGCAGGATCAGGAACAGCACCAGTCCGGCGGGGCCGAACAGGAAGGTCAGCGCGAGGCAGGGCAGGATCAATACGTGGGCGATCCCCTCGGCCCGGGCGCGGCGCACGATCCACGCCCCGACGAACAGGTCGAAGGCGAGGTAATGGACCCAGCCGGCGAGCGCGATCTCGGGCTGCTCGAACAGCCGCATCACGTTGGCGAGGCTGTCATAGCCGCCCTCCGCCCCGGCCCAGTGGGCGAGGATCAGGGCGACGTAGCCGACTGACAACAGCGCCGGGATCGCCATTCCGGCGACGGTCTGCGCGATCCGCGGGGCGAGCGGCGCGCCGGCGAGGGCGACCCAGCCGGCCATCGCCAGCGGGTTGGTGAACTGGAACAGGGTGTGAGGGTCCATGGGCGACTCCGGGGCTATCTGGACAGTGACAAGATCGAGCCGTAGCTGGACATCTTACCACTGTCAAGATAAGAGTTGTGGCAGCACCGGGAGCCGCCGGATGCCAGCGTCTTGCCGATCGGGCGCCGATCGGGCACCGACCGGGCACCGACCGGGCACCGACGCAATACCGACGCGATACCGACGTGATACCGACGAGGCCCGCAGCCATGAGCACCCCCCCGGACACCGCCCCCGAAAAGGCCGCCCGGCCGGCGAAGAAGGACGCCTACCACCACGGCGACCTGCGCGCCGCGCTGCTTCGGGCGGCGGCCGCGCAACTGGCCGAGGCCGGAGCCAGCGGGTTTTCGCTGCGGGCCGTGGCGCGCCGGGTCGGCGTCAGCCACTCCGCCCCGGCGCATCACTTCGGCGACGCCGCCGGGTTGCTCGACGCCCTTGCCACGCAGGGATTTCGCGATCTGCTGGCCGAGATGCAGGCCGGGGCCGACGGACCCGGCGCGGACCCGTCGGACCGGCTGATCGCGGCCGGAACCGGCTATGTCCGCTTCGCCGAGCGGTCGCCCGAGGTGTTCCGCCTGATGTTCGGTCCCGACCGGATCCGCAGCCAGAGCGAGGACCTCGCCGCCGCCGCCGCCGCCGCCTACCGGCACCTGGTGGCGACCCAGACGGCGGTGAGCGGCGACGCCGACCCGCAGGACCTGAACCGGCGGGTGGCGGCGAGCTGGTCGCTAGTCCACGGGCTCGCCACGCTGCTGTCCTCGGGCCACATGCTGGCGATGCAGTCCCTCACCGGCCCGGCCCGAGACGCGATGATCCGGGACGTGGTGGCGCGCATCGCGCGGCCCTGACCGGCCGCGCCCCGTGCAAGGGCCGGGGGGGTGCGGCGACGGCGCCCCGGCCCGGCCTTTCGGAGCCGGGCGGGCGGGTGTATGGACGGTGCAGATGATCCCGACCTTGGAGGACGCGCCGATGTTCGACGCCGCGCTCAAGGGCCAGCCCTTCGACTGGACCGACCCGTTCCGCCTCACCGACCAGCTCGAGGAGGAGGAGCGCATGATCGCCGACGCCGCGCGGGCCTTCGCCGCCGCCGAACTGGCGCCGCGGGTCGAGGCCGCCTACCTGAACGAGGTCACCGACGCCTCGGTGTTCAGGGCGATGGGCGATGCCGGGTTGCTGGGCGTCACGATCCCCGAGGAATACGGCGGCGCCGGTGCGGGCTATGTCGCCTATGGCCTGGTCGCCCGCGAGATCGAGCGGGTCGATTCGGGCTACCGGTCGATGATGTCGGTGCAATCCTCGCTGGTGATGTTCCCGATCCACGCCTACGGCTCCGAGGAGCAGCGGAAGAAATACCTGCCCGGGCTCGCCGCCGGGACCCTGATCGGCTGTTTCGGCCTGACAGAGCCCGAGGCCGGGTCCGACCCCGCCGGAATGAAGACCCGCGCGGTCAAGACCGCCGGCGGCTACCGGCTGACCGGCAACAAGACCTGGATCTCCAACTCGCCGATCGCCGACGTGTTCGTCGTCTGGGCCAAGTCCGAGGCCCACGGCGGAAAGGTCCGGGGCTTCGTGCTGGAGAAGGGCATGAAGGGTCTGTCGGCGCCCAGGATCGAGGGCAAGCTGTCGCTGCGCGCCTCGGTCACCGGCGAGATCGTGATGGACGGGGTCGAGGTGGCCGACGACGCGCTGCTGCCGGGCGCCGAGGGCATGGGCGGCCCGTTCGGCTGTCTGAACCGGGCGCGCTACGGCATTTCCTGGGGCGTGATGGGGGCGGCCGAGGATTGCTGGTTCCGTGCCCATCAATACGGCATGGACCGTCACCAGTTCGGGCGGCCGCTCGCCGCGACCCAGCTCTACCAGAAGAAGCTCGCCGACATGCAGACCGAGATCGCGCTGGGCCTGCAGGGCTCGCTGCGGGTCGGCCGGCTGTTCGACGAGGGCCGCTTCGCGCCCGAGATGATCTCGATCGTCAAGCGCAACAACTGCGGCAAGGCGCTCGACATCGCCCGGATGGCCCGCGACATGCATGGCGGCAACGGCATCCAGAGCGGTTATCACGTGATGCGCCACGCCCAGAACCTCGAAACGGTGAACACCTACGAGGGCACCCACGACGTGCACGCGCTGATCCTCGGACGGGCGCAGACCGGGCTGCAGGCCTTTGGCTGACACGCCCCTTGCCGGTCTGAAGGTCGTCGAGCTTGCCCGCGTGCTGGCCGGTCCGTGGATCGGCCAGACACTGGCCGATCTCGGCGCCGAGGTGATCAAGGTCGAGGCCCCGGAAGGCGACGAGACCCGGCTCTGGGGGCCGCCCTTCATTGACCGGCCGCTGCCCGGCGGCGGGACCGAGCGCGTGGCCGCCTATTTCCACGCCACCAACCGGGGCAAGCGGTCGGTGACCTGCGATTTCCGCGATCCCGGCGACCTGGCCCGGCTCAAGGACCTGATCGCCGGGGCCGACGTGGTGATCGAGAACTTCAAGGCCGGCGGCCTGGCGAAGTTCGGGTTGGACTACGACAGCCTGAGCGCCGCCAATCCCGGCCTGGTCTACGCCTCGGTGACCGGCTTCGGGCAGGACGGGCCGCGCGCGGCGCAGCCAGGCTACGATTTCCTGATCCAGGGCATGTGCGGGATCATGGACCTGACCGGCGACCCCGAAGGCGAGCCGCAGAAGGTTGGCGTCGCCTGGATCGACATCTTCACCGGGCTCTACGGCGTCATCGGCATCCAGGCGGCGCTGGCCGAACGCGCCCGGTCCGGGCGCGGCCAGCATGTCGACCTCGCGCTGTTCGACACCGGGCTGGCGGTGCTGGCGAACCAGGGCGCGAACCACCTGATCGGCGGGCGCGAGCCGACCCGGCTGGGCAACGCCCATCCCAACATCGTGCCCTACCAGGTGTTTCCCGCCGCCGACGGCCACCTGATCATCGCCTGCGGCAACACCGGGCAGTTCCGGGCGCTCTGCGGCGTGCTGGGCCTGCGGGACGAGGCCGCCGATCCCCGCTATGCCGACAATCCTGGCCGGGTCGAGCACCGCGCGACCCTCGTGCCGCGGATCGCCGCCGCCACCGCCCGCCGCGACCGGGCCGACCTGATCGCCGCGCTGGAGGCCGCGAAGGTCCCGGCCGGTCCGATCAACCGGGTGTCCGAGGCGCTGGCCGACCCGCAGGCCGCGGCCCGGGGCATGGTCGTCGCGCCCGAGGGCATCCGCGGCCTGCGCACCCCGCTGCGGTTCTCGCGCAGCGGTCTCGCCGAGGCCGGGGCGGCGCCGGGGCTGGGCACCGGGCGCTGGGGGTTCGGCGGCGCCGATCCCGATCCCGGGGGATAGCCGGCCGGTCCCCGGACCGCCCCTTCGTTCCCCCTTGCCGCCGCTTAGGCGGCACGCCACCATCGCGCATTCGACCCGAGGAAAAGAATGACCCGTCTCAACACCACCGCGGACATCCGGGCCGCCGACGCCGCCCACCTGATCCACCCCTTCACCAATACCCGCGAGCTCAACGAAAAGGGCGTGCGCGTGGTGGTGAAGGCCGAGGGCGTCCACATCACCGACAGCGAGGGCAACCGCATCCTCGACGGCATGGCCGGCCTGTGGTGCACCGCCGTCGGCTATGGCCGCGACGAGATCGTCGAGGCGGTCGCGGCGCAGATGCGGACGCTGCCCTACTACAACATCTTCTTCCAGACGACCCATCCCGGCGTCGTGGAGCTGTCGCAGGCCCTGGCCGAGGTCACGCCGCCACAGTTCAACCGGTTCCACTTCACCGGCTCGGGGTCGGAATCGAACGACACGATCTTCCGGATGGTGGCCTATTACTGGGACCTGATGGACCAGCCCGAGCGCAAGATCATCGTCTCGCGCAAGGGGGCCTATCACGGTTCGACCGTGGCCGCCGCGGCGGTCGGCGGGTTCGACTTCATGCATGCCCAGCCGGGCCTGCCGGTGGGCAATGTCCGCCACGCGCCGCGGCCCTACTGGTGGGCCGAGGGCGGTGACCTGTCGCGCGACGAGTTCGGCCGCAAGGTGGCCGCCGACAGCCTGGCCCTGGTCGACGAGATCGGCCCCGAGAAGGTGGCGGCCTTCATCGCCGAGCCGATCATGGGCGCCGGCGGGGTCATCATCCCGCCCGAGACCTACTGGCCCGCCCTCTGGTCCGGGTTGAAGGAGCGCGACGTGCTGCTGATCTCGGACGAGGTGATCTGCGGCTTCGGCCGGACCGGCAACTGGTTCGGCTGCGAGACCTACGGCACCCAGCCGGACTTCATGACCATGGCGAAGGGCCTGACCTCGGGCTACGTCCCGATGGGCGCGGTGGCGGTGTCGGACCGGATCGCCGACGTGATCATCGCGAAGGGCGACGAGTTCGGCCACGGCTACACCTATTCCGGCCACCCGGCGGCCTGCGCGGCGGCGCTGGTCAACCTCGACATCCTGCGCCGCGAGAAGCTGGTCGAGCGGGTGCGCGACGATACCGGCCCCTACCTGCAGGCGAAGTGGGCGGCGCTGGCCGATCACCCGCTGGTCGGCGAGGCGCCGATGGTGGGCCTCGTGGGCGCGCTGCAACTCACCCCCGACAAGGCCGCGCGCAAGGGCTTCGGCGAGGAGGCCGGCCTGATCTGCCGCGGCCACTGCTTCGCCAACGGGCTGGTGATGCGGGCGGTGGGCGACCGGATGGTTGTGGCGCCGCCGCTGGTCCTGACCCGGGCCGAGGCCGACGAGCTGATCGACAAGGCGGTCCGCAGTCTCGACATGACCGAGGCCGACCTGCGCAAGGCAGGCCATCTCTAGGGACGCTGCCTGTTTTTTGGGCGGGGGCCGCCGATCCGGGCGGCCCTTCGACGACGGCAGTTGCGGCCGCCGATGCCGGGCCTATGCTCGGATCTGATGACGGACAGTGCCATATTCGACGAGATGTGGGGGACGGAGCACAGCATCCGCGTTCCCTATGAAGGCTACAACGACTGGTTCAGGGGCGAGGACCTCAAGCGGCTGCGCGCCAAGCAGCGCGAAGCCGACGAGGTGTTCCGCCTGACCGGCATCACCTTCAACGTCTATGGCCGGGAAGAGGCCGAGGAACGTCTGATTCCCTTCGACATCATCCCGCGGATCATCGCCGCCCGGGAATGGCAGAAGCTGTGCCGCGGGATCGAACAGCGGGTGCGGGCGATCAACGCCTTCCTGCACGACATCTACCACCGGCAGGAGATCCTGCGCGCCGGCCGGGTGCCGGTCGAGATGGTGGCCCGCAACGAGGCGTTCCTGCCCAAGATGATCGGCGTCGCGCCGCCGGGCGGGATCTACACCCACATCGTCGGCATCGACCTCGTGCGCACCGGCGAGGACGAGTTCTTCGTGCTCGAGGACAACGCCCGGACCCCGTCCGGCGTGAGCTACATGCTCGAGAATCGCGAGACGATGCTGCAGATGTTCCCGGAGCTGTTTTCCAAGAACCGGGTGCAGCCGGTGTCGAGCTACCCCGCCGACCTGCAACGGTCGCTGGCGGCCTGCGCGCCGCCGGCCACCGCCGGGCCGCCCACCGTGGCGGTGCTGACCCCCGGCATCTACAACTCGGCCTATTACGAACATTCGTTCCTCGCCGACAAGATGGGCGTCGAACTGGTGGAGGGGAACGACCTGCGGGTGGTCGACGGCCGGGTCGCGATGCGCACCACCCAGGGCTACCGGCCGATCGACGTGCTCTACCGCAGGGTTGACGACGATTTCCTCGACCCGCTCAACTTCCGTCCCGACAGCCAGCTCGGCGTGCCGGGGATCATGGACGTCTACCGCGCCGGGGGCATCACCATCGCCAACGCGCCGGGCACCGGGCTGGCCGACGACAAGGCGATCTATTCCTACATTCCCGACATCATCGAGTTCTACACTGGCGAGCAGGCGATCCTGCAGAACGTGCCGACCTGGCGCTGCGGCGAGCCCGACGCGCTGGCCTACGTTCTGGACAACCTCGACGAACTGGTGGTCAAGGAGGTGCACGGCTCGGGCGGCTACGGGATGCTGATCGGGCCGGCGGCGACCCGGAAGGAACTGGCCGCCTTCCGCCGCAAGCTGAAGGCGCGGCCCGGCAACTACATCGCCCAGCCGACCCTGACCCTGTCCACGGTGCCGATCTTCACCCGTGCCGGGCTGGCCCCGCGCCACGTCGACCTGCGGCCCTTCGTGCTGTGCAGCCCGGAGGGCATCCAGATCACGCCCGGCGGGCTGACCCGTGTGGCGATGAAGAAGGGATCGCTGGTGGTGAACTCGTCGCAGGGCGGCGGGACCAAGGACACCTGGGTGCTGGAGGACTGACGCGCGATGCTGGGCAAGACCGCAGGCGGCCTGTTCTGGATGTACCGCTACCTCGAGCGGGCCGAGAACGCCGCGCGCCTGCTGGAGACCGGCCAGCGGATCGCCCTGACCCGGTCCAGCGGCGCCGACAGCGAATGGGCCTCGGTGCTGCAGACCGTCGGCATGCTCGACGCCTACCTCGCCGAGCACGGCGAGGTGACGCGCGACGCGGTGGTGGACTGGATGCTGCGCAGCCCCGACAACCCGGCCTCGATCCGCGCCACCATCGAGATCGCCCGGTACAACGCCCGACTGGTGCGGACCGCGCTCACGTCCGAGGTCTGGGCGGCGATGAACGGCTGCTACATGGACGTGAAGAGCGCGCTGGCGCGCAAGGTCAGCGAACGCGACCTGCCCGGCATCCTCGGAATGATCCGGCAGAGCACCGCGCTGGTCCGGGGCACCACCCACGGCACCATGCTGCGCAACGACATCTACGATTTCGCCCGGATCGGCACCTTCCTCGAACGGGCCGACAACACCGCCCGGATCCTCGACACGAAGTATTACGTCCTGCTGCCCTCGGCCTACGCGGTGGGCTCGCGGCTCGACAACGTGCAGTGGGAGGTGATCCTGCGCTCGGTCGGGGCCGGCGGCGGGTTCCGCATGACCTACGGCCAGAACATCCGTCCGCGCGAGATCGCCCAGTTCCTCGTGCTGGACCAGCGGATGCCGCGCAGCCTGAACTTCTGCTGCCGAAAGATCGAGGACAACCTCGGCTACCTCGCCGCCGACTACGGCTTCCGGCCCCCGGCGGTCGAGAAGGTGGGGACGCTGAACAGCCGCTTCATGGCCCACGAGATCGACGCGATCTTCGATTACGGGCTGCACGAGTATATCCAGGATTTCCTCGGCGGCCTGAACGACCTGTCGAACCAGATCGAAGCCGATTTCCGTTTTGTCGCCTGAGGCCCCGAGATGCGCCTGACGATCACCCACACCACCCGCTACAGCTTCGAGGAACCGGTGTCCTACGGGCTCCAGCAGTTGCGCAAGACGCCGAAGTCCCACCGCGCCCAGCACGTCCACTGGTGGCAGACCGAGGTCGAGGGCGGCCGCAAGGAGCTTCAGTTCGACGACTTCAACCGCAACGTGGTCGAACTCATCAGTTTCGAGGCCGGCGCCCAGCTTCTGACCATCCGGTCCGTGGGCGAGGTCGAGATGACCGACACCCATGGCGTCATCGGGGCCCATGCCGGCCCGGCGCCGCTCTGGCTCTACCAGCGGCCCACCGACCTGACCCGCCCCGGACCGCTGTCGCGGGCGCTGGCGCGGGACGTGGCCGCCGGCGCGGACGAGGCGCTGGACCAGCTGCACGCGCTGTCCGCCGCGATCCGGGGCGCGATCCGCTACGAGATCGGCGTCAGCCACCCGGACTGGACCGCCGAGCAGGCGCTGGAGGAGGGCCACGGCGTGTGCCAGGATCACGCCCATGTCTTCGTCGCCTGCGCCCGGCTGATGGGCCACCCGGCGCGCTACGTCTCCGGCTACCTGATGATGGACGACCGCGAGCGGCAGGACGCCACCCACGCCTGGGCCGAGGCCCATGTCGACGGCCTGGGATGGGTCGGATTCGATGTCTCCAATGGCATTTCCCCCGATACCCGCTATGTGAGGGTGGCGACGGGACTCGACTACGCCCAGGCCGCCCCGGTCACCGGGATGCGGCAGGGCGGTCAGGGGGAAAGCCTGACCGTCAGCGTGGAAGTGGCCCAGCAGTGAAGGCACGGCGACGACGATGACATACTGCGTGGGAATGCGGCTCGATCGGGGGCTGCTGTTCATGTCCGACACCCGCACCAACGGTGGCGTCGACAATATTTCCACCTTCTGCAAGATGCACAGCTGGGAAGTGCCGGGCGAGCGGGTCATCACCCTGATGACCGCCGGAAACCTCGCCACGACCCAGGCCGTCGTCAGCCTGATCGAGGAGCGCAGCAAGGCGCCGAACGACCGGAACCCGTCGATCCTCGAGGCGCCGTCGATGTTCCAGGTCGCGCGCATCGTCGCCGCCCTGTTGCGCGACGTGATCTCCGCCCACGGCACGACCGGCCCGAACGCCGACGCCTTCAACGCCACGATCATCCTCGGCGGCCAGATCGAGGACAGCGCCACCCGGCTGTTCCTGATCTACCCCGAAGGCAACTTCATCGAGGCGGGGGTCGACACCCCGTTCTTCCAGATCGGCGAGACCAAGTACGGCCGGCCGATCCTCGTTCGGGCCTATGACCGGGGAATGAGCTTCGCCGACGCGGTCAAGCTGCTGCTGGTGAGCTTCGATTCGACGATCAAGGCCAACCTGTCGGTCGGCCCGCCGATCGACCTGCAGATCTACGAGGAGGGGTCGCTGCAGCTCGGTCTGCGCCGCCGGTTCCAGGCCGACGATCCGTATTTCCAGACGATCTCGACCGGCTGGGGAGAGGCGCTGCGGCTGGCCTTCGACAGCCTGCCCGACATCGCCCTCTGAGGTCTCTGCACTGACGCAGGGGGCCCTTGCAGCCGCCGGGGCTGGCAATCGCCGTCGCAGGGGATAGGTTGCGGCCGATCCAGACCGGAGCCCGCACCATGCCGTCCAGCAAGCCGCCCATCGTTTCCGTCCAGAACCTGACCAAGTCCTTTGCCGGGGGCTTCACGGCGCTGAACGACGTGTCTCTCGACATCGAGGAGGGCGAGATCCTCGCCCTGCTCGGTCCGAACGGCGCCGGCAAGACCACCCTGATCTCGACGATCTGCGGCATCACGCTGCCGAGTTCGGGCAGGATCACCGTCGGCGGCCACGACACCATCGACGATTTCCGCGCCGCCCGCGACCTCATCGGGCTGGTGCCGCAGGAGATCAACCTCGAACCCTTCGAGAAGGTCATCAACACCGTGCGCTTCTCGCGCGGGCTGTTCGGCAAGCCGGCCGACGACGCCTTCCTCGACACGCTGCTCCGGCAATTGTCGCTGCTCGACAAGCGCGACAGCGCGATCCGCACCCTGTCGGGCGGGATGAAGCGCCGGGTGCTGATCGCCAAGGCGCTGAGCCACGAACCCCGGGTGCTGTTCCTCGACGAACCCACGGCGGGCGTCGACGTGGAGTTGCGCAAGGACATGTGGAACGTGGTCGCCGACCTCAAGCGGCAGGGGGTCACGATCATCCTGACCACCCATTACATCGAGGAGGCCGAGGCCATCGCCGACCGCATCGCGGTGATCAACAAGGGCCAGATCCTGCTGGTCGAGGAGAAGGACCGCCTGATGTCCCGGATGGGCCGCAAGGCGCTGCGCATCGAACTTGCCGAGCCGGTGGCCGAGGTGCCCACCGCGCTGGCGGAGTATGGCCTCGCGGTCGAGAACGACGGCGCGACGCTGGTCTACCATTACGACACCCAGGCCGAGAGCACCGGCATCACCCGGCTGCTGTCGGCGCTGCGCGAGGCGGGGCTGCACCTGCGCGACCTGCAGACCAGCCAGTCGAGCCTCGAGGAGATCTTCGTCGGGCTGGTGTCGGACAAGTCGGGAGCGGCGGCATGAATCTTCGCGCGATCAAGGCCATCTACCGCTTCGAGATGGCGCGGTTCTTCCGCACCCTGCTGCAGAGCTTCATCTCGCCGGTGATCTCGACCTCGCTCTACTTCGTGGTGTTCGGCGCCGCCATCGGCAGCCGGATCGACCAGGTCGAGGGGATCTCCTACGGCGCCTTCATCGTGCCGGGGCTGATCATGCTGTCGGTGATGACCCAGGCCACCTCCAACGCCAGCCTGGGGATATATTTCCCGAAGTTCATCGGCACGATCTACGAACTGCTGTCAGCCCCGGTCACCTTCCTCGAGATCACCGTCGGCTATGTCGGCGCCGCGGCGACCAAGGCGCTGTTCATCGGCGTGGTCATCCTGGCCACCTCGATGCTGTTCGTGGACCTGCCGATCGCGCATCCGCTGGCGATGCTGGCCTTCCTCGTGCTGACCTGCCTGAGCTTCGCGCTGCTGGGCTTCATCATCGGGATCTGGGCGGGGAATTTCGAACAGCTTCAGATCATCCCGCTGCTGGTCATCACCCCGCTGGTGTTCCTCGGCGGGTCGTTCTACTCGATCTCGATGCTGCCGCCGGTCTGGCAGGCGATCACCCTGTTCAACCCGGTGGTCTACCTGATCTCGGGGTTCCGCTGGGCCTTCTTCGGGCAGGCGGACGTGCCGGTGGCGATCTCTCTCGGCGCGATCGGGCTGTTCACGCTGGCCTGCCTGGCGGTGATCTGGTGGATCTTCCGCACCGGCTGGCGCATTCGGCAGTAGCCTTGTTCCCTCCCCCTGCGCGGCCTATGTGGGGCGACATGAAGCGCTACATCCCCTTCGTGAAGTCCGACCCCGCCGTCGCCGTGATCCGGCTTGAGGGAACGATCGGTGCCGGTCCCCGCGGGATGAGCGACAAGGCGCTCGCGCCGCTGATCGAAAAGGCGTTCCGGTCAAAGCCCGTGGCGGTGGCGCTGCAGGTCAATTCGCCGGGCGGATCGGCGGTGCAGTCGTCGCTGATCGCGTCGCGGATCCGGCGGCTGGCCGAGGAGAAGGGGGTGCCGGTCACCGCCTTCGTCGAGGACGTGGCGGCCTCCGGGGGCTACTGGCTGGCCTGCGCCGGGGACGACATCATCGCCGACCGGGGCTCGGTGCTGGGCTCCATCGGGGTGATCGCCGCGGGCTTCGGGCTGCACGAGTTCATCGGCCGCTACGGGGTCGAGCGCCGGGTCCACACCGCCGGCACCTCGAAAAGCTTTCTCGACCCGTTCCGCCCCGAAAAGGAAGAGGACGTGGCCCGGCTGACCGAGATCCTCGACGATCTGCACGCCTATTTCATCGACCACGTGAAGACCCGGCGGGGGACCCGGCTGGCCGCGGATGACGAGCTGTTCAGCGGCCGGGTCTGGGTCGGGCAGGGCGCGGTCGACAAGGGGCTGGCAGACGGCCTCGGCCATCTCGTGCCGGTGATGAAGGCGCGCCACGGCGACAAGGTGCAGTTCAGGGTTTTCGGGCCGCGCCGCGGCCTTCTCGGCCGCCTCGGCGCGCGGGTCGTGGACGACGCGCTCGGCGCCATCGAGGAGCGTGCCGCCTACGCGCGTTTCGGCCTCTGACGTGCTGCTCAAGATCGTCTCGCTGTTCCTGATCTTCATGGCCGTCCTGGCCATGTTCGGCCGCCTGCGGCTGCCGGGCCGGCCACGGCTGTCGGCCGGCAAGTGCCGGACCTGCGGCCGGCCCCGGATCGGCAAGGGCCCCTGTCCCTGCGGCAAGGGCGGCGGACGGGCCTGATGCAGGACTGGCTCTTCGTCCTTCTCGGTCTGGTGATCCTCCTTCTGGCCGGCGACGCGCTGGTGAAGGGGGCGGTCAACCTCGCCCTGCGGCTGGGCATCCCGGCGCTCATCGTGTCGTTGACCATCGTCGCCTTCGGCACCTCGGCGCCCGAACTGCTGATCTCGGTGCAGGCGGTGCTGCGCGACCTGCCCGGCATCGCGCTGGGCAACGTGGTCGGGTCGAATACGGCCAATATCCTGCTGGTGCTCGGGGTGCCGGCGATCCTCGCCGCGATGCACACCTCGGATTGCGACACCCGGCACAGCTACGTGCAGATGATCGCCGCCACGGTGCTGTTCATCGGCCTCTGCCTGATGGGGCCGCTGGGCTGGATCCAGGGCATCGTCCTGCTGGCGGCGCTGGCGGGGATGCTGGCGCATGCCTTCCGCACCGCGCACAACCACCGCAAGATGAACGGCGCGGCGGCGGCGCTGGCGGCAGAGGCCGCGGCGGCGGACGGGTCGGATGACGGCGTCGCGGAGGAGGTCGAGGGCGCCGATCCGTCGATGAGCTGGCCCAGGATCCTGTTCTTCCTTGCCTTGGGCCTGATCGGGCTGCCGCTCGGCGCCGACCTCCTTGTCGACGGCGCCTCGGCCATCGCCCTGCGCTTCGGGGTCAGCCCCGAGGTGATCGGCCTGACCCTCGTCGCCGTCGGCACCTCGCTGCCGGAACTGGCGACGACAGTGTCGGCGGCGCTGAGGCGGCAGGCCGACGTGGCGCTGGGCAACGTGATCGGGTCGAACATGTTCAACCTGCTGGCGATCATCGGGGTGGCGAGCCTGTTCGGCACCATCGAGATCGCCCCCGAATTCCTGTCCCGCGACCTGTGGATCATGCTGGGCGCGTCGCTTCTGCTGATCCCCTTCGTGTTCCTGCGGGTCGATATCGGCCGGACCTGGGGGATCGTCCTGACCGGTCTCTACCTGGCCTACATCGCGGTGGTGCTGGCATGAAACGCGCGCTTGTCACCGGCGGATCGAAGCGGCTGGGTCGCGCGATGGCGCTCTACCTCGCGGACCGGGGGTTCGACGTGGCGGTTCACTACAACGGTTCGGCAGAGGCGGCGGCCGAGGTCGCGGGTCTGATCCGGGACACGGGCCGGGCCGCCGCGACGGTGCAGGCCGACCTGACCGTCGAGGCCGAGATGCAGGCGTTGCTGCCAGCGGCGGCCGGGGCGCTTGGCGGGCCGGTCACGGTGCTGGTCAACAACGCCTCGATCTTCGAATACGACACCATCAGGTCGGCCACCCGCGCGGGCTGGGACCGGCATCTCGAAAGCAACCTGCGCGCGCCCTTCGTGCTGACCCAGGCGCTGGCGCGGCAGGTGCCCGGACCGGTGCCGGATGGCCGGGGCGAGCCGGTGGCGCAGGGCCTCGTGGTGAACATGATCGACCAGAAGGTCCGCAAGCTGACCCCCGAGCACATGACCTACACCATCGCCAAGATGGGGCTCTGGGCGCTGACCCGGACCGCGGCGCAGGCGCTGGGGTCACAGGTGCGGGTGAACGCCATCGGGCCGGGCCCGACGCTGCAGGGCGCGCGCCAGCCCGACGCCCATTACGCCGCGCAGCGCGGCGCCACGATCCTCGACCGCGGGTCCAACCCCGAGGACATCTGCGCCGCGCTGGGCTACTTCCTCGACGCCCCGGCGGTCACCGGCCAGTTGCTCTGCGTGGACGGCGGACAGCACCTGATCTGGCAGACACCGGACGAAATGGGCGTCGCCGAAAGCTGACGCGGCGTGAGTTGTGCACGGGCCGGCGGGATTGTTACACTTCCTTAACAAAACCTTAGCGTTTTCAGGGATTTGCCCGTGCGGACAAAAAATAGGCAATGAAATCAGCCCCTTGCTAATGCGCCCAAAAAATGGGCAATTCGTTGAAGGCGCTATGAAACAACGAGAATTTTCTGCCGCCGGAAAGAAGGTCACAGACTTGTCCACAGGAATCGTGGATGCCTTAAGACTTGTTCTTGCCGCCGCAGCATTGCAGCCGGCCCCAGAATCACCGGATCGCGACCATGCCCACGCCTGAGGTCTCCGACACCGGCGCCGGTGTTCCGGACGACGCCCCGACGGGCTTCGCCGTCATCCAGTCCTGCCTCAAGACGCTGGACGGCTCGCCCGGGGT
This sequence comes from Paracoccaceae bacterium, assembly GCA_041628615.1. Lineage (GTDB taxonomy): Bacteria > Pseudomonadota > Alphaproteobacteria > Rhodobacterales > Rhodobacteraceae > JAMWZF01. The sequence goes on along the minus strand of JBFKOW010000050.1, from coordinate 4,852 downwards.
CTACCGGATGCTGGATGTGCAGAACCGGGTGCTCTACGTCGGCAAGGCGCGCAACCTGAAGGCCCGGGTGTCGAACTACGCGCGCCCCGCCGGGCACAGCCCACGGATCGCGCGGATGATCTCGGAAACCGCGTCGATGATGTTCCTGACGACGCGGACCGAGACCGAGGCGCTGCTGCTGGAGCAGAACCTCATCAAGCAGCTCAAGCCGAAATACAACGTGCTGCTGCGCGACGACAAATCCTTCCCCTACATCTTCATCTCGGACGAGCACGACTTCCCCCGGCTGGAAAAGCACCGCGGCGCCAAGACCCGGAAGGGTCGCTACTACGGGCCCTTCGCCAGCGCCGGGGCGGTCAACCGGACGCTGAACACGCTGCAGAAGGTGTTCCTGCTGCGGACCTGCACCGACAAGGAGGTGGCGGCCGGCAACCGGCCCTGCCTGAACTACCACATGAAGCGCTGCGCGGGTCCGTGCGGCGGCAAGATCTCGAAGGAAGACTATGCAGAGCTGGTCCGCGAGGCCGACGATTTCCTGCAGGGCCGCACCACGAAGGTGCAGGCCCAGCTGGCCGAGCAGATGCAGGCCGCCTCCGAGGCGATGGAATTCGAGCGCGCCGCCGCCCTGCGCGACCGCATCCGCGCCCTGACCCAGGTGCAGTCGGCCCAGGGCATCAACCCGCAGGGCGTGACCGAGGCCGACGTGATCGCGCTGCATGTCGAGGGCGGTCAGGCCTGCGTGCAGGTGTTCTTCATCCGGTCGAACCAGAACTGGGGCAACCGCGATTACTTCCCCCGGCTGGGCGGCGAGGAGGACGCGGCCGAGATCATGCAGGCCTTCGTCGGCCAGTTCTACACCAGCCGCGAGGCGCCCCGGCTGGTGCTCCTGTCGCACGGGCTCGACGATCCCGACCTGATGGCCGCGGCGCTGGCGGACGGCGCCGGCCGCAAGGTCGAGATCGCGGTGCCGCAGCGGGGCGAGAAGGCCGACCTCGTGCAGAACGCCCTGCGCAACGCCCGCGAGAGCCTCGCCCGCAAGATGTCCGAGACCGCGGCCCAGTCGAAGCTGCTCGCCGGTCTGGCCGAGGCCTTCGACCTGCCCGCCCCGCCGCAGCGGATCGAGGTCTACGACAACTCCCACATCCAGGGCGCCTTCGCGGTCGGCGCGATGATCGTTGCCGGGCCGGAGGGGTTCGAGAAGGGCCAGTACCGCAAGTTCAACATCCGCGGCGAGGAGCTGACCCCGGGCGACGATTTCGGGATGATGAAGGAAGTCCTCACCCGCCGGTTCAAGCGGCTGCTGAAGGAGGATCCCGACCGGAAGGCGGGCGCGTGGCCCGACCTGCTGCTGATCGACGGCGGTGCCGGTCAGATCGGCGCGGTCGAAGGCATCCTCGCCGAACTGGGCGTGGAGGGGATGCCGGTGGTCGGCGTCGCCAAGGGGGTCGACCGCAACGCCGGCAAGGAAGAGTTCCACCGCGCCGGCAAGCCGGTGAAGGCCCTGCGCCACAACGATCCGGTGCTTTATTTCATCCAGCGCCTGCGCGACGAGGCGCACCGCTTCGCCATCGGCACCCACCGGGCCAAGCGGTCCAGGGCGGTGGGGGCGACCCCGCTCGACGACGTGCCCGGCGTCGGCGCCACCCGCAAGCGCGCGCTGCTGGCCCATTTCGGCTCGGCCAAGGCGGTGAGCCGGGCCAACCTCGCCGATCTCAAGGCGGTGGAGGGCGTGTCGGACCGGCTTGCCGAAACCATCTACGCCTACTTCCACGAAACCGGCTGACGCCGTTCGCGGGGCGTTCCGCCCCGATTCGTGCTATGGTGCTCGGGCGTGCGGCGCTGTTGCCGCCGCTTGTTGTTCCTGGATCGGGGGGATCCGCCATGGGTCACTACATGTTCGTCGGGCGCTACACGCCCGCCACCTTGAAGACGTTGATCGGCAATCCGCAGGACCGCGAGAAGGCGGCGCGGCCGCTGATCGAGGCGATGGGCGGCAAGCTGCACAGCCTGTTCTTCGCCTTCGGCGCCGAGGACGTCTACGCGATCATGGAGATGCCAGACGACGAAAGCGCCGCCGCCGCCGCGATGGTCGTCGCGGGCAGCGGGGCGATGTCCTCGGGGCAGACGGTCAAGCTGATGACCAGTGCCGAGGCGATGGCGGCGATGGCGCGGGCCGGCAAGACCACCGGCGCCTATTCCCCGCCGGCCTGACGTCACGGCGCGGTCCGGCGGAGGGGGCCGGGGCCGCGAAACGTGGGTGGCACTGGCGCAAGGGAGGGGGTATTTCCGTGCCATGCGCTGGACGCTGCCAAACATCCTGACCATCCTCCGGCTCGCCGCCGCGCCCGGCGTGGCGGTGATGTTCCTGTATTTCAACCGGCCCTGGGCGGACTGGTGCGCGCTGGTGCTGTTCGCCGGTGCCGCGATCACCGACTGGTTCGACGGCTACCTCGCCCGGGCCTGGAAGCAGGAATCGAAATTCGGCGCGATGATGGATCCGATCGCCGACAAGGCGATGGTGGTGATCGCGTTGATGGTCATCATCGGCCATTCCAACCGCTACTGGATCCCGTGGATGGTCCTGCCCGCGACCGTGATCCTCTACCGCGAGGTGATGGTCTCGGGGATGCGCGAGTTCCTCGGCGCCGCCGGCGGCCGGCTCAAGGTCACCCCTGTCGCCAAGTGGAAGACCACGGTGCAGATGGTCGCCATCGCGGTGCTGTTCTCGCAGGGGATCTTCGAGCACCACCTGATCGACCGCACCATCGGCATGAGCCCCGACATCGTCGACGGGATCCTGGCCGGAACGATCCCGGACGAGATCGGGCTGCGCGGGCTTGAAATGGGCTTCGTCTGGTCCGGCCGGATCGGCCTGACCCTGCTCTGGCTGGCGGCGGTTCTCACGCTGTGGACCGGGATCGACTATTTCCGCAAGGCGCTGCCCTATCTGAGGGAGACATGACGCTTCAGGTTCTCTACTTCGCCTGGGTCCGGGAGCGGATCGGCCTCGGCCGCGAGACGGTCGAGACCGATGCCGCCACGGTGGCCGACCTCGTGGAAGAGCTGAAGGCCCGCGAAGAGCGTTATGCCGCCGCCTTCGCCCAGCCCGGCGCGCTGCGGGTGGCGCTGGACCAGACGCTGGCCGATTTCGACGCCCCGCTCGCCGGGGTCCGCGAAGTCGCCTTCTTCCCGCCGATGACGGGGGGCTGATGGAGATCCGGGTGCAGGAAGCCCGGTTCGACGCGGGCGCCGAACTGACGGCCTTCACCGCCGCCGCCGAGGGCGCCGGCGCGGTGGTCAGCTTCACCGGCATCACCCGCGACGTGACCGGCGGCCTGCGCCACATGGAGATCGAGCATTACCCGGCGATGACCGAGCGGGCGCTGGCCGACATCCGCGCCGAGGCGATCGGGCGGTTCGGCCTCGCCGACGCCTGGATCATCCATCGCCACGGCCGGCTGGCCCCGGGGGAGACGATCATGATGGTCCTGACCGCCGCCCGCCACCGGGCCGACGCCTTCGCCGGGGCCGAGTTCCTGATGGACTACCTGAAGTCCCGCGCGCCGTTCTGGAAGAAGGAAGTCACCGACGCGGGCGAGAACTGGGTCGCGTCGCGGGACGAGGACGAGGACGCGCTGCGCCGCTGGTAGCCCGCGCGGGGGGTCAGCCGAGGTGCGGCGCCATCAGGTCCCGCACCCCGACCCGCGCCTTTAGCCGCGCCGCGAGCAGGAAAACCCCGGCCAGCTTGCGCTGCACGAACAGCACGTCGATCGGCAGCGGCGGAGGGACATAGCCCTCGGCCGCCAGCGCCATGCCGCGGCGCTGCAGGTCGTCCGCCAGCCGGGTATCGCCGAAATCCCACGTCTCAACCGCCGTCAGCGCGGCAAACACCTCCGTCACCATCCCGAGGATCGCGTCCCGGTGGCGCGGCGCTGTGCCGGCGTCCAGCACCCCCATGGCGGCCATCCCGGCGGCGATCCCGTCCCGGTCCCCGTCCAGCCCGGCCCGCATCAGGGCGCGGTAGTGTCCCACGACGGCGGGATCGAGCCGCCGCGTGGCCCCGAAATCGAGCAGGACGATCCGCCCGCTGTCGGTGTCGTGCCGGTAGTTGGCGAAGTTCGGATCGGTCTGCATCAAACCGAAGTCGAAAAGTTCGCGCAGCACGAGGTCGATCAGCGCGCGGGCGATCCGGTCGCGGGTCTCCTGCGGCAGGCCCGCGGCGGTCTCGATAGGGTCGCCCGGCATGAAGGTCATGGTCAGGATCTCGCCGGTGCTCCGGTCCGGCACGCACTCGGGCAGGGCGAAGCGGGCATCGCCTTCCAGAAGGCCGCGGAAGGCCGCGAGGTGGCCGGCCTCGGCGCGGTAATCGGTTTCCTCGTGCAGTTGCGCCCGGGCCTCGGCGAGGTAGGGGCCGAGGTCGAACCCCTTCGGCAGCAGCCCGGACATCCGGATCAAGGCGCCCACGTTGGCCACGTCGCTGTCGATGCTGCGGGCGACGCCGGGATACTGCACCTTCACCGCGACCTCGCGACCGTCGCGCAGGGTGGCGCGGTGGACCTGGCCGATGGACGCCGCGGCGATGGGGCGGGGCCCGAAGCGCGCGAAATCCCGCAGCCAGTCGCTGCGCCAGGCCGCTGTCAGCACCGCCTTCAGTTGCGCCGGCGGCATGAAGTCCGCCTGGCCCCGCAGCCGGGCCATGATCTCGGCCAGCTCCGGCGGCAGCAAGTCGCCCGACTCCATGGACAGCAGTTGCCCCAGCTTCATCGCCGCGCCGCGCATCCGGGCCAGTTCGCCGGTGATCCGGTGCAGGTTGCGCGGGGTCAGCAGCAGGTCCTGCAGCGCGGGCCTGCGG
>JBFKOW010000049.1:0-19802 GCA_041628615.1 Paracoccaceae bacterium | reverse complement strand
TCCATCAACTGGTGATAGCCCTGCGCCTCGTCGATCGCGTTGAGGTCCGCGCGCTGGATGTTCTCGATGATCGCGACTTCGAGGACTTCCGAATCGGTGAAGTCGCGCAGGATCACCGGCAGTTCGTGCAGCCGGGCGATCTGCGCGGCGCGCCAGCGGCGCTCCCCGGCGACGATCTGGAAGGCGTCGGGGCGGGCCGGATCGGGGCGGACGATCAGCGGCTGGATCACCCCCTTCTCGCGGATCGAGGCGGCCAGTTCGTTCAGGGCGTCGTCGGAGAAACTGCGGCGGGGCTGATCCGGGTTCGGGTGGATGCGGTCGATCGGGATCAGCCGGTCGGCCGGGCGTGGCTCGGCCGGCCGTTCCGGCGATTCGGCGGGCGACACATCGGCCATCAACGCGGAAAGACCCCGGCCAAGGCCGCGCGGCTTGTTGGGCCCGGCCATCACGCGGTCTCCTTCTTGCGGGGATTCACCCGCGCCATGATTTCCCGCGCAAGCGAGAGATAGGCCTCTGCCCCGCGCGAGGTGGGATCGTAGTCGATCACCGGAAGCGCGAAGGACGGCGCCTCGCTCAGCCGGACGTTGCGGGGCACCACGGTTTCCAGCACGAGATCCCCGAGCGTCGCGCGGGCATCCTGCTCGACCAGCTTGGACAGGTTGTTGCGCACGTCGTGCATGGTCAGCACCACGCCGTCCAGCCGAAGGTCGGGATTGGCCGATTGCCGGACGTTGCGGATCGTCAGCATCAGTTGCGACAGGCCCTCGAGCGCGAAGAACTCGCATTGCAGCGGGACCAGGACGGCATCGGCGGCGACCAGCGCGTTGACGGTCAGCAGGCTGAGCGACGGCGGACAGTCGATCAGCACGAAGTCGAAATGCGCCGCGCCCTTGATCGGGGTGCAAAGCGCGTCGCGCAGCAGGAAGCTGCGGCGCTCGATGGCCCCGAGTTCGAGGTCGGCGGAGCTCAGGTCGGTCGTCGCCGGGATGATCGACAGCCGTTCGATCGCGGTCGGGCGCAGCGCCTCCTGCGGCGGGACGCCGGCGAACAGCACGTCATAGGTGGTCATCTCGCGATCGGCGCTGGCGACGCCGAGGCCGGTGGACGCATTGCCCTGCGGATCGAGGTCGACGATCAGCACGTCGTAGCCGTTCCGGGCCAGCGCGGCGCCCAGGTTGATCGCCGTCGTGGTCTTGCCGACGCCGCCCTTCTGGTTGGCGATGGCGACGATTCGGGGGGGACGGGGGGCCATTTCGTCAGGCACGCTCGATCCTTTCCAACCTCAGTATGCTGGCGTTTTGATCTGTCCTACTGGGTATTTCGGCGAGATCAAAGCGCCATGTCCGGCGCGCGTCGCGGATTTCGGCATCCGCGCCCCGGCCCTTGTGGAACAGCGCGATGCCACCCGGTTCGAGGTGTTTTTCCGCGTATTCCAGCAATTTCGGAAGCGGCGCGAGGGCGCGGGCCGAAAGGATCGACGCGGACTGCGGCGGCAGCAGCTCGATGCGGTCGGCGGCCACCGCCAGGTTGGAAAGCGCCAGCCGCGCCTTCATCTGCCGCAGGAAGGCCGCCTTGCGCCGATCCGATTCGACGAGCCGGACGGCAAGGCCGGGCGCCGCCTCGGCGGCAATCGCCGCGATCACCAGGCCGGGATATCCGCCGCCGCTGCCGAGGTCGAGCCAGAGTCCGCTTGAGGGCGCCTCGATCGCCCAGAGCTGCGCCGAGTCGCGGATGTGCCGATCCCAGAGATCCGGCACGGTATGGGGCCCGATCAGGTTGATCCTGGCGGTCCAGCGGCGCGTTTCGGCGGCGAGATCCGTCAATTTCGCCGTTGTTTCACGTGAAACATCGACGTCGAGGCGAGGCTCCGTCATGCGGACTTCTGCCGGGCGCGCTGTTTCAGCCGTCCCGCGATCAGCATGAGCGCGGCCGGCGTCATCCCGTCGATGCGACCCGCCTGCCCCACGGTGCGCGGCTGCGCGGCGATCAGCTTCTGGCGCAGTTCCGTCGACAGGCCGGGCAGGTCGCCGAACTCGAAATCCGCCGGGATCGGCAGGGACTCGTCGCGTTCGAGCGCCTCGATGTCCCGTTCCTGCCGCAGGATGTACTGGGCATAGATCGCGTCCCGCTCGATCTGGTCGGCGATGGCGGGGTCGGGCATCTCGTCGATGTCGACCAGAGCCGCGAGCCGCCGGACCGTCATGTCCTTCAGCGAAAGCGCTTCGAGCCCGGTGCGCCGGGGCCCGTCGGGGTTCACGTCGACACCCGCCTCGGCCAACGCGCGGGACGACAGCGACACCGCTTCCAGCCGGGCGCGCGCCGCCGAAAGCGCGGTCATCTTGTCCGAGAACGCCCGCCACCGCGCCTCCCCGACGCAGCCGATCTCGCGGCCCCGGCCGGTCAGTCGCTGGTCCGCGTTGTCGGCACGCAGCGACAGACGGAACTCCGCGCGCGAGGTGAACATCCGGTAGGGCTCGCTGACCCCCTTCGTCACGAGGTCGTCGATCAGCACGCCGATGTAGGATTCGCGGCGGGTGAAATGCACCGGGTCCCTGCCGGTGACGGCGGCCGCTGCGTTCAGCCCGGCGACCAGCCCCTGCGCCGCCGCTTCCTCGTACCCGGTGGTTCCGTTGATCTGCCCGGCGAGGAACAGCCCTTCCATCCCCCGCAGCGCCAGATCGGGACCCAGCGACCGCGGGTCGACGTAATCGTACTCGACGGCGTACCCCGGCTGGGTGATGACCGCCCGTTCGAGGCCGGCGATGGACCGGACATACGCCTCCTGCACGTCGAGCGGCAGCGAGGTCGAGATCCCGTTCGGATAGACGGTCGGATCGTCCAGCCCCTCGGGTTCCAGGAAGATCTGGTGCGCGTCCTTGTCCGCGAACCGCACGATCTTGTCCTCGATGGACGGGCAGTAGCGGGGGCCGACGCCTTCGATCATCCCGCCATACATCGCGCTGCGGCCGAGGTTGTCGCGGATGATGTCGTGCGTCCGGGCGTTCGTGTGGGTGATCCCGCAGGCGACCTGCCGCACCGCCGGCACCGTGTTGAGGAACGAAAACATCGCCGGGTCGTCGTCGCCCGGCTGCATCTCCAGGCCGTCCCAGTCGATGGTTCGCCCGTCGAGCCGCGGCGGCGTGCCGGTCTTGAGTCGACCCAGCCGGAGCGCCAGCTCGCGCATCTGCTCGGCCAGCCGGACCGAGGGCTTCTCGTCGAAGCGGCCGCCCGCCCGCGTCTCGTCGCCCACGAAGATCTTGCCGTTCAGGAACGTCCCGGTGGTCAGAATGACGGCACCGGCGGCGATCCCGCTGCCATCGGCCAGGTCCACGCCGGTCACCTTCCCCCCTTCGCTGCGCAGGCCAATGACCTCGCCTTCCACCACGGTGATCCCGGGATGGGACGCGATCTCGGCCTGGGTCGCCTGGCGGTAGAGCCGGCGGTCGGCCTGTGCGCGGGGCCCCTGCACGGCGGGGCCCTTCTTGCGGTTGAGCAGGCGGAACTGGATCCCCGCCGCGTCGGCTAGCCGTCCCATGATCCCGTCGAGCGCGTCGATCTCCCGGACCAGGTGCCCCTTGCCGAGGCCGCCGATCGCCGGGTTGCAGGACATCACCCCGATCGCGTCGGCCCGCAGGGTGACGAGGGTGACAGCAGCGCCCATCCGGGCGGCCGCGTGGGCAGCCTCGGCCCCGGCATGGCCGCCGCCGATCACGATCACGCGTGGCTCGGGATGTTTCACGTGAAACACTCCTTACTTTCCGATGCAGAAGCTGGAGAAGATCTCTCCCAGTACATGTTCCACATCGATCCGCCCGACAAGGGACTCGAGCGCCCGGACCGCGATCCGGACCTCCTCGGCCACCAGATCGGGCGATTCGCCGAGGATGTCGAGATCGGAGAGCGCCCGGTCGATCCCCTCGGCCGCCCGCATGACGGCGGCCCGCTGGCGTTCCCGGCCGATCAGCCCGGCCTCTTTCGTCCGATGCCTCAGGATCGCGCCGATCCGGTCGAGCAGCGCCGTCACCCCCTGCCCGGTCGTACCGGAGATGCCCTCCGGATCGCCAGTCAAATCGGCCTTCGCCGCCAGCACGATATCGTCGCCCTGCGGTTCCACTGCCGGTTCCGTGCCCGGCTCGACGAGGATGATGCGTAGGTCCGCCGCCCCGGCCCGCGACCGGGCGCGCTCCACCCCGAGCCGCTCGACCGTGTCGGCGGTCTCCCGAAGCCCCGCGGTGTCGAGAAGCGTGACCGGCAAACCGGCGACCTCCAGCCGGACCTCGATGACGTCGCGGGTCGTCCCTGCGACGGTCGAGGTGATTGCCGCCTCGCGCCCGGCCAGCCGGTTCAGCAGCGTCGACTTGCCGACATTCGGCGGTCCGACGATCGCCACCTCGAACCCGTCCCGCACCAGCTCGGCGCCGCGGAACCCCTGGAGTTCCGCGCGCAGTCCGGACAGGCAGTCCCGCAGCAGGCTGCCGACTTCCGGACCAACATCGACGGGCACGTCCTCGTCGGCGAAATCGATCGTCGCCTCGATCAGCGCCAGCGCCCGCACCAGCAACGCCCGCCAGCGCTCGACCTCGCGGCTCAGCGTGCCGTCGAGAACCTTCGCCGCCAGCCGGCGCTGCTCCTCGGTTTCGGCATCGATGAGGTCGGCCAGTCCCTCGACCTGCACGAGGTCGAGCTTGCCGTTGGCGAAGGCGCGGCGGGTGAACTCCCCGGCCTCGGCGGGCCGCAGCCCCGGCATCCCGGCCAGTTCAGCACAGACCGCCTGCACGATGGTCGGCGCCCCGTGCAGGTGAAGCTCGACGGTCTCCTCGCCGGTAAAGCTGTGGCCGGCGGGAAAGACCAGGACCAGCGCCTTGTCGAGCAGGTCGCCGTCGGCCGGCCGCCAGACATCCCGCAACCTCCGCCCCGTCTCGGGCAATGGCCCGGTCAGCCGGCCCGCCGCCGCGCGGGCCTCGGGGCCCGAGATCCGGACGATGGCCACCCCCGCGCGGCCCACCGCCGTGGCTGGCGCAAAGATCGTGTCCATGGCCCCGCGCCGGCCGTCAGGTGTTCATCGAGTCGAAGAACTCGGAGTTGGTCTTGGTCTGCTTCAGCTTCGAGATCAGGAACTCGATGGCGTCCGTGGTGCCCATCGGGTTCAGGATCCGGCGCAGCACGTAGGTCTTCTGCAGGTCGCCCTTGTCGACCAGCAGTTCCTCCTTCCGGGTGCCGGACTTCAGGATGTCCATCGCCGGGAACACCCGCTTGTCCGCGACCTTGCGGTCGAGCACGATCTCGGAGTTGCCGGTGCCCTTGAACTCTTCGAAGATCACCTCGTCCATCCGGCTGCCGGTATCGATCAGCGCGGTCGCGATGATGGTCAGCGATCCGCCCTCCTCGATGTTCCGGGCCGCGCCGAAGAACCGCTTCGGCCGCTGCAGCGCGTTGGCGTCGACACCGCCGGTCAGCACCTTGCCCGAGGACGGCACCGTTGTGTTGAACGCCCGGCCCAGGCGGGTGATCGAGTCGAGCAGGATCACCACGTCACGCTTGTGCTCGACCAGGCGCTTCGCCTTCTCGATCACCATCTCGGACACCGCAACGTGGCGCGAGGCCGGTTCGTCGAAGGTCGAGGACACCACCTCGCCCTTCACCGACCGCTGCATGTCGGTCACCTCTTCCGGCCGCTCGTCGATGAGCAGCACGATGAGGTAGCACTCCGGATGGTTCGCCTCGATCGAATGGGCGATGTTCTGAAGCAGCACCGTCTTGCCGGTCCGCGGCGGCGCGACGATGAGCGACCGCTGCCCCTTCCCGATCGGCGCGACCAGGTCGATGATCCGGGCCGACCGGTCCTTGATCGTCGGATCCTCGATTTCCATCTTCAGCCGCTCGTCCGGGTAAAGCGGCGTCAGGTTGTCGAAGGCCACCTTGTGCCGCGCCTTCTCGGGATCCTCGAAGTTGATCATCTCGACGCTGGTCAGCGCGAAGTAGCGCTCGGTGTCGTCAGGCTCCTTGATGACGCCCTCGATGGTGTCGCCCGTCCGCAGCGAATACTGCCGGATCATCTCGGGGCTGACATAGATGTCGTCCGGGCCCGGCAGGTAGTTCGCTTCCGGCGACCGCAGGAACCCGAACCCGTCCTGCAGCACCTCCAGCACCCCGTCGCCGCCGATGACCCAATCCTCTTCCGCGCGCTCCTTCAGGATCGAGAACATCATCTCGCCCTTGCGCATCGTGGTCGCGTTCTCGATCTCGAGCTCTTCCGCCATCGACAGAAGGTCCTTGGGGCTTTGCGCCTTGAGATCGGCAAGGTTCAGGCGGTTCGGGGGCATCTGGGACATGCGGACTCCTTGCGCGGCATGCGGCCACGCGCGAGATCGGTTCGGTTCTGGTCGACAGGTTCGTCCAGGACAGGACGTGAGGTTCAGATATCCCTCCCTTCATTGCCCGTCAATCGTCCGCACAGGGGCGACCCGGCGGGCGATATCCAGACAAATCAGGAAAGAAAGAAAATAGAGAGGATCGTGGTGGAAGTCCCTGTGGACAACTCGGACTCCCCGAGTCGTCCCATGACCTGTCCACAGGCGGTGCGCCAGGCAGGCATGTCAGATACCCTGTGGGTTAATATTTCCATGAATTATTTCAATACGTTAAAAGAAAAGATCAAGACCGCCCGGACAAAACGCCCGGTTGACTCTCGGCAACACCGGACTTCCCCACAGGCCCCGGTTTTCCCGATCCACCGTGGATGACCTGGGGAACCGGGCCTGTTATGTCCACGGCGACACGTCCAACGCCGGCCAGCGGCACCCGCCGGGCCGGTCTTCCCCAATGGCCGTCCCGAACCATACAGGCGAAATCCCCATGACTGTCCCCATGATTCTTGCTTCCGGTTCGCCGACGCGGGCCCGGCTGCTGTCCAATGCCGGCCTCGAATTCGCCGTTGAAACCCCCCGCGTGGACGAATCGGCCCTGCGCGACGCGCTTCTGGCCGAGCATACCCCACCCCGCGACATCGCCGACGCGCTGGCGGAGATGAAGGCGCAGCGGGTGTCGACGAAGCAACCGGCGGCGCTGGTTCTCGGCGCCGACCAGGTGCTGGACTGCGACGGTGTCCTGCTGGCGAAACCCGGCTCCCGCGACGAGGCCGCAGAGCAGCTCCGGTTTCTGCGCGGCAAGGCGCACAAGCTGCACACCGCGCTGGTCGCCAGCGAGGCAGGCCGCCCGGTCTGGCGCAACGTCGCCACCGCCACCCTGCATGTCCGGGAGTTTTCGGACGGCTTCCTTGCGTCCTATCTCGACCGGAACTGGCCCGATGTCGCCCAATGCGTCGGCGCCTACAAGCTCGAAGCCGAAGGCGTCCGCCTGTTCAGCCGCATTGACGGCGACTATTTCACCATTCTCGGTCTGCAGGTCCCCGCCCTCTTGTCTTATCTGATGGCGCGCGGAATTGTGCAGCCATGACCGGTCACCAGGAACACGAAACGCCGGCCCCCCTCGCGGGGGTCATCGGCCACCCGATCGCCCACTCGCGCAGCCCGGCCTTGCACACCCACTGGTTGCGTCACTACGGCCTGCGCGGCGCATATGTCGCCATGGACGTGACCGACGCCAACCTGGAACAGGTCCTGCGGACGCTTCCCAAGGCCGGTTTCGTCGGCGTGAACATCACCATTCCGCACAAGGTCCGGGTGCTGGAGATCGCCGATCTCATCACCGACCGCGCCACTATCATCGGCGCCGCCAATACCCTCATCTTCCGGCGCGACGGCAAGATCCACGCCGACAACACCGACGGTTACGGATTCATCGCCAATCTGCGGCAGGAAGCGCCCGAATGGCGGCCCGACGCCGGCCCCGCCGCCGTTCTCGGCGCCGGCGGCGCGGCCCGCGCGGTAATCTCGGCGCTGCTCGAAGTGGGCGTGCCGCAGATCCTCCTGTCGAACCGGACTCGGCCGAAGGCCGAAGCGCTGCGCAACGAATTCGGCTCGCGGATCGACGTGGTGGACTGGGTGCAGGCGGGCAACATCCTCGAGGACGCCGCGCTCCTGGTGAACACCACTTCGCTCGGCATGACCGGCAGCCCGGCGCTGCGGATCCCGCTCGACGGGTTGCGCCCCGAAACGCTGGTGACCGATCTCGTTTATGCGCCGCTGCGCACGCCGCTTCTGGAATACGCCGCCGCCGCCGGATGCCGCACGGTGGACGGGCTCGGCATGCTGCTGCACCAGGCGGTCCCGGCCTTCGAACGCTGGTTCGGGGTCCGGCCGGAAGTCACCCCCGAGACCCGCCGCGCGATCCAGGCATGACCTACCGGCTGGGTCTCACCGGCTCCATCGGCATGGGCAAATCGACGACCGCCCGGATGTTCGCCGACGAGGGCTGCGCGGTCTGGGACGCCGACGCGGCGGTGGCCCGGCTCTACGGGACCGGTGGCGCCGCGGTCCCGGCGATCGCCGCCGCCTTTCCCGATGCGGTGCGCGACGGCGCGGTGCAGCGCGACATCCTCAAGGCCGCCGTCGCCGGCGACCCGGCGCACCTCGCCCGGCTCGAATCCATCGTCCATCCCCTCGTCGCCGCCGACCGGGCGGATTTCCTGGCCGCGACCGACACTGATATCGCGGTGTTCGACATCCCGCTGCTGTTCGAGACCGGGGCCGAGGCCGGGATGGACGCCGTGGCCGTCGTCTCGGTCGCGCCCGAGGTGCAGCGCGACCGGGTGCTCGCCCGGCCCGGCATGACCCTGGCCCTGTTCGACGCCATCCACGCCCGCCAGATGCCCGACGCCGACAAGCGCGCGCGGGCCGATCACGTCATCATCACCGACACGCCCGACCACGCCCGCGCGCAGGTGCGGGCCATCGTCGCCCGGATCAGGAGCCGCGCCCATGCGTGAGATCGTGCTCGACACCGAAACCACCGGCTTCGACCCCGACACCGGCGACCGGATCGTCGAGATCGGCGCGCTGGAACTGCTCAACCATGTTCCCACCGGCCGAACGTTTCACGTCTACATCAATCCGGGCCGGACCATGCCGCAGGAGGCCTTCGAGGTGCATGGCATCGGGCCGGACCTGCTCGACCCGCCGCAGCCGCCCGCCCCCGGCGCGGTCACGCTGAAGGACAAGCCGCCCTTCGCCGAGGTCGGCCGCATGTTCCTCGACTTCATCGAGGATGCGCGGCTGGTGATCCACAACGCCGCCTTCGACATGAAGTTCCTCAATGCCGAACTGGGCTGGGCCGGGCTGCCGGCGCTGGCCGACGACCGGACCATCGACACGCTCGACATCGCGCGGCGGCGGTTTCCCGGCGCGCGCGCCTCGCTAGACGCGCTGTGCCAGCGGTTCGGCATCGACAACTCGTCGCGCACGCTGCACGGCGCGCTGCTCGACAGCGAGATCCTCGCCGAGGTCTATCTCGAACTGATCGGCGGGCGGCAGCCGGACTTCGCGCTCCATGCCGCGCCCGGCGGCGGCCGGACCGATGCGGCGGGACCGGCCGATCGCGGCTGGCGGCCTGCGCCGCGCCGCGCGCCCTTGCCGCCCCGGATCACCGAGGCTGAGGCGCAGGCCCATGACGCCTTCGTCGCCGAACTGGGCGACGGCGCGGTCTGGGCCCGCTACCGCTAGCGGATCAGGCGTCCGCCTTCTTCTCCTCGCCCGCCTTGTTGGCCTGCATCCGCCGGGCCAGCTCGTTGCGGTAGAGCGCGAGGAAATCGATCGTTTCGAGGTTCAGCGGCGGGAAGCCCCCGTCCCGCGTCACGTCGCTCACGATGCGGCGGACGAAGGGGAAGGTCAGCCGCGGGCACTCGATCAGCAGGTAGGGGTGAAGCTGCTCTTCCGGCACGCCGTCGATGTGGAAGACGCCGGCATATTCCAGCTCCATCACGAACAGCGGCTCGCCCTTCTCCTTGGTCTTGGAGGTAACGGTCAGCTTGGTGATGACCTCGTACTGCTTGTCCGCGCCGCGCTTCTTGGCGTCGAGCTGCACCTGCACCGAGATGTCGGGCTGGACCTCGGTGGTGACGCCCTTCTGCGCCATGATGTTCTCGAACGACATGTCGCGGACATACTGCGCCAGGACGCGCTGGGTGACCTGCACCTGCTGCGGTTGCGGGGTGGCGGCGGTGCCGGCCGGGGCGGCGCCGTTCTCGGGAGTGTCGTTGGCCATGGTCGCTCTCTCTGAATTCGGTTCGGTTGGCCTCTTATCAGGCCCGGCTCGGGCTCTCAATGGCGGGTCCAGTTCGACGGGCGATGAGTGCTGCGGCTGTCGGGATCGACCTCGTGGTATTCGCCCTCCATCACCCGGTCCGCAGGGGACCGGCCCGGCCCGGTGCCGCCGGCCTGCCCGCTGCGGGGATCGCGCGGATCGGGACCGCGTCCCTCGAAGGCATGCACCCGGACCCGCGCCCGGATCCAGCGGAAGGCGGCGGTCCGCACCCCCGGCACCAGCAGCGCGAACCCCACCGCGTCGGTGAAGAACCCCGGCGTCAGCAGCAGCGCGCCGGACACCAGGATCATCGCGCCGTGCACCAGCGGTTCCGTCGGGTCCTGCAACTGGTCGAGCGACCGCCGGATCCGGCCCAGTTCCTGCGCCCCCTGCGACCGGACCAGCATCGTGCCGATCAGCGCGGTCACCACCACGACGAGCAGGGTCGGCCACAGGCCGATCACCCCGCCGATCTGGATGAACAGCGCGATCTCGATCAGCGGAACCGCAAGGAACAGGGCAAAAAGCCACATCGAAACGTGTCCTCATATCTCCGGGGGTGCAGTGGACTCGCCCCCCACCCTCACCTACATAAGAAGGGCAACGCGCCCCTGCCATATCCCCGTGGAAACCGATCCCCGATGAACTCACCGATCATCCAGCTTCTCGTCCTGGCCGGCATCGCCGTCTTCCTGATCCTGCGGCTGCGCTCCGTGCTCGGATCGCGGGAAGGATTCGAGAAGCCGCCGGTTCCCGTGGCCGATCAGTCGCGCCGCCGGCGCAGCGACTTCGAGGTGATCGAGGGCGGCCCGGACCGCGACATCATCGACCATGTCGACGAGGACTCGGACGCCGCGAAGGCGCTGGCCGAGATGAAGCGCGTCGATCCCGAATTCGGCGTCGGCGATTTCCTGCAGGGCGCCCGCGGCGCCTACGAGATGATCCTGATGGCCTTCGAGACCGGCGACATCGCCGAGGTGAAGCCGTTCCTGTCCGAGGATGTCTACGAGGCCTTCGCGGATGTCGTCGCCGCGCGCGAGGAACAGGGCCTGACGATCCAAGCCACCTTCGTCGGCATCTCGGAAATCGCCATCAAGTCCGCCGAATTCGACGCCGAGACCCAGGAGGCAGAGATCACTGTCCGCTTCACCGGCGAACTGACCTCGGTGGTCCGCGACAAGGCCGGCGACATCGTCGAGGGCAGCCCGACCGAGATCAAGCGCCAGCGCGATGTCTGGACCTTTGCCCGCCAGATGGGCACCGGCGATCCGAACTGGCAGCTCGTCGCCACCGGCGAATGACCGCAGTCCGGCCCGATACGGGCTGGGATGACGGACGCCGCGACGCCGACCGATGGCCCCCTTCCGCAAACGACAGCTCAGCTTCGCCGATCTCGACGGCTGGGCCGGGGACGACCACGCCGCGGCGTTCGCCGCGTTCCGGGTCACCGCCGACCGGCTGGACGGGTTCACCGGGCCGCTGCCCGACGCCGATTGCAGCGCGGCGGCCGCCCGGACCTTCTTCGAATCCCGCTTCGACCCGGTGCTGATCGAGGACGGCGGGCCGCCGCTTCTGACCGGCTACTACGAGCTAGAACTCGCCGGGTCGCGCCGGCAGGAGGGCCGGTTCCGGCACCCGCTCTACCGGATGCCCGCCGCGCCGCCGCCCGGCGGCTGGCCCACGCGGCGCGAGATCGAGACCGGCGCGGCGCTTGCCGGGCAGGGTCTGGAATTCGTCTGGATCGACGATCCGGTCGATGTCTACTTCCTGCACGTGCAGGGCTCGGGGCGAGTCCGGCTGCCCGACGGCACCGCGATGCGGGTCGGCTTCGCCGGGCGGAACGGGCATCCCTATGCCTCGATCGGCAAGGCCCTTGCCGCCATCGGTGCCCTTGCCGCCGAGACGGTGACCGCCGACCGGGTCCGCGACTGGCTGCGCGCCAATCCGCGGCAGGGCGCGGCCCTCATGCGGACCAACGACTCGTTCATCTTCTTCCGCGAGGTGACCGGTCTGCCCGACACCGCCGGGCCGATCGGCGCGCTGGGCCGCCCGGTCACGCCCGGCCGGTCGCTCGCCGTCGATCCCGCCGCGATCCCCCTCGGCGCCCCGGTCTGGGTCGAGCGGCAGGGGACCGAGCCTGACCGCCGGCTGGCGGTGGCGCAGGATGTCGGGGCGGCGATCCGGGGCGCGCAGCGGGCGGACCTCTTCGTCGGCACCGGCGCGGCGGCGGGGCTCGCCGCCGGGCGGATCGCCGACCCCTGCCGGCTGGTCGCGCTGCTGCCGAAACCGGGGGCCGCGTCGTGAAACGGTCCCGCCCGCTCAGCGCCGAGGAGCGCGCGCTCTGGGACAAGGTCGCCGCCCGGACCCGCCCGCTGGGCCACGATCCGGTGGTGCTGCCGGCCACGAAGCCCGCGCGGCCCGATCCCGCGACGCCCGAACCGCCCGCGACAGCCGCCCCGCCGATCCCGGCCTTCCGCGTCGGCGGACAGGTCGACCACCGGGCGGATCACGACCTGCTCTCCGGCCTGTCCGAACGGCTCGCCGCCGCGCCGGTGCGGATGGACGCCCGCACCCACGGCAAGCTGAAGCGCGGCAAGCTGCGCCCCGAGGCCCGGATCGACCTGCACGGCATGACCCGCGACCAGGCGCATCCGGCGCTGGTGTCCTTCGTGATGGCGCAGCACGCCGCGGGCAAGCGGCTGATCCTCGTCATCACCGGCAAGGGCAAGCGCAGCGACGAAGGCGGGCCGATCCCGGAACGGCGGGGCAAGCTGCGCCACGAGGTGCCGCTCTGGCTGGCGCAGCCGCCGCTCGGACCGCTGGTGCTGCAGGTGACCGAGGCGCATCGCGGCCACGGCGGGCAGGGCGCGCTATACGTCTACCTGCGCCGCAACAGGTAGCGTGCCGCGGTAGCGGGCAACGGCCAGCGTGGTCAGCCCCGCGGCGGCGACGAAGAACGCGGCAAAGCCGATGGACTGCGCCGGGAAGGCCACCCCGGCGTCGATCAGAGCGCCCGACACCGCCGGCCCGATGGCCGAGCCGAAGACCATGATCGCCCCCGCCGCCGCCTTGATCGCGCCGAGGTGGCGGGTGCCGAAGAACTCGGCCCAGAACGCGCTGGGCACAGTGGACTGCATCCCCTGCCCGATCCCCATGACGACCAGCGCCAGCGCCGCCGCCGGGATCGTCGGCGCCCAGGCCAACAGCGCGAAGCCCAGCGCGAAGGGCAGCAGGTAGACCGGCAGCAGCCGCGCCGCGCCCAGCCGGTCGATGGCGATGCCCGACAGCACCGTCGTCGCCACCGCCACCGCCATCAGCAGCGGGAACAGGCTGGCATAGGCCAGCAGGCTCCAGCCCTTCACCTCGGCGATGTGGACCTGCTGGAACCAAAGCGCGGTGCCCCAGCAGGGCGGCCCGAGCAGCAGCGGCACCAGGCACCAGAACAGCGGATGGCGCAGCACCTCGGCCCGGCGCCAGTGGCGGCCCTCCATCCCGAGGCTCGCGGTCTCCTCGACCGCCGCCTGCGGGGTGCGTTCCTGCCGCAGCAGGCGGACGATCACCGGCAGGGTCAGCAGCGCGGCCGCCGCCGCGCCGACCCAGATCAGCCGCCAGTCGAAGACGGTCATCAGGGCGGCGACCAGCGCCGGCAGCACGGCGGTCCCCGCCGCGAAGCCCAGCGCCGACACCGACAGCGCCTTGCCCCGGTTCGCCCGGAACCACCGCGCCATCGCCACCACCGACAGGTGGCTCATCATCCCCTGCCCGGTCAGCCGCAGCAGGAACACTGCCAGCAGCAGCGCCGGCACCGAGTCGACCGACGCCATGAGAAGGCAGGCCGCCGCCATCAGGACCATGACGCCGATGGCGAGGTGACGGACCCGGAACCGGTCGGTCAGCGCCCCGGCCTGCACCATCACCACCGCCGACACAGTGGTGGCGATGCCGTAGATCAGCCCCCAGTCGCCCGCCGACAGGTCCAGCGCCGCCATCACCGAGGCGCCGAAGATCGCGATGAAGAAGGTCTGGCCGTAGGAGGACGAGAAGCTGAGCAGCGCTCCCGCCGTCAGGAACGGCGCGTTGTCACGCAGGAATCCCATGCGCGGACCCTCTGCCCTTTCTGCGGGAATGAAAAGCGGTCAGAGCACGTAGCGGCTGAGATCGGTGGTCCGGGTCAGTTCGCCCAGCTGGGACTCGACATAGGCCGCGTCCACCGTCACCGCCTCGCCGCCCTTGTCCGGGGCGTGGAACGACAGGTCCTCGAACACCCGCTCCAGCACGGTATAGAGCCGGCGGGCGCCGATGTTCTCGACGCTCTCGTTCACTTCCGCGGCGATCCGGGCCAGCGCCGCGATGCCGTCGTCGGTAAAGCTGACGCCGACACCCTCGGTCTGCATCAGCGCGGCGTATTGCCGGGTCAGGGCGTTGTCGGTCTCGGTCAGGATGCGGACGAAATCGCCCTCGGTCAGCGCCCGCAGGGTGACCCGGATCGGCAGCCGGCCCTGAAGCTCGGGCAGCAGGTCGGATGGCTTGGCGATGTGGAAGGCGCCGCTCGCGATGAACAGGATGTGGTCGGTCCGGACCGGGCCGTGCTTGGTGCTGACCGTGGTGCCCTCGATCAGCGGCAGCAGGTCGCGCTGCACGCCTTCCCGGCTGACATCGGCGCCGCGGGCGTCGGCGTTGCGGCAGACCTTGTCGATCTCGTCGAGGAACACGATGCCGTTCTGCTCCACCGCCTCCAGCGCGGCCTTCCGCACCGCCTCGTCGTCAAGCAGCTTGTCGGCCTCGTCGGCGATCAGCAGGTCATAGCTTTCGGCCACCGTCACCCGCTTGGTGGTGGTGCGCTGGAACGCCTTGCCGAACAGGTCGGCAATGTTCATGCCGGGCATCATCCCCGGCTGGCCGGGCACCTCCATCTGGCCGAACGGGTTGGAATTGTCCTGCAACTCCAGTTCGATGACCGTGTCGTCCAGGTCCCCGGCCTTGAGCTTGCGGCGGAACATGTCCTTCGTGGACTCGCGGGCGTCGGGGCCGGCGATGGCGGCGATCACCCGGTCCTCGGCGGCCGCGTAGGCGCGGGCCTTCACGTCCTCGCGCATCCATTCGCGGGTCTGCACGATGGCGGCGTCGGCGAGGTCGCGGATGATCTGCTCCACGTCCCGCCCGACATAGCCGACCTCGGTGAACTTCGTCGCCTCGACCTTGATGAAGGGCGCGCGGGCCAGCCGGGCGAGCCGGCGGCTGATCTCGGTCTTGCCGACGCCGGTGGGGCCGATCATCAGGATGTTCTTCGGATAGACCTCGTCGCGCAGGTCGTCGCCCAGCTGCTTGCGCCGCCAGCGGTTGCGCAGCGCCACGGCGACGGCGCGCTTGGCGTCCTTTTGGCCGATGATGAAGCGGTCGAGTTCGCTGACGATCTCGCGGGGGGTGAGGTCAGTCACGCTTGATCGTCTCCACGGTCAGGTTGCCGTTGGTGTAGACGCAGATGTCGGCGGCGATGGCCATTGCCTTGCGGGCGATCTGCTCGGCCGACAGGTCGCTGTCCATCAGCGCCCGCGCCGCGGCGAGGGCATAGTTGCCGCCCGACCCGATGGCGGTCACGTCGTGTTCGGGTTCGAGAACGTCGCCCGCCCCGGTGATCACCAGCAGCTCCCGGCCGTCGGTCACGATCAGGAACGCCTCGAGCTTCTGCAGGTACTTGTCGGTGCGCCAGTCCTTGGCCAGCTCGACGCTGGCGCGGGCCAGCTGGCCGGGATGGGATTCGAGCTTCTTCTCCAGCCGTTCCAGCAGGGTGAAGGCGTCGGCGGTGGAGCCGGCAAAGCCGCAGACCACCTCGAACCCGCCGGGAGCGAGGCGGCGGACCTTGCGGGCGGTGCCCTTGATGACCGTCTGGCCCAGGCTGACCTGCCCGTCGCCGGCGATCACCACCTGCCCGCCCTTGCGGACACCGAGGATGGTGGTGCCGTGCCAGCCGGGGAAATCGTTGTCAGCCATGCCGCCTCCGGGATCGGTTCCGTGGTCCTGTTTCGTGGGCGACTTAAGAGCCGCGGCCTTCGGGCACAAGGCGGGCCCGTCCGGCGGCACGAAAAAGGGCGCCCGCGCGGGGCGCCCGTCCGTTCGTTGCGCGCCTGCGGTGCGGCGGGATCAGATGCTGCTCTGGATCCAGCCCTGCAGCGCCGCCTTCGGCGCCGCGCCGGCCCGGTTCGACACTACTTCGCCGTCCTTGAAGATGAACAGCGCCGGGATGCCCCGGACCCCCATCTGCGCCGGCGAATTCGGGTTGTCGTCCACGTTGACCTTCACGACCTTCACCTTGCCGGCCATCTCGGTCGCGATCTCCTCGAGAGCGGGGCCGATCTGCTTGCAGGGGCCGCACCACTCGGCCCAGAAATCCACGACGACGGGAATGTCGGACTGGCGCACTTCGCTGTCGAAGGTGTCGTCCGTGACGGCAACGGTTGCCATGACTGCTCTCCTTGGGCGCAATATGTCGAAGCCGGAACCTAGGCACGCCCCGGCGACCCGTCAAGGCAGCGTCACCCGGCCCAGCGCCGCCGCGATCAGCGCCGCAGGCAGCGGCATCAGGCGCGGCCCGCGGGTCCAGAGGATCGCCGTCTCCACCGCGCGGTCCGGGAATACCTCTGCCAGCATCGCGGCATAGGCCCCCATCTGCCTGAGCAGTCCCTCGGGCACCGCCTCCGGGCTCTCGGGCACGATCCGGTTCGTCTTGTAATCCACCGCGAGCACCCGGTCGGGCGCGACGATCAGCCGGTCGATGGCGCCGTAGACCACCTGCCCGCCCAGCACCGGGACCGGGGCGCTTAGCGCGGCCTCGGCGCGGGTGCCGGGGGCGAACAGGTGCGCCAGACCGGGATCGCGCAGCAATCCGCGCGCCTCGGCGAACAGCCCGTCCGGGTCCGGCACCGGCAGCCCGTCCGCGCCGGCCGCGATCAGCCGCTCGGCCAGGTCGGCCCAGGTTTCCGGCGGCGCGGCGGGCAGGTGTTCGAGCAGCCGGTGCAGCAGCGTGCCCCGCGCCCGCGCCGCCTCGCCGTCGAGCCCGGCCTCGGGCTCGCCCGGCAGCACCTTCGCCCCGCCAAGATCCGAGGGCGACAGCGGCGCGGACCGGCGTGCCGGCGGAACCGGCCCCAGGTCGGGCAGCGGCTGCGGCAAAACAGGCTCTGTTCCGGCCCGATCGGCCAATTCGAGCCGGTCGATATCGCCGTGGACATGGGCCAGGCCCGGCCCCGCCGGAGTGTCGATCTCCTCGGTCGCGAGGCGGGTCATGCCGTCGGCCACGAGGCTGTGCCAGCTGTCCCCCGGTGCGCCGGTCTTGCCCGCGGCGCAGACGATCAGCCGGCTTTCGGCCCGGGTCATCGCGACGTAGAGCAGCCGCCGCCATTCCCGCCGCTCGGCCGCGAGGATGTCCTCGGACAGCCGCGCGACGACCGGCGGCACCGCGTCGGACTTCGGCTTCCAGACCGGCACCCCGTCCCCGGTGGACAGGATCCGTCCGCGCACCTGCCAGCGCGGCACCTCGGAATCCGGCAGGATCACGATCGGCGCCTCGAGACCCTTGGCGCCGTGCACCGTCATCACCCGCAGCCGGTCGCCCTGCGAATCCATCTGCCGCTTGATCTCCACCTCCTCGGACTGCAGCCAGCCGAGGAACCCGGTGAGGCTCGGCACCTCGGTCTCCTCGTAGGCCAGCGCCTGCGACAGCAGCGCGTCGATGCCGTCCTCGGCCTCGTCCCCCAGCCGGGCCAGCAGGCGGGCGCGGCCGTTCCAGCGGTTCAGCACCCGGTCAATCAGGTCGAAGGGCCGCAGGAAATCGGCCCGGTCCCGCAGGTCGTCGAGCAGGCGGCGGGCGGGGTCGTCGGGGCCTCGGGTCTCGCGCAGGGCGGTCCAGAGGTATTGCCCCTCGGGCCGGCGATGGGCGAGCGTGAACAGCGCCTGTTCGTCCCAGCCGATCAGCGGCGACCGCAGGACGCAGGCCAGCGACAGGTCGTCCTCGGGCAGGGCGAGGAACTGGAGCAGCGCGGCAAGGTCCTTCACCGCCAGTTCGCCGCCGATCTTGAGCCGGTCCGCCCCCGCGATGTCCAGCCCCGCCGCCTTGCAGGCCCGGATCAGGTGCGGAAAGATGCCGCTGCGGCGACGCACGAGGATCAGGACATCGCCCGCCGTCACCGGCCGCGACCGGGCCGGGGCGCCGTTGTGCCCGGCGACCGGGATTCGTTCGCCGTCCGCGATCATCTGCCGGATCCGGTCCGCGATCATCTCGGCCAGCCGGACCTTGGGATCCCGCGGCGACGGGCGGTCGACGGGATCGGCCCAATGCGCGGGGGCGTCGTCGGCCTCGTCCTTGTCCAGCGGCGGCCAGAGCTCGACGCGGCCGGGCAGGTCGCCGTGGTAGGCGACGTGGCTGATGCCGGTGCCCACGCCGTCCGCCGCCGCGCCCTCGAAGGTCCTGTCCACCGCGCTGAGGATCGCCGTCGAGGAGCGGAACGAATGTTCCAGCGGCACCTCGAACAGCCGGTCCTGCGCGGCCTCGAAGCGGCTGGCGAAAACCTGGCGCATCCGGTCGAAGGCATCCGGGTCCGCGCCCTGGAACGAATAGATCGACTGCTTCCTGTCGCCGACCACGAACAGGGTGCGGCGAACCTCCGGCCGCGCGCCCTCGCCGGTGGCGAAATCCTCGGCCAGCCGGGCGATGATCTCCCACTGGTCGGGACTGGTGTCCTGCGCCTCGTCGACGAGGATGTGATCGATCCCGCCGTCGAGCTTGAACAGCACCCAGGCCGCCACCGCCGGATCGGCGAGCAGCGCCCGCGCCCGCGTGATCAGGTCGTCGAAATCGAGCCAGCCGCGGGCCGCCTTCGCGGCGGTGTAGGCGGCATGGAAGGCGTGGCCGAACCGGTGCAGCGCCAGGCTGTCGCGGAAGCAGTCCAGCGCCTTCTGGACCGCCCGCGCCTCGGCCACCCGATCCATCCAGTCGTGCAGTTCTTCAGCGATCGGCGCGGCGGCGGCAACGGCCTTCCCGTGCCCGGATTGCGGGAAATTCCGGCTCTTGGAACTCTGGTCCTTGGCATAGAGAAACAGGCTGCAAAGCGTCTCTAACCCGGCCCAACTCGGGTTTTCGTGGTCGATCCCGCAGAGCGTCGCGGCAAACTCGGCATAAGACTTGCTCTGGTCCCTGAAGCAGTCGGCGATCCGGCCGGCCAGCGCGGTTTCGCTGCCGCTCCACGCGATCCGCAGCGGCAGGTCGTCGTCGAAATCCGCCGGCAGGCCGAGGGACAGCGCCAGCGCCGCCGGGTCCGGCGGCCGGGCGAAGGCGGCCTTCGCGGTGATCGCCCTGGTCAGCTTGCGGAAATCCTCGTCGGTCACGAGGTCCGCCATCGGCGCCACGATGTCGGTCCGTGTCCGGGCAAGTTCGTCGGCAATGTCCTCGCGCAGCAGGTCCGCCGCGCGGTCCTCGATCTCGGCGAATTGCGGACTGACCCCGGCCTCGAGCGGGAACCGCCGCAGCAGCCCGGCGCAGAAGGCATGGATGGTCTGGATCCGAAGCCCGCCCGGCGCCTCGATCGCGCTCGCGAAGAGCCGCCGCGCGC
>JBFKOW010000048.1:0-19844 GCA_041628615.1 Paracoccaceae bacterium | reverse complement strand
GCAGGCGGCCGGGCCGGGCCCCTCGGCGCCGGGCCTGCGGCTCTACCAGCAGAACCTGCTGTTCGACCGGCATGAGGACGCGGCATGGCTCGCGGCCGTGGCCGACGCCGCGCCGGACGTGCTCACCCTGCAGGAGGTTTCGGATCGGAATCTCGCCGCGCTGGCCGGACTGGCGGCCGACTATCCGCACCGGTCGGTCTGTCCCTTCGCCTCGGTCGGGGCGGTCGCGGTGCTGTCCCGCTTCCCGGCGGAGGCCGACCTTTGCGCCGAAGCGGACGGCCTGGCGGGGCTCCGGGTCCGGACGCCGGCGGGGCCGGTCTGGGTCGTCTCGATCCACCTGCGCTGGCCCTGGCCCTTCGGGCAGGCCGGACAGGTGGACCGGCTGGTGCCGCTGCTCGAACGGCTGGACGGCCCGGTCGTGATCGGCGGCGATTTCAACGCCGTGCGCTGGTCCGACAGCCTGTCCCGGATCGCCGGCGCCAGCGGCACCCGGATCGCCGGTCCGTCCGCGCCGACCTTCCGGCTGCCGGTTCTCGGTGCGCCGATCGGCATCGATCACGTGCTGGCGAGTGGCGCCGCCCGCCACGCGGTGGAGGTGATGCCGCGGCACGGATCGGACCACCGGGGGGTGCTGGCCCGGATCGCCCCGATCGGCGGGCCGTGGCCGGAAGCAGCGCCCCTCAGCCGCCCATGAGCGCGGCGTCGAAGGGATAGCGGGTCAGGTTCTCGAAGCCGGTCTCGGTGATCAGGACCTGGTCCTCCAGCTTGATCGAGAAATCGCCGTTCTCGGGGCTGACGAGGGCCTCGACGCAGAGGGTCATGCCCGGTTCGAGCGGGTAGTCGAAGGCGCCGTCGACGGCGTGGTCCGGGTAGGCGACGTGGGGCCACTCGTCGCAGAGCCCGACCCCGTGCATCAGGCACGAGTATTTCTGCACCTGGAATTCCGGGCGCAGCACGTGGGTGTTGCGGGTCAGGTCCTCGATGTTCACGCCGGGCCGCAGCATCTCCATGTTGCGCATGATGTGGTCATGGGCGTGGCGCATGGCGTCGATCATGTCGGGCCGGGGGGCCTGGTCTCCGATCCACCAGGTCCGCGACAGATCGGAGCAGAAGCCGTAGCTGCCCACCAGGTCGGTGTCGAAGGCGAGGATCTCGTTCACCTGCACCTCGCGCGGGCCGCATTCCTGGAACCACGGGTTGGTGCGCGGGCCCGAGGTCAGCAGCCGGGTCTCGATCCATTCGCCGCCGCGGCGCAGGCTCTCGGCATGGAGCACCGCCCAGACGTCGTCTTCGGTCACCCCGCCGCGCGGCACCTCGGTGCGGGCGAAGGTCTCCATCGCCGCCATCGACCGTTCACAGGCATGGAGCGCGCAGCGCATCGCGCGGATCTCGTCGGGGCCCTTGATCGCGCGCGCCTTCTCGGTGAGTTCCTCGCCTTCCTCCAGCGTCAGTCCCACCGCCTCCAGCGCCCGCGCGCCCTGCAGCATGATCTTGTCCACCGCCAGCCGCCGTTCGCCCGGCGCATGGCGGCGCAGCAGGTCGTCGACCTCGGCGGCGAAATCCCGCGCCGCGGCCCCGCCCGCGTCGCCGCAACTGAAATAGAACATCGACGCGCCGGAGCGCACCTCGCGCACCAGCGGGTTGAAGCGGCTCAGGAACGGCGCGTTCTTGTAGTCCCAGAGCACCATGTGGCCATCGGCGCAGACCAGCACCGCCCGGAACGGGTTGTGCGCGTTCCAGAGCTGCATGTTGGTGGAATCGGTCGCGTAGCGGATGTTGAGCGGGTCGAACAGCAGGACCCCGGCATATCCCCGCGCCACCGTCGCGTCGACCAGCCGCCGCCAGCGGTAGGTCCGCATCGCCGCGAGGTCGGGCAGGTCCAGCCCGGCCTCGGCCCATTCCCGGAACGCCAGCGGCGTGGGACCGATCTCGATCCGGTCGGCGTCGTTCGGGGTTCCGTCGCCAAGCCGGGGACCCTGGCTCGGGTCGATCTTGCGGCGGTCTCGGTAATGCGTGTTCATGGGCCATCCCTGCGCTGGGGTCAGCGTCGGGCCGAGGGTGGGGGCCTGTCCTGCCCGATAGCGACATCGCGGCGTGCCGCAAACGGGTGATGGCGGGCAACGGAGGGCCGATGGAGACGATCCTGCACGACCGCCTGCCGGTGCTGCCGTGGATGGACCCGCGGCTGGCCCGGTTGCCCGGCGTGCTTCCGCTCGATCCCGGGCGCTGGATCGAGGCGGACGAGGCCTACGCGGCGCAGATGCGCCTGCGCCGGCACCTGATCGGCACCCGGCGCGCCGAGGTCATCGCCGGCGACGAGGACGGCCCGGCCGCGCGCGAGACCCTGGCCGCCGTGCGCGCGGCGCTGCCGCGGCTTGGCTATGCTGTCGCCGGGGACCGAGTGACCGGGCCGGACGGCGTCGTCACCGAGCTTGGCGCCGACACGGCACTGGCGGTGCTGGGCCGCATCCTGCAGCAGGACACCTGCCTGCTGGAAAGCCGCGACGGAGGGCCGCCGGTCCTCACCGCGGCGGTGCTGTGCTTCCCGGCCAGCTGGACCCTGTCCGAAAAGATCGGCCGGCCGATGGCGGCGATCCACCGCCCCGTCGCCAGCTTCGCCCCGGCGGTCGCGGCGCGGGTCCAGCGGCTGTTCGACGGGCTGCGGCCGGGGCGGGGGCTGTGGCGGGCCAACGCCCTGCTCTACGACGATCCGGCGCTGTTCCAGCCGCGCCGCGAGGCGGCGCCGCGAACGCGGGCGCCGCGGCCCGCGGGATTTGTCCGCTCCGAACGCCAGACTCTCGTGCGGCTGCCCGGAACCGGGGCCGTGGTGTTCGGCATCCATACCCGTGTCGTGCCCCGCGAAAGGATCGATCGGGCGGCGCTGGACGCGCTCGAAGCGGCGCGCTGAGCCGCGATCCGGCGGAAGGTCGGGAATACCCTACCCGCCGCACGGTCCCTGGTCGGGTTTGCCTGACTTCCCGCGCGCGGCCGCCGGGCCGATCCTCGACCTTGTCCGGTCTGGACAAACGGGGGAGGAACGGCATGGCACAGCGCAGCGGTGCGGAGCGGATCACGCAGGCGATCCTGTTCGAGGCGATCAGGGTTCTCGTCGTGACCCCGCTCTACGTGGCGTGGTCGGGCGCGGCGGTCCGGGAAGGCGTCGCGCTGATGGTGGCGATTTCGGCCACGGTGCTGGTCTGGGCGCCGGCCTACAACACCGTCTTCGACGGCATCGAGGGGGCGTTGACCGGGCGGCCGGCCAGCGATCGGCCGGCGCGGGTCAGGATGGCGCACGCGGTGCTGTTCGAAGTGGGCAGCATCGCGCTGACCCTGCCGCTGGCGATGACCCTGGCCGGCCTGACGGTCTGGGAAGCGGCGGCCCTGAACGTGCAGCTGACGCTGTTCTACATCGGCTACACCTACGCGTTCTTCGTGGTCTACGACCGGCTTCGGCCGGTCGGCATGATGCCGGTGGCCGCATGTGCCGCGGGACCCGGTCTTCGCGACCACTGAACGCGAAAGGGGCGCCCGCGCGGGACGCCCCTTCCGATCCGTTAACCGCCCGATCAGCAGCTGTAGTACATCTTGAACTCGATCGGGTGCGGGGTGTGTTCGTAGGCGTAGATCTCGTCCCACTTGAGATCCATGTAGCCCTCGATCTGGTGCTTGGTGAACACGTTGCCGGCGAGCAGGAACTCGTGGTCCTTCTCCAGGCTCTCGATCGCCTCGCGCAGCGACGCGCAGACGGTCGGGATGCCCTCCAGCTCTTCCGGCGGCAGGTCGTAGAGGTCCTTGTCCATCGCCTCGCCCGGATCGATCTTGTTCTTGATCCCGTCGAGACCGGCCAGCAGCAGGGCCGAGAAGCACAGGTAGGGGTTGGCCGACGGATCCGGGAAGCGGGCCTCGACGCGCTTGGCCTTCGGGCTTTCCGCCCACGGGATCCGGACGCAGCCCGAGCGGTTGCGGGCCGAGTAGGCGCGCAGCACCGGGGCCTCGAAGCCCGGGATCAGCCGCTTGTAGGAGTTGGTAGACGGGTTGGTGAAGGCGTTCAGCGTCTTGGCGTGCTTCAGGACGCCGCCGATGTACCACAGGGCCTCCTGGCTGAGGTCGGCGTACTTGTCGCCGGCGAAGAGCGGCTTGCCGTCCTTCCAGATCGACATGTTCACGTGCATCCCGGTGCCGTTGTCGCCGGCGATCGGCTTCGGCATGAAGGTAGCCGACTTGCCGTAGGCCTGCGCCACGTTGTGGATGACGTACTTGTATTTCTGAAGCTCGTCGGCCTGCTTGGTCAGGCTGTCGAAGATCAGGCCAAGCTCGTGCTGGCACGACGCCACCTCGTGGTGGTGCTTGTCGACCTTCATGCCCATCCGCTTCATCGTCGAGAGCATCTCGGAGCGGATGTCCTGGCCGTCGTCGATCGGGTTGACCGGGAAGTAGCCGCCCTTGATGCCGGGGCGGTGGCCGGTGTTGCCCATCTCGTACTCGGTGTCCGAGTTCCAGGCGGCGTCGAGCGCGTCGACCTGGTAGGACACCTTGTTCATGCTGACGGAGTAGCGGACGTCGTCGAACAGGAAGAATTCGGCTTCGGGGCCGAAATAGGCGGTATCACCGATCCCGGACGCCTTGAGGTAGTCCTCGGCGTTGCGGGCGGTGCCGCGCGGGTCGCGCTCGTAGCGCTCCATCGTGTCCGGCTCGTAGACGGTGCAGTGCAGGCAGAGCGTCTTCTCGGCGTAGAACGGATCGATGTAGGCGCTCTCCGGGTCCGGCATCAGCTTCATGTCGGACTGGTCGATCGACTTCCACCCGGCGATCGAGGAGCCGTCGAACATGAAGCCTTCGCCCAGGAAGTCCTCGTCGACCTGGTCGGACATCACGGTGACGTGCTGCAGCTTGCCGCGCGGGTCGGTGAAGCGCAGGTCGACGTAATCGACGTCGTCGTCCTTGATCGTCTTGAGAACGGTGTCTTTGCTCATCTGTCAGGGTTCCCCTTTTGCAAATCCTGTCGTTTCGGGTGGTGTCGGGTCGGGCTTGCGCCTCAGAGGGCGTCTTCGCCGGTTTCGCCGGTCCGGATCCGGATCGCCTGCGACACGTCGGAGACGAAGATCTTGCCGTCGCCGATCTTGTCGGTCTTGGCGGCGGCGATGATCGCCTCGATGGCGCCGTCGAGCTGGTCGTCCCCAAGCACGACCTCGATCTTCACCTTGGGCAGGAAGTCGACCACGTATTCGGCGCCGCGGTACAGTTCGGTGTGGCCCTTCTGGCGGCCGAAGCCCTTCACCTCGACCACGCTCAGGCCCTGGATCCCGGCTTCCTGAAGGGCTTCCTTCACCTCGTCGAGCTTGAACGGCTTGATGATCGCCTCGATCTTTTTCATGCGGTGCGACTCCTCCCGGTGTTGGCGCTCAGGGCGCGTGAGACCACTTCCGCCGCGCGGCGACAATTGGGTAGGGTCGGGGTCGGGGCCCCGGCGTGGCGGTCCCGGGAGTTGTGCCCAGGAATTAGGCATAACGCCAGCCTTGCGGGCAGTTTTGAAACAATCGGAGTGCCGACATGACCCAACCACTGCAGATGGCGCCCCCGTCACCGGCCGAGAGGGCCGACGGGGACGCCGTGACCGCGGCGCAGATGCGGGCCATCGAACAGGCGGCCATGGCGTCGGGCGCTGCGACGGGCAGGGTCCTGATGGAGCGGGCCGGGGCCGGCGTGGTCGAAGCGACGCTCGCCGCCTGGCCGGAACTCGCGTCGGGCGGGCATCGCGCGGTGGTGCTCTGCGGGCCAGGCAACAACGGTGGCGACGGGTTCGTCATCGCCCGGCTGCTGCGCGACAGGGGCTGGCAGGTCGAGGCCGTGCTATACGGTGACCCGGCGCGGCTGCCGCCGGATGCCCGGGCGAATTTCGAAAGCTGGATCGGGATGGGCGGCACGGCGGCCCCGGTCGATACCGCCGCGCCCCGGCAGGCGGTGGAGGGACGGGCCGCAGACGTCTGGTTCGATGCGCTGTTCGGCACCGGGCTGACCCGGCCGCTGCCGGCGGACCTCGCGGCGCTGCTCGGGGCGGTGGCCGAGGCGCGGGCCGAGCGGGGCGGGCGGCTGGTCGCCGTCGACATCCTCAGCGGCCTGGACAGCGACACCGGCGCGGCGCTGTCGCCGCTGCCGATGGCAGCCGACCTGACCGTCACCTTCCACCGGCGCAAGCGCGGACACCTGAGGGGCCGGGGCCCGGACCTGTCGGGCCGGGTCGTCGTGGCGGGGATAGGGTTGTGAGCGGGCCGGGCGACGAGGCCGCTTCGCCGCGGCCGATCACCGGCGGCCCGGCGCTGTCCGAGGCGCTGCGCAAGGCCGCGGACGGGCACAAGTACGGCCACGGCCACGCGCTCGTCCTGTCGGGACCCGCGGGCCGCGGCGGCGCGGCCCGGCTGGCGGCGCGCGGGGCGCTGCGGATCGGCGCCGGGCTGGTCACGGTCGGCTGCCCGATGCGGGCGGTGCCCGAACATGCCGCCCGGCTCGACGCGATCATGGTGCGCGGGCTCGACGGCGCGGCGGGACTGTCCGAACTGCTCGAGGACCGGCGGATCAACGCGGTCTGTCTCGGGCCGGGGCTCGGGCTCGGTCTGTCTACGATGCAACTGGTGATCGCGGCGCTGAAGGCCCGGCGGGGCACGGTGCTCGACGCCGACGCGCTGACGCGCTTCGCGGCCGAGCCGCGGCCACTGTTCGACGCGCTGCACCCCGATTGCGTGCTGACACCCCATGCCGGCGAGTTCGGCCGGCTGTTCCCGGACCTCGCCGACCGGCTGTCCGAGCCCGCCGGTCGCGCCGCCGCGGTCCGGGCGGCCGCGCTGCGGGCCGGCTGCACGGTCCTGCTCAAGGGCCCGCTGACGATGATCTCGGGCCCGGACGGCGCGGTCGCGGTGCACGCGGCGGAGGGTGCCCGCGCCGCGCCCTGGCTGGCGACCGCGGGATCGGGGGATGTGCTGGCCGGTTTCGTCACCGGGCTGATGGCGCGGGGCCTGCCGGCGACGCGGGCCGCCGAAACCGCCGCCTGGCTTCACGTGGAATGCGCGCTGCGCTTCGGTCCCGGCCTCATTTCCGAGGACATCCCCGAGCAGGTGCCAAGGGTCTTTGCCGACCTGGGGCTCTGATCACTCCATCGACCCGGCGCTCAGTTCGAGGCCGTCGACATAGATGATGTGGGGGCGGTCGAACACGAGGTCATGCACAGTCGTCCGTTCGACGGGGGCGCGGCCGACGAATTCGCCGTCGATCAGGCGACGCGCCGGGACGTCCGCGGCGGCGGCGCCGAACATGGCCTGCGCCCGCCAGTCGCGGACATGGACCAGGGTTCCGGGGGCGAGTCGGGGGGCGCGGTCGGGGCGGCTGTGGCCAAGCGACCCGGCGCGGACGGTCACCGGCGCCAGTTCGCGGTCGGATCTCCGGATCTCGCGCAGGACCGCCATCCCGCTGTCGCGGGTGATCACCCGGTCGCCCGGAGCCAGGTGCTCGACCGGCAATTCGCCGTCCAGCGTCAGCACCGTGGCGCCGGAAAGGATGCCGGTGATCGCGGCGTTCACGCCCATCGGTCCGGTGCCTGCCGCCGCACCGCGCCGTCTGGTTTCCGTCTGCATGGCGACACCCCCGACCAGCTGTGTTTCGCTGCCGCAGGTTTTTCCCGGATCATGGCAGGAAAACGGTGCGACGGTGCCCTTTCGCGGGCGATTCCGGGGCCCGCGCCGCAGATCCGGACTTGCGATGCGCGGCGATCGGGGCGAGAAGCCGGTCCGGAGCGGGTGTGGCGGAACTGGTAGACGCACCAGATTTAGGTTCTGGCGCCGCAAGGCGTGGGGGTTCAAGTCCCTCCACCCGCACCATCAGCGCAGACAGGCGGGCCGGGCCGGGCGGCCGGCGGCAGATCGCCTGCCGCTCGCGGAACCCCAAGTGAATCGGGGTTGAACGCCACCGGGGGGCCGATTAGGAAGGCGCGAATTTGCGGGCGGGCCCTGACGGCGCCGTCCGTTCGCTGTTTTCCGAGAGGGCACCCATGAACGTCACCGAAACCCTGAACGACGGTCTCAAGCGCGGCTACCAGATCACGGTCGGCTCCGCCGAGCTTGACGCGAAGGTCATGGCAAAGCTCGAAGAGGCCCGGCCCGAGATCGAGATGAAGGGCTTCCGCAAGGGTAAGGTGCCGATGGCGCTGCTCAAGAAGCAGTTCGGCGGGCGGCTGCTGGGCGAGGCGATGCAGGAAAGCGTCGACGGCGCCCTCTCCGATCACCTCGAGAAAACCGGCGACCGGCCGGCGAACCAGCCCGAGATCAAGATCACCAACGAGAACTGGAAGGAAGGCGACGACCTCGTCGTCGACGTGGCCTACGAGCGGCTGCCGGACGTTCCCGAGATCGATCTTTCCGAGGTCGCGCTGGAGCGGCTGACCGTGCCGGCGGCCGAGGCCGACGTCCAGGAGGCGCTCGAGAACCTCGCCAAGAACAGCCCGTCCTTCGAGGACCGCAAGAAGGGCACCAAGTCGAAGGACGGTGACCAGGTCGTGATCGACTTCGTCGGCAAGGTCGACGGCGAGGCCTTCGAGGGCGGCGCCGCCGAGGACTATCCGCTGGTGCTGGGCTCCCAGTCGTTCATCCCGGGCTTCGAGGACCAGCTGGTCGGCGTGAAGGCCGGCGAGGAGAAGGCCGTCGAGGTCACCTTCCCCGAGAACTACCAGGCCGAGAACCTGAAGGGGAAGGCCGCGGTCTTCGACGTGACCGTGAAGGCCGTGAAGGCGCCGAAGCCGGCCGAGATCGACGACGACCTCGCCAAGCGCTACGGCGCCGAGGACCTTGCCGCGCTCAAGACCCAGATCGGCGAGCGGCTGGAAGCCGAATACAAGGGCGCGGCCCGCGCGGTCGCCAAGCGCGGCCTGCTCGACGCGCTGGACGACAAGGTGAGCTTCGACCTGCCGCCCTCGCTGGTCGAGGCGGAGGCGAAGCAGATCGCCCACCAGCTGTGGCACGACGAAAACCCCGACGTGCACGGCCACGATCACCCGCAGATCGAACCGACCGACGAGCACGTCAAGCTGGCCGATCGCCGGGTCAAGCTGGGCCTGCTGCTGGCCGAGATCGGCCGCCGGGCCGAGATCGAGGTGACCGACGCCGAACTCACCCAGGCTGTGATGAACGAGGCCCGGAAGTATCCGGGCCAGGAGCGGCAGTTCTTCGAGTTCGTGCAGCAGAACCCGCAGATGCGCCAGCAGCTTCAGGCTCCGATCTTCGAGGACAAGGTCGTCGACTACATCTTCGACAACGCCAAGGTGACCGAGAAGACGATCACGAAGGCGGAACTGCAGAAGGCGGTCGAGGCCCTCGACGACGAGTGACCCGACGGATCGTGGCGGGCCCCGGTTGAGCGGAGTCCGCCACACCCGGCAGCGATCGGCAAGATTCCGCTTGGGGCGACGACGGGACTCACCCTACGCTCGGTTCACCGAGAACAGGAGGGTTGCCCCATGTTGAAGAAACTGCTGATCGCGGCGCTTGGCGTCCTTGGCGCGCCGACTGCCGCATTGGCCTGTCCGGACTACACGATCTGGGGCAGCGAAAGCTACGAGGCCTCCGGCGCGCAGTTGCGCCAGCGCCGCGATTTCCGCGTCACCGCGGGCGGCGAGAACTACATCTGGAACTGCCGCGGGATCAACCCGGGCACCGACCGCGGCGCGGGCTACTTTACCACCCAGCCGGATTTCTCTTTCGATCTCAGTGGCATGGGCGGGTTGCAACTGGTCATTTCGGTGGTCAGCCGCTGTGACGCGGCGCTGCTGATCAACACCGGCAACCGCAACTGGTATTACGACGATGACGACAACGGCGATCTCGATCCGCGGATCGTGCTGACCCGGCCGTCGAACGGCATCATCGACATCTGGGTCGGCACCTACGACGGCAAATACTGCGATGCGGTGCTGTCGCTGGAGACCTTCCGCCGGTAGGGCCCCGGCCGCAGGGCCGTCGGACCAAGGCAATCCGCGGATCGGGCCGGGCGCTTCGGTCGGCCCGGTCGGCGATTCAAGGTTGCAAAAATCGCCGAGTCCCGAGGAGACTGTGTCCCGTGACCTTTCCGATCGAACCCCCGCCGCACTGGCCAAGATTTCTTCAACTGGTGCATGACAACGCGCCGGTCATCCCCGATACGGGACAGACCGAGGCGCAGCGGGACAGGGCGGCGGCGGCTCAGGCGCTGGGGGTGATCACGACGCTGCTGGGCGCACTGGGGGTCAACATCCCGGATGCCGCGGACGTGGTGATCACCGGCGGCGGCATCGCCGGGACGTCGAGTTCCGGCGCCGACGTGGCCTCCGGCATCGCCGACGCCGCGGTCGGCCGCGTGGTGACCGGCTTTGCCGGCGGGCCGGCCGGGCTTATCGTCGGCAACGGGATCGCCGTCCTGCGCGGCGCCATCCAGGCGATCCAGCGGTCGGACGCGATGGTGACCTACCTGCTCGGAACGTCCGGCTACGTCCAGACCCTCGCCCGGCTGGCGATCAAGGCAACCCGCGATCCGGTGCCGTATCTCTCGATGCCGGACCCGGTGGTGCCGGACTATGCCGCGAGCGACGGAAGCCTGTATTCGAGCTGGCGCCGCGGCACCTATTCCGCGGGGTTCGAGCGCGCCCGCCGGGTGAAGGAATCGATCGACGAGGTGCGCCCCGTCGAGGGCGATCACTATTCGAAGCGGATCTTCATTCACGTCTACCTGCAGGGAAACACCAACCTGCATCTCCCGCAGGAAGGCAACGGGTCCTGGCGGGTGCGGATCGCCATCGAGGACTACATCCTGCGCCAGATCCTCGTGCGCGACCTCGCGCGGCAGCGGGAACGTCTGCGCCGCTGGGCGATGCGGGGCTAGGGCGGTCCCGGCTGGCGGCGGCGGGCTCCCGAACGGAATCGGGCCGCCCCAAGGCGGCCCGTTCAGGATGATCTCCGGTGCGGGGCGAACCCCGGCGGTTCAGGCGTCGTCGTCCGCGCGGTCTTCGGGGGTCGCCACGAGACCGGCGTCGTCGCTGTCGAAACCGGCCGCGCCGATATCGTCGAACAGCGCGTCGATCTCGAACTGGGCCTCGGCCTCTTCCTCGGCGGCGCGATCCTGGATCGACTTGCCCGACGCCTGAAGCTCGGCCTCTTCGGTCGAGCGGGCGACGTTGAGGGTGATCTGCGCCTCGACTTCGGGATGCAGCCGCACGGTCACGCTGTGCAGGCCGAGCTCCTTGATCGGGGCGGTCAGTTCGACCTGCTTGCGATCCACCGAGAAGCCGGCCTCGGTGGCGGCTTCGGCCGCGTCGCGGGTCGAGACCGAGCCGTAGAGCGCGCCGCCGTCCGAGGCGGACCGAATCACGACGAAGGTCTGGCCGTCCAGCTTGGCGGCCAGCGATTCGGCCTCCTTGCGGGTCTCGAGGTTGCGGGCCTCGAGCTGGGCCTTCTCGGTTTCGAACCGGGCGAGGTTGGCGTCGTTGGCGCGCAGCGCCTTGCCCTGCGGCAGCAGGTAGTTGCGGGCGTAGCCTTCCTTGACGGAGACCACTTCGCCCATCTGGCCGAGCTTGGCGACCCGTTCGAGCAGAATGACTTGCATGTCGGCCTCCTTACTTCACGGCGTAGGGCAGCAGCGCCAGGAACCGCGCGCGCTTGATCGCCTGGGCGAGCTTGCGCTGGTTCTTGGCACCGACGGCGGTGATCCGGGAGGGGACGATCTTGCCCCGCTCGGAGACGTAACGCTGCAGCGTCTTGACGTCCTTGTAGTCGATGGTCGGTGCGTTCTCGCCCTCGAAGGGGTCGGACTTGCGGCGGCGGAAAAACGGTTTGGTGGCCATGTGTTACGGTCCTTTCCTGATCTGTCGGGTCAGCGGTCGCGGCGGCGGCTGTCGCGCTCGTCGCGCTTCTGCATCTGGACCGACGGGCCCTCTTCGTGGGCGTCGACCTTGATCGTCAGGACGCGCATGACGTCGTCGTGAAGCCGCATCAGGCGCTCCATCTCCTGCACGGCGCCGGCGGGGGCGTCGGTGCGCAGGAAGGCGTAATGGCCCTTGCGGTTCTTGTTGATCTTGTAGGCCATCGTCTTGACGCCCCAGTACTCCTGGTCGACCAGCTTGCCGCCGTTGTCGGCAAGGACGGTCCCGAAGTGTTCGATGAGGCTTTCGGCCTGCGCGCCGGACAGGTCCTGGCGCGCGATGAAGACATGCTCGTAAAGCGGCATGGTCTCTCCGTTCTGTTCTCGGCGCATTTCAAAGGGCAGGGCGGTCGGTCCTTCCGCACCCCACCCACGAGAGACTGCGCGGTTCATATGCTCACGCGGAAGGAAGCGCCCTTATACAGATGCGCGGCTCCGGATCAAGC
Organism: Paracoccaceae bacterium; assembly: GCA_041628615.1. Lineage (GTDB taxonomy): Bacteria > Pseudomonadota > Alphaproteobacteria > Rhodobacterales > Rhodobacteraceae > JAMWZF01. The sequence goes on along the minus strand of JBFKOW010000048.1, from coordinate 7,467 downwards.
CGCCGCGCAGGGCGGCACGCGCGGCCCCCGGACCTGCGGGTTCCGGCGCGGACACGCGGACGGGTGGCAAGGATCCGCCGATCGCCGCGGATCCGGGGCGCCGCCGCACTTTGGCCATCTCCCGGCCCACGGCGCGCCGCGGAACGGGAGCACTCCGGTGCCCGAGATCGCGCCCGCAGAAGCGAGGAAGTGGATACCGGACCATGACGATCGTCGATACATCCGCCGCGCCGGCGCGGCAGACGGACCCTGACCAGCTCGATGGCTTCCGTGTCAGCCTGACCGAAACATGGTGGGGCTACGTCATCAGGACGGAACGGGTGCGCTCGTCCGTCCGGCGTCTCGTGGACCTGGCCGCCGCGCTGGTCGCGGTCGGTTTCGCCCTTGCCGCGGTGGTGATCTGGCTGGCGCCGATCGACGACGCCTCGGGGGCGGCGATCCTCCTGAAGGGCGCGGGATCGAGCCTGATGGCGCTGCTGGCGCTGCTGGTGTCCTACCTGTCGCGCGGCGACGACGTGTCGGAAGTCCAGATCGACTGCAACCGCGCGGAACTGCGTCTCATGGCGCGCCCGACCGGCGAACGGCTCCGGCTGGTCGGTCGCTACGGGTTCGAGGAGATCGGCGGCGTGTTCATCGACCGGGGGGCGACGACGCGGCTCATGGCGCGCTATCGCAACACGCCCCATCTCGTCACCATCGCCACCGGTCCGGGGCCGCGGCTCGAACGGTTGCGCGACCGGCTGGGCCGGGACCTTCTCGGTACGCCGGCGCCGCACTGACGCCGGCGGCCTGCACACCGCCTGTGGAACGGCGCGGAGTTGTCTCGCGCCGCCGCCGGCCGAATGTGTGTCTCCTGTTCAACCTGTTGCAGGAGACCCCTGATGACCGCCTTCGCCTCCCTCCGCCGCGCCATTCCCGCCGTGGCCGCCGTTGCCCTGACCGCCGCTGTCCCCGCCGCGGCCGAGACCTGGGGCATCGACCCGACCCATACCGACCTGACGGTGGCCTGGGACCACTCCGGCTTCTCGACCCAGATCATGTCGTTCTACGAATTCTCCGGGACCCTGGAACTCGACCTCGACAACGTCGAGGCGGCGAAGGCCGACTTCACCGTGCCGGTCGCATCGATGAGCACCGGCTACGAGCTGTTCACCAACGATCTCCTCGGGGCCAACTTCTTCGACGCCGAGAACCACCCCGAGATCCGTTTCGTCTCCACGTCGGTCACCCGGACCGGCGACATGACCGCCGACGTGACCGGCGACATGACGATCAAGGGCGTGACCCTGCCGGTCACCTTCGCCGTCGAGGTCCACAAGATCGGCGAGCACCCGGTCGGCCAGTTCTTCGACGCCTACAAGGGCAACTGGATGGGGTTCACCGCCACCGCGACCCTGAATCGCTCGGAATTCGGCATCGACGCCTTCATCCCGATCGGGTCGGACGAGGTGACCATCGTCATCAACAGCGAGATGCGCGAGGGCGGCTTCGCGATGTGAACCGGCAAAGCGCCGGCCCGAAACGGCCCGGCCGCGGCGCCCGCCCCGATGGGGGCGGGCGTTTTCGTTTGCCGGACCGGGCCGGTGCTACCGGGTCGCCGTCAGGGAAACGGCTACCTCGACCGGGAACCCAAGGTTCGCCTCGCCCATCGCGAGCCCGACACCGAAGTCGCGCCGGTCCAGCGTGAGATTGCCAGTCATCGTCGCGGTATCATCCGCGAGCGTGAGGTCGAAGGGCAGCGTGGCGGCGGTGGTGGCGCCGCGGATGGTCAGCGGGCCCGTGGCCACGTAGCCGTCGCCCGCGCGCTCGATGGACGCGGTGAAGGTCGCGACCGGGTGACCCGTGGCGTCGAGGTAATCCGCGCCGAGGGCCTGCCCGGTGACCGAGCCGAGGGTAAGCGAGGGGATCGCGACGGTGACCTCGACCTCCCCGGTTCCGGTGTCGGGATCGAAGCGGATCGCCGCCGTCCAGTCCGAGAAGCTGCCCTGGACCGTGCTTCCGAGCTGGGTCACCGCGATCCCCAGCTGCCCGTCCTGTACCTGCCATTCCGAGGCGACCGCGGCGAGTGGGGCGCTGCCGGCCTGCGCGCCGTCATGGGCGAACAGGCCCAGCCCGGCCCCGATCGACAGGGCCGCACCCCAGACCCCGATGGCGACGAGCGGCGCGGCGGGGCCGCTCCGGTGGGCGGCGACGCTCCCGGCCTCGCGCGCGCCGAACCACATCCGGGCAAGGGTTCCGTCGCGGTCGATCAGCGCGTGTTTCAGCACGCCGGCGACGTGCAGCAGGATCGCCCCGAGCAGCACCCGTTCGAAGATGACGTGGAGCGCGGCGCTCACCTCGGCCACCCGCTCGTTTTCGGGGACGAAGGGCAGGTTCTGGCCGAAGGGCCACCAGATCGGCGCGAAGCCCTCGGTTGCGGCGTGATGGACCCAGCCGGACAGCGGCACCAGCACGAGCGACCCGTAGAGGAGCCAGTGCACCAGGCTGGCCAGAAAGGTCTCGGTCCGCCGCTCCGGATGGATCGGACCCGGCCGGACCTGGGTCAGCGCCCAGGCGATGCGCACCAGCGCCACGGCGAAGACGGTGACCCCGAGCGTCTTGTGAACCGAGAACAGCAGCGCCTTCCGGGCCAGCTCGGCGTCGGTTTCGAACGGCAGCCGAACCGCGACCATGCCGAGGGGGATCAGGGTCAGGATCAGCAGGGCGGTGAGCCAGTGAAGGGTCTTCGCGATGCTGCCGTAGCGGGTGGCGGTGTTGCTGCGCATGTCTGTGGACTCCGGTCTTTCGGGCCAAGGTAACCGTTCCGGATGCGGCGGCTAGGCCAGCGGTCGCAGGGAGCCTGTGCGGCGCAGCGCATTCTTGTGATGCGGGTCAGGACCGATTAAGCCCGTTACGCGGCACAAAGGGACAGGGGACAAGAGATGATGCGGGCGTTCGTCTTTCCGGGCCAGGGGGCCCAGACCATCGGCATGGGGCGGGACCTCGCCGAAGCCTATACGGCCGCGCGGGCGGTCTTCGACGAGGTGGACGAGGCCCTCGGCGAGAAACTGTCCGCGGTGATCTGGGACGGCGACATCGACACCCTGACGCTTACCGCCAATGCCCAGCCGGCGCTGATGGCGACCTCGATGGCGGCCATGCGGGCGCTCGAGTCGGAGGGCGTGACGGTCGAGGCGGCGGCCTATGTCGCCGGTCATTCGCTGGGCGAATACTCGGCCCTATGTGCCGCCGGTTCGCTGAGCATCTCCGACGCCGCGCGGCTGCTGCGGACTCGCGGACGGGCGATGCAGGAGGCGGTGCCGGTGGGCGAGGGGGCGATGGCGGCCCTGCTCGGGCTGGATTTCGAGGGCGCCTCCGAGGTGGCCCGCGAAGCGTCGGAGCGCGGATCGGTCTGCCAGGCCGCGAACGACAACGACCCGTCGCAGGTCGTCGTCTCGGGGCACAAGGCGGCGGTCGAACGGGCCGTCGAACTGGCCAAGGCGGCGGGAGCGAAACGGGCGATCCTGCTGCCGGTCAGCGCGCCGTTCCACTGCGCGCTGATGGAGCCCGCCGCGGCGGCGATGGCCGAGGCCCTGTCCCATGTCGACGTGAACGAGCCGAAAGTCCCGGTTGTCGCCAATGTCGAGGCGGCGGCCGTAAGCCACCCGGCGCTGATCCGCTCGCTCCTCGTTGAGCAGGTGACGCACTCGGTCCGGTGGCGCGAGAGCGTCGCGTGGATGGCGGCGAAAGGGGTTTCCGAGTTCTGGGAGATCGGCGCCGGAAAGGCCCTGTCCGGCATGATCCGCAGGATCGAACCGGGGGCTCTCGTCCGGCAGGTCGGCACGCCCGACGCCGTGCGCGAGGCCGCCGCGCTGGTGACGTCCGGCGGCTGACCTCGCCGCCCGCCCTGCGGGTTCGCGGCGCCGCCCGAGGCGTGCCGGGACCGGCGCATGGCTGCGCGCCCGCTTCGGTCGGGCGGTAACCGCCCCGGCCCGGCAGTGGCCCTCGCTGCCCTCGACCGATCTGTCGCGACATCCGAAACGCGCCGTTTCGCGGCCTGCGGCGCCGTAGCCGCCGGTTGCGGCAAAATCGACACAATTCGACCGAACGGACGCCACAGAGACCCGCCAATTCTCCGCCAAACAAACCAAAGAACGGCGGAAAAGATGTTCAAGTTCGTAACCCGTATCCTCGGAAGACTGGCCCTGGGCCTGTGTCTCGCGGCCCCGATCTCCGCAGGCGCGGCAACCATCCAACCGGGCGAATGGCTGGACCTGCGATTCGTCACCACCGGCGGCGGTGTCGACGCCCGGTCCGACCTCTACGTGACGATACCGGGGCTCGGCCGGCCCGGCCTCGATGCCCTGCGCGCCCTGACCGGTCTGGCCAGGCCCGCGTTCACGATGAGCGTCGCCGCAGGCGCCGGCATCGGGTCGCAGGAATTCGGGTCGGCGACGGTCAGCGTGCGGGCCGACGTCAGGGACAGGAGCGTGCGGCTCCTGCAGGATATCTTCGCGTCTACGCCGCTGCCCTCCGAATTCTTCGTGCGCGTCACCGCGGTCAACCTGCCGGTGGAGGTCGACTCCATCTTCCTTGGCAGGAACGCCGCGACCAACCAGCCGGTCGCCGCGCAGGTCGTCATCGAGCCCCCGGCGGCTGTCGTTCCGCTGCCCGCGTCGTCCGGGCTGCTTCTGGTCGCGGTCGGCGGCCTGTTCATCCTGTCCGCACGCCGCAAGGGCTGATTGCCGACCGGCGCGAACCAAAGCCGCTTTTCCTTCGCGACCCGTTTCCGCTATGACAGCAGGACGCAAACGAGGGGAGAGCGGCAGATGTTCGATCTGACGGGTAAGGCGGCGCTGGTCACCGGCGCTTCGGGCGGAATCGGCGGAGCCATCGCTTCGGCCCTGCATGCCGCCGGGGCGACGGTGGGGCTGTCCGGAACACGGGTCGAGCCGCTCGAGGCGCTTGCCGCGGAGCTTGGCGATCGCGCACATGTCCTGCCTTGCAATCTCGGCGATGCCGCGGCGGTGGACGCGCTGCCGAAACGGGCCGTCGAGGCGATGGGCGCCCTCGACATCCTGGTCAACAACGCCGGGATCACCCGCGACCAGGTCTTCATGCGGATGTCGGACGAGGATTGGGCCAGTGTCCTCGAGGTCAATCTCACGTCGACCATGCGGCTGTGCCGCGGCGCGATCCGCGGCATGATGAAGGCCCGCTGGGGGCGCATCGTGAACATCTCGTCGATCGTCGGCGCGACCGGCAACCCGGGGCAGGCCAACTATGCGGCGTCGAAGGCGGGCATGGTGGGCATGTCGCGCTCGATCGCCTACGAGGTCGCCAGCCGCGGCATCACGGTCAACTGCGTCGCCCCGGGGTTCATCGCCACCGCGATGACCGACAAGCTGACCGACGACCAGAAAGAGCGGATCAACGCCCAGATTCCGGCCGCGCGGATGGGAACGCCGGAGGAGATCGCCGCCGCGACCCTCTATCTCGCCAGCCCGGAAGCGGCCTACGTGACCGGAACCGTGTTGCACGTGAACGGCGGCATGGCGATGCTCTGACGCCCTGTTGCCGGGTCGAAACGACCGCCGGGCAGGCCGCCCGGGAAGCCGGGCGAAAGCGTTTGCGTTGTTGGGAATCTCTGGTATAGGCCCCGGGAATTGAGGTGGACGGGCCAGCGGACTCCGCCGCCGGACGGCCTGCCTGGGGCCAGACACAAGGGCCATAAGGCCCGACAAGAGGAAGTGAGGACCTTGAAATGAGCGACATCGCCGACCGAGTGAGAAAGATCGTTGTCGAGCACCTGAGCGTCGACGAGGAGAAGGTGACCGACGGCGCGTCGTTCATCGACGATCTCGGGGCCGACTCGCTCGACACCGTGGAACTGGTCATGGCTTTCGAGGAAGAGTTCGGGATCGAGATCCCCGACGACGCGGCCGAGACGATCCAGACCTTCGGCGACGCCGTCAGCTACATCCAGAAGGCCAGCTGACCCGAAAAGGTCCATGCGGACAGACCTGGCGGCACCCGTTTCGGGTGCCGTTTGCATTTCAGCCCGGCGAATAGGGCCGCGGGGCGGGGATGAAGTCATCGTCCTCGTCCACGCTTTCAACGTCCTCCTCATCAGCGCCGGACCCGGTTTCCGCGTCGACCGGCATGCGTTCGCCGGTCGGGGCCGGGCGAGCGGCGGGGCCCTGGGCCTCCGCGGCGGCGGTGCTGACGGCCAGAAGCGCGGCGAGCCCGTCCGCGGAGAGCGGCCGTCCGAAGCGGGCCTCGATCACCACGTCGGTGGCCCAGAGTATCCGCAGTTGCAGGGTCCGGTCGGCGATCGCGGCGTCGAACACGGTGCCGGCCCTGAGTGCGGCGGGCCGGGCCGTTCTCATCTTCAGCCCCCTGCGCGAGATCGCGACCGCGGTGGCGGGCAGCGGCGGCAGCGCGCGGCCCGCGGTATAAAGCCCGATGGGCAGGCGGCAGTGATAGCTGCGCTCCTGCGCATCCCGGCGGGCGGCGAGACTGTGCCAGCCCAGCCCGCCGGCGATCAGAAGCAGCAGCGTGACCGTCCCGGCCTGCGGCGTCAGCGCGGTGCCCGACGCGCTTCGCTCGCGCATGGTCCGGCCGATGTCCCCGAGCCCGAGCGCGAGGTCGCCCAGGGCGGCCAGCGGCCCGTCTCCCCAGCGCAGGCGACGGCAATCGAGGGAGCGGAGCACCGACAGCGCCCGGGACATCTGGGCCGCGGTGGTTTCGCGCTGCAGGCTCCCGACGATGACGACATCGCCGGCGCGGATCGCCTGGAAGGTTTCCATCGTCAGCAACGGGATCAGGGCCTCCCGGACCTGGCCGCCGATCTCGGACCCGGCCAGCGCCGCGCGCGTCGACTTCACGTCGAGGCCGCGCTTCAGCTCCAGAAGTTCCTGGAACTCCTCCATCCCGAGGCGGCCGTCGGTCGCCTGCACGGCCTCCATGGCAACGTAGAGATCTTCGAGCGCCCGCGCGGCCGAGCAGGCCGCCGACGCCGCCAACGCGGGATGGCCGGCGGTCAGCGCCCAGAGCGCGGTGAGGATACGACAGAGCCTGCGCATCGCCTCTCCCTTCCGTATCGGTGATCGCACGGAGGGGTGAACGAAGTGTTGAGCCCGACCGGACGGCGGTGTCCGGCCGATCCGGGGGAGACCGAAGCCTTCCGGCCGCAGAGCCTTGCCCCGGCCTTCGGGCCTGCGGTATCAGGGTCCGAAGATCAACGAAGGTGAGGGCAGCCGCATGCGCCGAGTGGTGGTAACCGGACTTGGACTCGTCACGCCGCTGGCAGACGGCGTCGAAGCGAGCTGGCGGCGCCTGCTGGCTGGGGAATCGGGCGCGGGGCCGATCACCCGCTTCGATCCGGAAGGGCTGGCCACGACCTATGCCTGCGAAGTGCCGCTGGGCGACGGCAGCGACGACAGTTTCGACGCCGACCGCTACATGGAGCCGAAGGAACAGCGCAAG